>NZ_CP069370.1:3645000-3945000 GCF_019623905.1 Neotabrizicola shimadae | reverse complement strand
TGGGCGATCACCGTGTTCGACCCCTGCCCGATGTCGGTGGCGCCCTGGTGCAGCACCACCTCGCCCGCCCCGGTCACGCCGATCCGGATGGTGGACGGGTTGGGCAGCGCCGTATTCCCGCAACCATACCAGCAGGAGGCCACGCCCACCCCGCGCCCCGGCACCCCCGCCGCCTCCGTCCGCGCCCGCAGCCAGTGCGGCTTCAGCGCCCTCAGGCAAGCCTCGATCCCCACGGCCCGCATCACTTGCCCCGTGGCGCTTGCCTGCCCGTCGCGCAGCGCATTGCGCAGCCGGAACTCAAGCCGGTCGATCCCCGCCGCATCCGCCAACCGGTCGTACAAGGTCTCCTGCCAGATCGCCGCCTGCGGCACGCCAAAGCCGCGGAAGGCCCCGGCCACCGGCCCATGCGTATGCACCGCCCGCGCCCGCGCACTGACAGCGGGCGTAAAGTACGGCCCGGTCACATGCACCGGCACCCGGTTCGCCACCGTCGGCCCCCAGCTCGCATAGGCCCCGGTGTTGAACACCCCCTCGACCTCCAGCCCGGTCACCAGACCAGACGCATCGCAGCCGATCCGCCCCCGCAACCGCGCCGGATGCCGCTTGGTCGTGGACGCCATGCTCTCGCCCCGGGAATAAACCATCCGGCACGGCCGCCCGGTCTTCAGCGTCACCAGCCCGATCAGCGGCTGCAAGCTCACGTCCAGCTTCGACCCGAAGCCGCCCCCCACGGCGGAAGGGACGATCCGAACCCGCTCCGGCGCCAGCCCCAACACCGTCGCTGTGTCGTCCCGGTCCATCACCGGCGCCTGGGTGCAGGCACGGATGCAGAGGATATCCCCCTCCATCCAGGCGGCCCCCGCCTCGGGCTCGATATAGGCATGCTCCACGAACGCCGTCTCGACCGCACCTTCCACCACGAAGGCCGATGCCGCCAGCGCGGTGCCCGCATCGCCCTTGCGCACGCGGCCCTCGATCAGCAGGTTGCCTGGCCGCCCCGGATGCAGCGTCGCCCCCGCCTCGGCCTCCACCGGGTCCAGCAGCGCCGGCAAGGGCGCCCAATCGACGGGAAACCCGTCCAGCGATGCCGCCGCCCCCGGCTCGAACGCCACCAAGGCCACCGCCTCGCCCCGGAACCGCGCGGGGCTTTCCGCCAAAGCCGGCTGGTCGGCAAAGGGCGGGATCACGCCAAAGGCATTGCGCCCCGGAATATCCGCCGCCGTGAACACCCCCGCCACGCCGCGCCCTTCGGCCCAGCCCCGCCAGTCACCGATGACAAAGCCCGCATGAGCATGGGGCGAGCGCAGGGCCTTCACCACCAACGCCCCTTCCGGCACCACATCCGCGCCGAACAGGTCGCCCGCCACCTTCGCCGCCCCGTCCAGCCGCACCACGCGCTGCCCGACCGGCGCAGCCTCAGGCGCCGCCGGCACCGCCAGCCCGGACACATCGCACACCGCCGCGATGATCTTGCGGTATCCGGTGCAACGGCACAGCACCCCGCCCAGCGCCTCGGATGCCTCGGCCTCGGTGGGCGCCGGGTTCCGCGCCAGCAGCGCCGCCGCCGTCATCAGCATCCCCGGCGAACAGATGCCGCATTGCGCCGCGCCATGCCGCAGGAAGGCCGCGCGCAGCCGCGCCAGGTCCGGCGTCTCCGCCTCTACCGTCTGCACCTCGCGCCCTGCCACCCGCGCCACCGGGGTCAGGCAGGCACAGACCGGCGCGCCATCCACCAGCACGGTGCAGGCACCGCAATCCCCGGCATCGCAGCCCACCTTGGTGCCCTTCAGACCCAGATCCTCACGCAGCACCTCTGACAACCGCGCCACGGGCGCCGCCGACACCTCGCAGGACCGCCCGTTGACCGTCAGCAGCACGCCACCACCTCCACCACGGCCCGGCGCACCAGTTCCGCTGCCGCCTCGCGCCGATAGGCCGCCGTCGCCCGAATGTCGTCCAGCGGCGCCAGCGCCGACACGTCCACCGCGACCGAAGCCGCCTCTTCCAGCCGCAGCCCCTCCAGCGCCTGCTCCACCGCTGTCAGCCGGACAGCCACCGGCGAACAGGAACCCACGGCAACGCAGGCCTCGGCCACCCGCCCCTCGCGCGGAACGATCCGCACCGCCACCATCGCGATGGAAATCACAAGATGCGCCCGCGCTCCCAGCTTCAGGAACCGCGACACACCCGAACATCCTGCCGCGGGGACAATCACCGACACCAGCACCTCTCCGGGGTCAAGCGCCACCCGGCGCGGCCCCTTCAGGAACGCCTCCAACGGCAGCCGGCGCAGTCCGGAAGGCCCGGCAATCTCGACCTGCGCTGCCATGGCCAGCAGGGGCGGCACACCATCGGCGGCGGGCGAGGCGTTGCACAGATTGCCGCCCACCGTACCGGCGTTCTGGATCTGCCAGCCCCCCACAAGCCCCGCCGCCTGCTGCAGGGCCCGCGCCCCCGCGGGCAGGGCCGCGGCCGCCACCTCGGTCCAGCTTGCCGCAGCGCCGATGCGGATCTCGCGCGGACCGACGCGGATGCCCTGCATCTCGGCCACCGCCGAAAGATCGACGACCGGGCCGGAGAATCCCGCCGGATAAAGGTCGGTTCCGCCCGCCAGCGCGCGCCCGCCCAAGGCCAGCGCAGCCAAAGCCGCATCCAGTGTCTCGGGGCGCCGATAGCCCGCAGAGCTCATCCGACCAGCCTCACGTCATTCGCACACAAACAAACTTGAACCGGCAGCGCCCCGCCTGTCAACGCCCGGTTGCAGCATTTGCGTTGCATGTCCCAGCCGTGGGGACTATGCCCGAAGGGTGACCAGACAACACCCCTATATCCTCGACGATCAGGTCGGCTATCTCCTGCGTCGCGTGCAGCAGCGTCACCTTTCGCTGTTTTCCGCCGCGATTCCCCAGGTGACAACCACGCAATGGGCCGTGCTTGCCCGCCTGCATGAAATGGGCCCGCTGTCACAGAACCACCTCGGCCGCGAAACCGCGATGGACGCTGCCACCGTCAAAGGCGTGGTGGACCGTCTGATCCGCCTGAACCTGGTCTCCACCGCGCCCGACCCGGATGACCGCCGCCGCCTGACCGTCAGCCTCACCGAATCCGGCCGTGTCCTGTTCGAAGGCACCTGGCAAATGGCACTCACCGTCTCCGACGCGACGCTCAAGCCGCTGTCGCCGGAAGAACGCGAAACGCTGATGGCGCTGCTTCTCCGCCTGACCTGAGCCTTGCCAGTGCCTGCCGCAGGGCAAGGCCGACCTCGGACCGTCGCTTTTCCACAACCGCGTGCCGGACCCAACGTCCAGACTGGCGGCACGCCCCAGCGAGAAGCCCATGTCGAGCGACCCCCTTCTGCAACCCTACCAACTGAAACACCTGACGCTGCGCAACCGGATCATGACCACGAGTCACGAACCGGCCTATACCGAAGACGGGATGCCGAAGGATCGCTACCGGCTATACCATCTGGAACGGGCAAAGGCCGGCGTGGCCATGGTGATGACGGCCGGCTCTGCCTCGGTCAGCCGCGATTCCCCGCCCGCCTTCGGTAATGTCCTCGTCTGGAAGGACGAGGTCGTGCCGTGGATGAAACGCCTCGCCGACGATTGTCACGAAGCCGGCGCGGCGGTGATGATCCAGATCTCGCACCTCGGCCGCCGCACCCGCTGGGACAAGGGCGACTGGTTGCCCGTGGTGGCCCCCGGCCCGTCGCGCGAACCGGCCCACCGCGCCTTCCCCAAGATCATCGAAGACTGGGACATCGCCCGCATCATCGCCGATTACGCCGATGCCGCCGAACGGATGCAGGCCGCCGGGCTCGATGGCGTGGAATTCGAATGTTACGGCCATCTGATGGACCAGTTCATCAGCCAGCTGACCAACGGTATGCCAGAAGGCCCCTGGGACGCCTCCAGCCTCGACAACCGCCTGCGCTTCGCCACCCAGGTCCTGCAAGCCTGCCGCGACCGGGTCGGCCCGAACTTCCTCCTGGGCCTCCGCTACGTCGCCGACGAAGACGAGCCGGGCGGCATCCCGGTGGACGAAGGTGTGGAACTGGCCCGCCGCTTCCGCGACGCGGGTCTGGCCGATTTCGTCAACATCATCCGCGGCCGCATCCACACCGATGCAGCGCTGACCGGCGTGATCCCCATCCAGGGCATGCGCTCGGCCCCCCATCTCGACCTCGCCGGCCGCATCCGGGCCGAAGTCGGCCTGCCCACCTTCCACGCCGCCCGCATCCCCGATGTTGCCACCGCCCGCCACGCCGTGGCCGAAGGCATCCTCGACATGGTCGGCATGACCCGCGCCCACATGGCCGACCCCCATATCGTGCAAAAGGTGATCGAGGGCCGAGAGCACGACATCCGCCCCTGCGTCGGCGCAACCTACTGCCTCGACCGCATCTACCAGGGCGGCATGGCGCTCTGCATCCACAACCCCGCCACCGGGCGCGAGGCCGAGATGCCCCACAGCATCCCCCCCGCGCCGGTCGCCCGCAAAGTCGTCATCATCGGCACCGGCCCCGCCGGCCTGGAAGCCGCCCGCGTCGCCGCCGAACGCGGCCACGCCGTCACCGTGTTCGAGGTCGCAGACCGGCCCGGCGGCCAGGTCCGCCTCACCGCCCTGCAAAAGCGCCGGTCCGAGATGATCGGCATCATCGACTGGCGCATGGCCCAATGCACCGCCCGCGGCGTGGACTTCCGCTTCAACACCTGGGCCGAGGCCCCCGACATCCTCGCCCTCGACCCCGACGTGGTCATCGTCGCCACCGGCGGCCTGCCGCAGAAACCCCCGCTCACCGCAGGCGCCGACCTCACCGTCACCGCCTGGGACATCCTCTCCGGCGACGTGAAGCCGGGGCAGGACGTGCTGCTCTACGACGACGCCGGCGACCACTCCGCCCTGCAGGCCGCCCAGGTCCTCGCCGATGCCGGCGCCAGGGTCGAGGTCATGACCCCCGACCGCACCTTCGCGCCCGAGGTGATGGGCATGAACCTCGTCCCCTACATGCGCGCATTGCAAGACAAGGGCACCACCTTCACCGTCACCTGGCGCCTGCTCTCTGCCGCCCGCGACGGCAACCGCCTCACCGCCACCATCGGCACCGATTACTCCAGCTTCACCCGCCAGCAGTCCCACGACCAGATCGTCGTCAACCACGGCACAGAACCCAACGCCGGCCTCTACTTCGACCTCAAGCCGCTGTCGCTCAACCTCGGCGCCGTGGACTACACCGCCCTCATCGAGGGCAAACCCCAGACCCTCACCGGCGGCCCGGGCCGCTTCCGGCTCTACCGCATCGGCGATGCCGTGGAATCCCGCAACACCCATGCCGCCATCTACGACGCGCTCCGCCTGATGAAAGACATCTGAGCCCGCGCCAAGACAGGAGATCCCGATGTTCGACGCCATCCTCATCGAAAAGGCCGAAACCGGCCAGACCGCCAGCCTCACTGCCGTCGATGAAAGCCGCCTGCCCGAAGGCGATGTCACGGTAGACGTCGCCTGGTCCACGCTGAACTACAAGGACGCGCTTGCCATCACCGGCGCCTCGCCGGTGGTGCGCGAGTTTCCGATGATCCCCGGCATCGACTTCGCGGGCACCGTCTCGGCCAGCGACAACCCCGCCTTCAAGCCCGGCGACCGCGTGGTCCTGAATGGCTGGGGCGTGGGCGAGAAACACTGGGGCGGCCTTGGTGGCAAGGCGCGCGTCAAGGGCGACTGGCTCATCCCGCTCCCCCAGGGCCTCACCGCCCGGCAGGCCATGGCCATCGGCACCGCAGGCTACACCGCCATGCTCTGCGTCCTCGCGCTGGAACGCCACGGCGTCACGCCCGAGAAGGGTGAAGTCGTCGTTACCGGCGCCTCGGGCGGCGTGGGCAGCGTCGCCGTCGCGCTCCTGGCGAAACTCGGCTACAGCGTCGCCGCTGTCACCGGCCGCGCGACCGAGGCCGACTACCTCACCAGCCTCGGCGCCGCCAGCATCGTCGATCGCGCCGAACTCACCGCGCCGGGCCGCCCGCTCGCCCGCGAGCGCTGGGCCGGCGGCATCGACGCCGTGGGCGGCATGGTGCTGGCCAATGTGCTGGCCGCCACGCGCTACCGCGGCACCGTGGCCGCCTGCGGCCTGGCCGGCGGCATGGACCTGCCCACCACCGTCGCCCCCTTCATCCTGCGCGGCGTCACCCTGGCCGGGGTGGAAAGCGTGATGTGCCCCAAACCCGAACGCCTGGAAGCCTGGTCGCGCCTCGCCCGGGATCTCGACCCTGCCAAACTCGAAGCGATGGCCGTGGAAGTCCCGCTCGCCGACGTGATCGACACCGCGCCGAAGTTCCTGAAGAACGAGGTGCGCGGCCGGCTCATCGTCCCGGTCAACCCCGCCCTCGCCTGATGCGCCTTTCGCAGGATCCCGGCTGGTCCGCCCTTCTGGCCGCCTTCGCGCAGGCCTGGGGCGCCAGCCCCGATGGCGGCAGCGCCGCCATCCGCGCCCATCTGGATGATGTGACCTCCCGGCTCGCCGCTGCGCAGGGGCGTGACCCCGCCTGCCTGCCCCGCCCGCCGGAACCCCTGCCGGTCACGGCGCAGCTTCCGGCGGCACTGCACGCCGGGCGCACCGGCCCCGCCGCGCCCGTCTCGCGGGCGCTGGCCGCCGTCGCCAGTCGCCTTACCTGGGAATGGGGCTACACCACCCTGCCCGAAGACCTCGCCCGCAGCTACGGCTACTGCGAAATCCTCGGCCCGCGCGGCCCGGTGCAGGACGACGGCCTGATCCTCGGCTTCGTCCTCTTCGCCCCCGGCACCTTCTACCCGCCCCATGCCCACCAGGGCATCTTCGAAAGCTATCTTTCGGTCGCAGGCCACTGGGCGCAGAACGATGGTGGCGTGGAACAGCCCGGCTCGCTGGTGTTCAACCCGCCTGGCACCCGGCATTTCATCACAACGGGCCACAACGGACCCTGCCTTCTGGCCTATGCCTGGGTCGGAGAATCGGCAAAGCTCGGCAATCCGGGCATGGTCCTCGACTGAAACCTCCCGAAAACCGCCTTTAGGTCATGCGCTTGATGCAGACCGGCCATGCAGTTGACGTATGGTCCGGTGTGTCATGGCGAAACCGGCCTGCCCGGCCCGTATCGGACTAACCCGTTGTCACAAAACCATAATATTTGGCAACGACCAGGAGGATACTGAACGCTCCCGTTCAGCCGCTAGAAGTGACCTCACGCTATTCAAGTCCCCCTCACAGTCAATTTCTGAACGTCGGCGTATATTTTCTCATTTACTGAACCGTGCCGTTCACTATCTTGGCTGTCATGGACGAACCGAAAGGGAAGCCAGCGAGATGAGATGCTGAAGCCTTCGAGCCCAACGCCCTGACGGGGGAGCGTGGGTCTCGCGAAGACCCACCCCCGCCAACCGAAACCAAACCGTGTCACGGCTGCCTCCCCGGTCCCCAACCTCGTACCGGCCAGCCCCGACATGTCCTGAAGACACGCATATCCTTGAAAGGGAACGCAAATGACCTCCTCCTCCAAGACCATCGTGCTCTCCGCCGTGATCGCCGCCCTGCTGTCCGGCGCTGCCTTCGCCAGCGGTGCCGCCCCGGCCCCGAACGCCTCGAATGACGCGCAACTCGCGGCTTCGGCCGGCGTCCAGCCGGGCATCTACACCGCCGCCGAGCTTCAGGCGATCATCGACGCCAAGCGCGACAACGACAGCCGGACCGCCAACTACTTCATCTCGGGTGCCAACCGCGCCAACCCGGCCCAGAACACCGACAGCGTCGGTCTGGAACAACTGGCCCGCGCCGCTGGCGTGCAGCCTGGTCAGTACACCCAGGCGGAACTGGTCGGCCTGATCGAAGCGCAGAAGGAAAATGATGCGGTCCGCGTGGAATACTGGCTGTCGCACGCCAACCGCAACACGCCGGATGCCTCGGCCAACCCGGGCAAGATCCAGCTCGCCAAGACCCTCGGCGTGAACCCCGACGACTACTCCCTGTCGGAACTGGTGCTGATGCAGTCCTCGATCTCGGACTGATCCCTGCCGCAAGAACAGCCCAGGCCGGTCCCCTGCGGGGGCCGGCTTCGGTCTGTCTGGAGGTATGCCATGACTTGCTTCGTCAAACATGAGTCCTTAGCCTTGTCCGCAGTCCCGAAGGGGTGCAACGAGGCGACGGACATGACCGTGAAATCGCCGGGCCGGCCGAAAGACCTGGAGAAGCGCGAGGCCATCCTCGACGCCGCCGTGCATCTCTTCGCCGAAAAGGGCATCCAGGGCGCCCCGATCGAGGCCATCGCCGCGGCCTCTGGCGTCTCGAAGGTCACGGTATATGCCCATTTCGGCGACAAGGCCGCCATCCTGGAAGCCATCGTCAAGCGCGAGACGGATCGGCTTTCCCACGAACTCACCGCCGAAATCGGGGGCGAAGGCAATCTCGAAGACCGGCTCGTCCGCTTCGGCATGGCCCTCGTGAACATGCTGGGCGAACCCTGTCATCAGGCGCTCGACCGCGCCCTCAGCCTTGAAGCCCATCGCAACAGCGACGTGGCCCGACGCTTCTTCGACGCCGGCCCCGGACGGGTGCGCCAGTTGCTCGCCTCGCTCCTGACCGAAGCGATGGCGCGCGGCGAAATCGCCGAAGGCGATGCGGTGCAGTCGGCCGAAGACCTGATGTCGCTCTGGCTCGGTTTCGGAGCGATGCAGCGCCGCTTCATCGACTGCGGCAAAAGCACCGCGATGGAAACCGAATCCACCGTGCGCCGCGCCGTGCGCCTCTACCTGCGCGGCAGCCTTCCGGCCACCGCCTGACGCCGATCAAACCCGGACGACGCTGGCGAGCAGAAGCCGGATTTGTGAACGCCGAGTTAATGCGCCCGCACAACCCTTTGATTTCATTTGGCCCACCAAAGCGTCCGAGCTCGGACGCCCCGAGTCACGCCCCAGGCCACACAACGAAAAGGCCCCGCCCTGAAGACAGGGCGGGGAGTGTGCCGCAGGCGGACCGCGGCTCAGGCATCCCTGATTTGTCTGGATCGTCGGCTCAGTGCGGGTCCATCTCGGCCCGGATCTGCTGCCTCAGGATATCGATGGGGATCATCCGGCCCTCCCTCTTGAAGTGCCAGTAGGTCCAGCCATTGCACGAAGGCGCCCCCTCCAGCGCGGCCCCCACCTGATGGATCGAGCCCGAGACATCCGGCGCCACCAGCGTCCCGTCCGCCCGGACCCGCGCCGTATGCCTCTCGTTGGCCGACATCAGCACCTCGCCCGGCCTCAGCATCCCCCGCTCGACCACCGTGCCAAAGGGCACCCGTGGCTCGGCCCGCTTCGACCCCGTGACCGCCAGCCCCGCCGTATCGAACTTCCTCACCCGGGCGATCCGCTCCGCCGCCGCCCGCCGATAGGCCTCCTCCCGCTCGATGCCGATGAAGTCGCGGCCCAGCATCTTGGCCACCGCCCCCGTCGTGCCCGTCCCGAAGAACGGGTCCAGCACCACGTCACCGGGGTTGGTCGTGGCCACCAGCACCCGGTGCAGCAGCGCCTCGGGCTTCTGGGTCGGATGCGCCTTGTCGCCGGCCTCGTCCTTCAGCCGCTCATGCCCGGTGCACAGCGGGATCACCCAGTCCGACCGCATCTGCACCCCGTCGTTCAGCGCCTTCAGCGCCTCGTAGTTGAAGGTGTAGCGCGAGGCTTCCGCCTTGCTGGCCCAGATCAGCGTCTCATGCGCATTGGTCAGCCGCTTGCCACGGAAGTTCGGCATCGGATTGGCCTTGCGCCAGACCACATCGTTCAGAACCCAGAACCCCGCATCCTGCAGCGCGGCCCCCACCCGGAAGATGTTGTGGTAGCTGCCAATCACCCAGATCGCGCCGTTCGGCTTCAGGATCCGCCGCGCCGCCGCCAGCCAGTCGCGGGTGAACCGGTCATAGGCGGCAAAGCCCTCGAACTGGTCCCAGTGGTCGTCCACCGCATCGACCTTGGAATTGTCCGGCCGGTGCAACTCGCCCCGAAGCTGCAGATTGTAGGGCGGGTCGGCGAAGATCAGGTCGACAGATGCCTCGGGCAGGGACCGCATCACCTCGATGCAGTCGCCCGCCAGGATCTGGTTCAACGGCAGCTGGTGCGGCGGATGAGCCGCCTCGCCGGTTCGTTTCATATTGCTTGCCTCTGTCGCCGCCGGTCTGTGCCGGAGTTGACGGAAGTGTGAGCAAGACCCGATTCGGCGTCAATTTCTTTTTTGAATCAACGACTTAATTAAAGTCCTTGATACAATATCTTGTGGACGGGGCCGAACGAACGCCTATGCACAGGGGTCACACCCAGATGTAGAAGCGCATCCAGATGGACCTTTGTGGGGTAGCCTGCATTCGCTTCCCAGCCATAGCCGGGGTGCTGTTGCGCCAAATCCACCATGAGCCGGTCGCGCACGACCTTGGCCACGATTGAGGCCGCCGCAATCGACAGGCAGAGCGCATCGCCCTTCACCACCGCCTCGCCCGGGCAGGGCAGGCCGGGCGGAACACGATTGCCATCCACCAGGGCGAAACCCACCTCCGGCAGCGCCTCGACCGCGCGCCGCATCGCCAGCAGGCTGGCGTGAAGGATGTTCAGCCGGTCGATTTCCTCCACCGATGCCTCGGCGACTGAAACGGCAAGGGCGCAGGCGCGGACTTCGTCGTGCAACCGCTCGCGCCTCGGCGCGGAGAGCACCTTGGAATCCGCCAGGCCAGACGGAATTCGCGCAGGGTCAAGAATGACGGCAGCGGCGACCACCGGGCCGGCAAGCGGGCCGCGCCCCACCTCGTCCACCCCCGCGACGCGCAGAATGCCGCGCCTCATCAGCCGGGACTCGTGATTGAAATCGGGGGACCGACTGCTCATCTTGATGGAATAACGCGGGTTGGATGCGACGGAAAGCCTCTGTCGCGCCGTATGTCACGAAGCTGTGCCGGTCTGGGGATAAATGCGGGACAGCCACAAAAGGGACAGGGGCATGACTCAACATCCTGCCGACGACACGACCAGCCTCCCCAACATCCGGTATCACCACCGGACCCTTTTCCTGTCAGACCTTCATCTGGGGGCGCATGGCTGCCGGGCTGACCGGCTGCTGGATTTCCTGCGCCAGAACTCGGCCGACCGCCTTTATTTGGTTGGCGACATCCTCGATGTCTGGCACCCGCTGCGGCCGCGCTGGTCGGCGCTGCATGACAGCATCATCGACTTGATCCGCGAGCGTATGGCTCAAGGCATGGAACTGGTGCTGTTGGCCGGCAACCACGACGCCGCGCTGAAGGAGACGGTCTCGCCCTTTGCCGGGGCCGTGGCGCTTGACACAGCCGTGCACCGGACCGCCCGCGGCCGCAGCTTCCTGGTGCTGCATGGCGACGCCTGCGATGCGCGCATCCTGCGTCACCACCTGGCCACCCGCATCGGCACCCGCCTGGACGGGTCGCTCCGCGGTATCGACGCCGCGCTGCGGCGGCTGCGCCGCAACCTGCCAGCCGACCACCGCAGCCTGATCGAGCGGCTCCTGTCCGCCGTGAACGCCTGCCTTGCCTGGGGCGCCGCGCATGAACGCCGGCTGATCGCGCTGGCCCAGGCCCAGGGGCACGACGGGGTGATCTGCGGCCATTTCCACAAGCCTGCACTGCACGACCGCGACGGGCTGACCTATGTGAACTGCGGCGACTGGGTTGACAGCCTGACGGCCATTGCCGAAGACGTGGAGGGGCACCTGCGCCTTGTGTCCGTGCCGGCCTTCGCCCCCCTGCCGGCGCCGCAAGAAGGCCTGAACGAACTGGAGCCTGTCCTTTGACAGTCCTTGCCGTGATCGGCTTCCTGATTCTTGGGCTGCACCTTGCCACGGCGGTGCTGTGCATGATCCAGCTGAACCGCCGCCTGCCCGCAACGGGCCAGCCGCCCGAGATCACGCTGATCCGCCCGGTCTGCGGCGTCGATCCGTTTGACGAGATGACGCTTGGCTCCAGCTTCCGCCTGTCTCCCCCCGCCGCCGAGATCCTGTTCTGCGCCGCATCGGAATCCGATGCCGCCGTGCCGCTGGTCCGCCGCCTTATCGCCGAACACCCGCGGGTGAACGCACGGCTGATGGTCGGCGAACAGCGCATCAGCGGCAATCCGAAGCTCAACAACGTCGCCCGCGCCTGGGACAGAGCGGCGCATGACTGGATCGCCATGGCCGACAGCAACCTGATGCTGCCGCCCGACTACCTCGCCACCCTTTCAGCCGCCTGGACACCGGGCACCGGCCTTGTCTCCTCGCCCGCCTGGGGCTGGCAGCCCCGTGGCATGGCCGCCCGGGTCGAAGCCGCAGTGCTGAATGGCAACCAGGCGCGTGTGCAACTGGCCGCCGCCGCGCTGGACGCGGGCTTCGCCCAGGGCAAGACGCTGTTCTTCAACCGCCGCATCCTGAACAAGGCTGGCGGCCTGGCCGTGCTTGGCCGCGAACTGGCCGAGGATGTCGCCGCCACCAAGGCGATCCGCAGCCTTGGCCTTAAGGTCCGCCTCGTGCCCCGCCCCTTCGCCCAACCCATCGGCCGCCGGTCCTGGCGCGCGGTCTGGGACCGTCAGCTGCGCTGGAGCCGGGTGCGCCGCGCCGGCTTCCCCGCGCTCTTCCTGCTCGAGCCGCTGAACGGCCCCTTCCTGCCCGCTCTCATGGTCCTGCCCTTGGGCATCCTGCCTGCGCTGGCCGTCATTGGACTGTGGTACGCGGCCGAGGCCGTGCTGGCATTGCGCGCCGGATGGCCCATGGGTCCGGCCGACCTGGCGGCCAGCCTGGTCCGCGACCTGATGTTGCCCGCGATCTGGGTCGCCACCTTCGCCCGCCCCGGCTTCACCTGGCGCGGCAATGACATGGCCCCGGCCAGACCGGCGGAATGACCCATGGCTGACGTCGCCTCCACCATCTCGGCCATCGGCGCGCAGGGCCTGCCGGTTCTGGTCCCCATGGCCATCGTGGAAGGCCCGATCGTCACCATCGTGGCGGGTTGGCTCGCGAAACTCGGCCTGATCCCCGTCTGGGGCGCCATCGCCGCGCTGGTCATCGCCGACCTGATCGGCGACAGCATCCTTTACCTCATCGGCCGCCGCGGCGTGGCCCGCCTGCCGGAACGCTGGCGCCGCAGGCTTGGCCTGACCGATGCCCGCCTGGCGCAGGTGGCCGAACACTTCCGCCGCCACGGCCCGCGCACGCTGGTCCTGGGCAAGCTCACCCACACCGCCGGGGCGCTGGTTCTTGTCACCGCTGGATCGGCGCGGATGCCGGTTCTGCCCTTCCTGTGGTGGAACCTCCTCGCCACCATCCCCAAGACCGCCGTCTTCTTCCTCATCGGTTGGCTCTTTGGTGCGGCCCTGCCCGATGTGGAAAACGCGCTGTTCTGGGCGGCGATCCTCTTGCTGGGCGGCTTTGCCTTTGCGCTTTACCGCATGACGCGCAGCGCCGGGATGCCCGCCGAATGACGCACTGGACAGGGCTTTCGGTCGTGGTTCCCGCCTGGAACGAGGCGGCGCGCATCGGCGCCGTCCTGTCGGTCGCCGCCGGCCACGCCGCGGTGGACGAAGTGCTTGTCGTGGACGACGGCTCCACCGATGGCACGGCCGAGGTCGCCGCGCGCATTGCCGGCGTCACGGTCATCCGCCAGCCGCAGAACGGCGGCAAGACGCGGGCCCTTCTGTCGGGCATCGCCGCAGCGCGCTTCTCACATCTGATGTTCCTCGATGCCGATCTGACCGGCCTCACACCCGGCGACCTCACCTCCCTGGCCCGCCCGGTGCGCTACGGCCAGGCCGATGTCTCTCTCTCACTGCGCGGCAATGCCCCGCGCCTGTGGCAGCGCATCGGGCTGGATTACATCTCGGGCGAAAGGGTCATGGCCCGCCAGCACCTGCCCGCCGACCTCGACGAGCTCACCCGCCTGCCCGGCTTCGGGATCGAGGTCGCGATGAACCGGCACTGGATCGAACAGGGCCTGTCGCTCGCCGTGGTGCCCTGGCCGGGAGTCTCCAGCCCGCTGAAGGCCGCCAAGCAGGGCCTTGCCGAGGGGTTGAAATCCGATGCCCGCATGATGCGCGACATCTTCCGAACCGTCTCGCCCGCCGAGGCGCTGCACCAGATCGCCGCCATGCGGCGGATGCGCGTCGCGGCCTGACTCTGCCTGGCCGAACAAAAGGGGGGCGGGCCCTGCCCGTCGGCCCGCCCCCGAGCAGGATCAGGCAACCGGGGGACAATCCGGCCGCCCCTCTCCCGCCAGTTCCGTCAGTGCCCGTGGCCCTTGCCGTGGCCCTTGCCATGCCTGACCGGATGGCCGTCCCTGTGCCCCGGTGCCGGCGCGCAGCCGTGCTTGGCCCTGTGGCCCCAGGCATTTTCATGCGGCGGCCCCATCTCGTACCGGCAGGCATCGCGCGGGCCGGGGTCTTGCCGAAACCGCACCTCCCGCTCCGGCGGCGGCGCGACCCGCGGCGGCGGATTGCCCTCTGTCTCGCCCGCGATCAGCGCCAGTGCACCAAGCGCGGCCAGCCCGGTCGCCAGATCGTCGGTCGCTGCCCGCACCGGCAGCGCCGCGCCGATGGCCAGCGCCACCGCAACGATTCCCGCCAGCACCCGGCGCGCGGGGCCATAGCCTTCCACCGGAATCTGCCGCGAGACATCGCGACAGGTGACATAGGCCGTTTCGGCCAGTGTGGGCGAGGCGAACAGGACATGCGGGTCACGGGACATGGGGGATTTCCTTCTTCCGGTTGCGGGACCCGCGACCAATGCGCTGCGGGATGCCCGACCAGACCCCGATCCCCCGAAATCGGGCAATAACACCGCCCTGCTATCCGATAGCAGGCCCCGTCCGGGCCTTGGGTTATTGAATATCCCGCGCGCTCCCGGCAAGGATCATGCATCCCGCCAGAAGGACCGCGCCGATGCGCCTGCCGCTGATCGCCTTCATCCTCACGCTTGCCAGCCCCGCCGCGGCCGAGTGCTACGCCGACTACAAGGCCAAGCAGGACGATCCGCTCCGCCTGGCCTATGGCGTGGCTCAGGTGCCGGATTCCGCCTGCGATCCGGGCGCCGCGAAGAACGAGCTTGCACCCCGCCTGCAAGCCGGGGGATGGACACTCCTGGATGTGATGGGCGTGTTCGGCCCGGAAGGACTGGCGGAAAGGAAGGACCGTGCGGGCGAATTTTTCCTCCGCTACTGAGGCGCTGAAAACCGGCAAGGGCGTGGTAGCCGGCGGGGTTCTGGCCATCGTGGCGATTCTCGCCGCGGCGGCGGTCTTCCTGTTCTCGAACCTGCCCGACGCCAATGCCTTCAACGCCAAGGTGGAACGTCTGTTCATCGAGAACGACCTGACCACCAATGCCGAGATCAAGCTTCTGGAGATTCTCGCCCAGTCCGGCACCTCCTTCTCGGATGTGCTGGCCAGCTATCGCACGGTGATCTTCGTGCTTCTGCTGTTCGCCACTGCCCTCATGGTGGCCTCGCTCGTGTTCCTCATCACCATCGTGGCGCTGAACCGCCGCATCTCGGCGATCCAGCGGTCGGGCATCCAGGTGGCCAGCCTCATGATCAGCCGCGAAGGCCGGGCGGTCTATATCAACGATCTGGAGTTCCAGTTGACCGAGGCCGCGCTGGAAACCCTCGCGGTCCTGGCCGAGGCGCGGATGGACGACGACGTTCTGACCGGCGCCCAGATCGAGGCCGTCATCTCCGGCCGCGATGCCGCCGACTGCGACGAGGCCGCCGGCGCCACCCGCGTCAAGCGCCTGCGCGACGCGCTCGGCAACCAGCTTGTCTCGGAACTTCTGGTCAAGACCATCGCGCGGCGCGGCTATGTCCTCGCTGTGCCGCGCGACGTGATCCGCATGGTGTAACCCTCGCCCCGGCGCTCCTCCCCTCCCCCTCGTGGGGAGGGGTTGGGGGAGGGTGGTGCCTTGTGCCCTCAGTCGTGCTCGCCCAGCTTCGGCGCCGGCCGATCCAGCGCCAGTTCGGCCTCCGAAAAGGTGAAGGGCGACCGCACCCCCGGCACCCCGTCGAAGTCCAGCCGCATCCCCCGCGCGATCACCTGCGGGTCGGCAAAGACCTCGGCCAGGTCGTTGATCGGCCCGGCCGGCACGCCCTCGGCCTCGCAGGCCGCCAGCAATTCGGCCTTGGTCATGCGCGTCGTCGCCTCGGTCAGGGCCCGCGTCATCTCCACCCGGTTGGCCACACGGTCGGCATTGGTCAGGAACTCCGGCGCAGTCGCCATCGCCTCCAGCCCCAGGATGCCACAGAGCTTGCGGTACTGGCTGTCGTTGCCGGTGGCCAGGATGATCCAGCCATCCGCGCAATCGAACACCGCATAGGGCGCCAGGTTCGGATGCGCATTGCCCATCTTCCGCGGCGCTGTGCCGGTGGACAGGTAGTTCAGCGCCTGGTTCGCCATGGTCGCCACGGCCACATCCATCAAGGCCATGTCGATCATCTGGCCGCGCCCGGTCGTCTGGCGCTGGATCAGCGCCGCCAGGATCGCGGTGGCGGCATAGACCCCGGTGAACACATCCGTCACCGCCACGCCCACCTTCTGCGGCTGGCCATCCGGCTCGCCGGTGACAGACATCAGCCCGGCCATGCCCTGGATGATGAAGTCATAGCCCGCCCGGTGCGCATAGGGCCCGGTCTGGCCAAAACCGGTGATCGAGCAATAGACCAGCCGCGGGTTAACGGCGCGAAGCGAGTCCCAGTCCAGCCCGTACTTCGCCAGCCCGCCCACCTTGAAGTTCTCGATCACCACGTCGGCATCGGCCACCAGCCGGCGCACCGCCGCCTGCCCCTCCGGCGTGCGGAAATCGCAGGTGACCGACTTCTTGCCCCGGTTCGCCGCGTGGAAATAGGCCGCCGACCGGTCACCCTCGCGTTCAATGAATGGAGGCCCCCACCGGCGGGTATCGTCGCCCTCGGGCGCCTCGACCTTGATCACCTCGGCGCCCAGGTCGGCAAGCGTCTGGCCGGCCCAGGGCCCGGCAAGGATGCGTGCAAGCTCGATCACCCGCACGCCAGCCAGAGGAGCCGTCATGTTACTTCGCCAGTTCCGCGTCGATCGCAGCCTTCAACTCGTCCCAGCCCATGTTGCCGTATTTCGCGCCGTTGATGAACAGCGTGGGCGTGCCCTCCACCCCATCGGCCTCGAAGTTCTTCTGGTACATTGCCACCAGCGCCTCGGCGGTGGCCTTGTCCTTCATGCAGGCATCCATCTGCGCATCGTCCAGCCCGGCGGTGCGGCCGATCTTCTTCAGGTTTTCCACCACCTGCTGCGGGGTTTCCCCGGCCGTCCATTCCGCCTGGGTGTCGAACAGCATGTCCGAGATGCCGAAATACTTCATCTCTCCGCCGCAGCGCGCGATCATCGCCGCCCACAGGCCATAGCGGTCGAAATAGACCTCGCGGTAGGTGAACTGCACCTTGCCGGTGTCGATGTATTCGGCCTTCAGCTTCGCCCAGTTCGTCGCATGGAAATGCGCGCAATGCGGGCAGGTGAACGAGGCATATTCGGTGATCTTCACCTTCGCATCGGCCGAACCGAGCGTGAAGTCCTTCACCTCGACAGCCGGCGCATCCTGCGCCACGGCGGCCAGGGGGAACTGCGCGGCCACCGTTGCGGCCAGCGCGGCGGTCAAGGCGGTGCGGCGGGAAATCTTGGTCATGGGATGCCTCTCTGGCCCTTTCAGGTCTTGGCTCGGGATAGGACGTTTCGCGCCAGCACTTCAAGGGCTGCGCGCAGTCCCTCGTCCTGCACCGGCGCGGCGGTCTCGGCGGCTTTCGCCACCACTTCGGGGTCGGGCGCGGGCTTCTTCCGCGGCGCCGGGGCAAAGGCGGCCTGACCCTCGGCGAAGCCATCCGCCGAAGTCTGGGTGAAACTGACACGCGACACGGCATTGTAGCCATAGCAGGCATTCACCCGCTCGCGCAGCCGGTCCTTCTGCATCTCCACCATCGGCGCATGGGCCCCGTTCACCAGCACGACCAGCGTGCCGCCGAACCCGCCCTGCGCATAGCCCATCTTCACCGGCCGGGTGATGCGGGCCAGGTCGGCCCCCACAATCTCTTCCCACTGGGTCAAGAGCCGCGACAGCGCAAATCCCCGCTTCTCGCCGGCCAGCCGCAGGCTGTCCTTCACCAGACCGGCGGCGGCTTCAAACCCGCGCTCACGTCGGGTCGGAGCGGTGAAGAGGGGTTTCGCCATCTGGTCCTTGGCTCGGGCGCCGCTATGCTTTGTCCGACTCTAGACGGGCGACGGCCAGCGGCGCCAGTGGGGGAACGGGGCAGGAGCCGTAAAGATTGCGTGACGCGGGCCAGCTTTCGGCAGACCTCCTCGCCTGGTACGACGTCAATGCCCGCGTCCTGCCCTGGCGCACCAGCCCGGAAGACCGCCGCGCCGGCATCCGCCCCGATCCTTACCGCGTCTGGCTGTCCGAGGTCATGCTGCAGCAGACCACCGTTGCCGCAGTGAAGGACTACTTCCACCGCTTCACGGGCCGCTGGCCCGATGTGCAGGCGCTGGCCGCCGCCCCCGATGCCGAAGTCATGGCCGAATGGGCGGGGCTTGGCTATTACGCCCGTGCCCGCAACCTTCTGGCCTGCGCGCGCGCCGTGGCGGCCCGGGGCGGCCAGTTCCCAGACAGCCGCGAGGGGCTTCTGTCGCTGCCCGGCATCGGCCCCTACACCGCCGCCGCCATCGCCGCCATCGCCTGGGACGAACCGGCCACCGTGGTTGACGGCAACGTCGAACGGGTCATGGCCCGCCTGTTCCGCATCGAAACGCCGCTTCCCGCCGCCAAGCCCGAGATGACCGCCCGCGCCGCCGACCTGACGCCGCAGCTTCGCCCCGGCGATCATGCCCAGGCGGTGATGGACCTTGGCGCCACCATCTGCACCCCGCGCAGCCCGGCCTGCGGCATCTGCCCCTGGATGGGCGATTGCGCGGCCCGCGCCGCCGGCGTCCAGGCCGAACTGCCCCGCCGCGCGCCCAAGGCGGCAAAGCCGGTGCGCCAGGGCCGGCTCTGGCTCGCCCGCCGCACCGATGGCGCCTGGCTTGTGGAAACCCGGCCCGACCGCGGCCTTCTGGGCGGGATGCCCGGCTTTCCCGGCGACGGCTGGGATGGCGCAGGCGGCCCCGAACCGCTGGCGGCAAACTGGCAGGACATCGGCGAAGTGCGTCACACCTTCACGCATTTTCACCTGATCCTGCGCATCCTCCTGGCCGATGTCCCGCAGGAAGCCGCCCCCGACCGCGGCGCCTTCCTGCCCCGCGCCGCCTTCCGCCCGGCCAGCCTGCCCACGGTGATGCGCAAGGCCCACGATCTGGCCGCCCGCGCGGTTCCGTCCCCTTGACCCCCTGCCGCGACAGGTCAGGATGGCGCCCAAGATGACCACGATCCCCGCCCCCCGCGTCGCGCGCCTGGCCAGTGCCCTGCCCTTCTGGCTGTCGCTCGGCATGTTCCCCCTCGCCATCCTCGCCGCGCTGAACGGCGGCTGGACGCTGGCGCTCTTGCCGCTCTCCTCCTGGGGCCTCTTCTCGCTGCTCGATGCGATCACCGGCCTGAACGAGGACAATGCCGCACTCGACACGCCCGACAGCGGCCTCTTCTGGTATCGCATCGTCACCATCCTCTGGTTCCCGCTGCAAATCCTGCTGCTCGGCTGGCTCCTCTGGTACGTCCCGCGCGCCGATCACCTCGATACGGTCGAGAAGTTCGCCCTGTTCTTCGGCATGGGCGTGATCTCCGGCACCATCGGCATCAACTACGCGCACGAGCTGATGCACCAGAAATCGGCGCTTGAACGCTGGCTCGGCGACCTCCTGCTCGCCAGTGTGCTCTATTCGCACTTCCGGTCAGAGCATCTGCGCGTGCACCATCTCTGGGTCGGCACCCCGCGCGATCCGGTGACGGCGCGCTACAACGAAGGCTTCCACCGCTTCTTCCCGCGCGTGCTGGTCCAGTGCCGCCGCTCGGCCTGGAAGGCCGAATGTGCCATGCTCGCCCGGCGCGGCCTGCCCTGGTGGCACCGCTCCAACCCCTACTGGCGCTACTGGGCGCTGCAACTGGCCATGGTTGTTCTGGCCCTCGCGCTTGGCGGCTGGCTCGGGCTTCTGCTGTTCCTCTGGCAAGGCGGCGTCGCCGTCTGGCAGCTGGAGCTGGTGAACTATATCGAACATTACGGCCTGACCCGCCGCCACATGGGCGAAGGCAAGTACGAACATGTCCTGCCCCGCCATTCCTGGAACGCGGCGCACCGGGCCTCAAACTGGCTGCTCATCAACCTCCAGCGCCATTCCGACCACCATTACAAGCCCGACCGGCGCTTCCCGCTGTTGCAGACCTATGGCCAGGACGACGCGCCGCAACTGCCCTATGGCTATCCGCTGATGACCCTGGCCGCGATGATCCCGCCGCTCTGGCGCCGCACCATGAACCCCCACGTCCGCGCCTGGCGCCGCCAATTCTACCCCGACATCACCGACTGGAAGCCCTACAACAAGGCGCTGAACCCGATGCCAAGGGCGGCGCACTAAGCCACCTGCGCACGAGTTTTCGCAGAAAACTCGTCCCCGCGGCCAATCATGAACGCCAAGTTAATCCGGCCGCGTAACCCGTTGATCTCGTTGACATCGGTCAAGCGTCCGAGCTCGGACGCCTCACACCCCGGCCCGGTCCAGCAGCCCGTCTAGGGCCGCCCAGTCCAGCACCTCCAGCCGAACCGGCAGGGTCAGCACCTTCGGCCGGAAGGCCGCCGGCAACCGGACCGCATCCTTCTCGGTCGTGACCAGCTGCGCCCCCAGTCCCATGGCCTCGATCTCCAGCCGTCGCAGCAGCGCCTCGCTCAGGGGCTGGTGATCGTCCAGCGCCTCCGCCCGCACCACCTCGGCCCCCTCGGCCCGCAGCGAGGCAAAGAACTTCTCGGGGTGCCCGATCCCGGCAAAGGCCAGCACCCTTGCCCCCGCCCAGTCCATTCCCATCCGCAGGGGCTTCAGCTCCGCCTCGGCCAGCGGCACCGGCAGGCCCGGCCACCGCGCCCGGAACGCCGCCCGGTCCTCCGCCCCCCCGATGGCCAGCACCAGATCCGCCCGCTTCAGCCCGGCCGCCACCGGCTCGCGCAGCGGCCCTGCCGGCAGGCAGAACCCGTTGCCCCAGCCCTTCGCGGCATCCACCACCACGACCGAGACCGCCTTCTCGACCGAGGGGTTCTGGAACCCGTCGTCCAGGATTACCACCCCCGCCCCCTGCGCCTCGGCCAGCTTCACCCCCGCGGCCCGGTCCTTCGCCACCACGACCGGCGCAAAGGCCGCCAGCAGCAGGGGCTCATCCCCCACCTCGGCGGCACGGTGCCGCGCGGGGTCCACCACGACCGGCCCCTCCAGCCGCCCGCCATGCCCGCGGCTCACAACCCAGACCTTGCGCCCCCGCGCCTGCAACCGCCCGATCAGGGCAATCGCCGTGGGCGTCTTGCCCGTCCCCCCGGCATTCAGGTTGCCCACGCAGATCACCGGCACCCCGGCGCGGTATCCCTCCCGCACGACCCGCCGCGCGGTGGCCGCCGCATAGACCGCCCCAAGCGGTGACAGCATCCAGGCCAACGCGCCCGGCGGCTTGAACCAGAACCCCGGCGCCCGCATCAGCCGCCCCCGTCCATCACGCGGCGGATCTCGGCCAGCACCTTCTCGGTCGCCTCGGCCCCGTCAGAGCTTGCGGCCCAGGCCGCCTGCGCCAGCCGCGCCGCCCGGTCGGGCGCCAGCAGGTCGCCCACCGCGTCGGACAATTCCCCCACCGACCCGATCCCCCGGATCGCCCGTGCCCGCGCCAGCCGCTGGTGCGCCCCGGCATGACCCCCCGGCTTCGGCCCCGAAATCAGCGCCGAACCAAGCGCCGCCGCCTCCAGCGGATCACGGCTGCACCCCTCGCCCAGAAGCGTGCCGCCCAAAAAGGTCACAGGCGCCAGCCGGTACCACAGCCCGTATTCCCCGCCGCCATCGGCAAGGAACACCTCGGTCTCGCCATCCGGCTCTTCGTCGGCACTGCGGCGCGCCACGCTCCAGCCCTCTGCCACAAGCGCCGCAGCCAGCGCGTCGGCGCGCGCGAGGTCCTTCGGCACGAGGATCAGAAGCGCCCGGTGCAGCAGCAGCAGAACCGAGCGGTGCGCGGCGATCACCGCCGCCTCCTCGGCCTCCGGCACATCCACCGCCAGCCAGACCGGCCGCGTGGACAACCGCCGCGCCAGCGCCGCCCGTTCAGGTTCCGAACAGGGCAGCGCCGCGCTTTCCTCTTCCATCCGCCCGGTCACGGCCACGGCCAGCGCCCCCGCCTTGCGGAAGCTGCGGGCAGCCTCTTCATCCACCGCCAGCACTCGCTGGAACCCGGCGAGGGTTGACCGCATGAGGCCCGGATACCAGTCGTCCCGCCGGCGCAGAAGCCGGGGCACGCGCGCATCGGCCATCAGCATCGGCAGCGCCCGGTCCTCGGCCAGCGCCATCAGCGCCGGCCGCAACTCGCCCTCCGAGAACACCGCCACCTCGGGGCGCCAATGATCCAGGAAGGCCCGCGCCTCGGCCGGATGATCGGCAGGCGGCGGCTGAACCAGCACGCCCTCGTGCGGAGCAATCGGCGCCGGGCAAGTCAACAGCACCGGCACGGCGTCCTCGTCCACCAGACGCCGCGCCAGTTCCAGCATGGTGCGCGCCGCATCCGGCCCCGGCGCATGAAGCCAGACCAACCGGCCCGGCGGGCGCGAGGGGCGCTCTGCCGGCTCTGCCCCGTTGCTGCGGTTGGCAAGCGTGTAAAGCTTCAGGCCAAGCGAATGCGCCATGGCCCTTGGGCTCAGTCGCCCATCTCCTCGGTCGCCGATCCGGCCAGCTCGGCATCGCGCAGCCGGTGGATATGGGCGATGAAATACCGCATATGGGCATTGTCCACCGTGCGCTGCGCCTCGGCCTTCCAGGCGGCATGGGCGCTGGCATAGTCGGGGAACATGCCGACGATGTGGATATCCTTCACGTCCTTGAAGGCGGTCTTCTGCGGATCTACCAGTTCGCCGCCAAAGACGAGGTGCAGACGCTGCGCCATGTGGATCTTCTCCGCTG
This sequence comes from Neotabrizicola shimadae, assembly GCF_019623905.1. Taxonomy (NCBI): domain Bacteria; kingdom Pseudomonadati; phylum Pseudomonadota; class Alphaproteobacteria; order Rhodobacterales; family Paracoccaceae; genus Neotabrizicola; species Neotabrizicola shimadae. Next base: position 3,921,876 of record NZ_CP069370.1, on the reverse strand, counting down.
ATGGGTCGCGCAGGGTTTGGGCCAAAGCCGGCCCTTGGTCAAGCGGCGCAGGGGGCCTGCCGCAGCGGCAGATGACGCGGGCCTATACACGGCCCGTTTTTTCCTCTATGCACCGCCGGTCGGCCCGGAAAATCCTCCGGTCGCCCACGGCGAGGAGGCCGGGCGACGAGGGAACAGGTGCCGCATCACTGGCACCGCGGCCAAAGCGCCGCCCCTTGGACAAAAGGCTCCATGACCGAACACTCGCTGCCCGCGGCCCTTGCCGCGGCGCTGGCCACGAAAGGCTATTCCTCCCTCACCTCGGTGCAGGAGGCCGTTCTCGTTGCCGAAGCCGCCGGGCGCGACCTTCTGGTCTCAGCCCAGACCGGGTCGGGCAAGACGGTGGCCTTCGGCCTTGCCATCGCTCCCGAAGTGATGGACGGCACCGACCGCCTGCTCTTCGCCGCCGAACCGCTGGCGCTGATCGTCGCCCCCACCCGCGAACTCGCCCTTCAGGTGCGGCGCGAATTCGAATGGCTCTACGCCGATGCCGGCGCCACCATCGCCTCCTGCGTCGGCGGCATGGACTTCCGCAACGAACGCCGCACGCTGGAACGCGGCGCGCATATCGTCGTGGGCACCCCAGGGCGGCTCCGCGACCATATCGAGCGCGGCTCGCTGAACCTGTCGGCCATCCGCGCCGTGGTGCTGGACGAGGCAGACGAGATGCTGGACCTCGGCTTCCGCGAGGATCTGGAGTTCATCCTGTCGGCCATGCCCGAGGGCAAGCGCACGCTGATGTTCTCTGCCACCGTGCCGGCCGAGATCGCGGAACTCGCAACCACCTTCCAGACCGATGCGCTGCGCGTGGTGGCCCAGGGCGAGGCCCGCCAGCATGTCGACATCGAATACCGCGCCTATTCCGTCGCCCCGCGCGACAAGGAACACGCGATCTTCAACATCCTGCGCTTTCACGAGGCACGCACCGCCATCGTCTTCGCCAAGACGCGGGCCAATGTGAACCACCTCTTCGCCCGCATGGGCAACCGCGGCTTCCAGGTCGTGGCGCTGTCGGGCGAACTCAGCCAGGCCGAACGCAGCCACGCGCTGCAGGCGCTGCGCGACGGGCGCGCACGGGTCTGCATCGCCACTGACGTGGCCGCCCGCGGCATCGACCTGCCGGGCCTGGAACTGGTGATCCACGCCGATCTGCCCGGCTCGTCCGAAACCCTGCTCCACCGCTCGGGCCGCACCGGCCGCGCCGGGTCCAAGGGCGTGTCGGCGCTGGTCGTCACCCCGGCCGAATTCAAGAAGGCACACCGTCTGCTGCAGGGCGCAAAGGTCGTTGCAGAATGGGGCGCGCCGCCCTCGGCCGATGACGTGCTGGCGCGCGACGAGGTCCGCATGATGGAAGACCCGGCCCTGGCCGAAGGTCCGGGCGAAGAACTGGAACTGAACGCGAAGCTGATCGAGCGCTTCGGCGCCGAGACGCTGGCCGGCGCCTTCGTGCGCATGTGGCGCGCGGGCCGCTCCGCGCCCGAGGAAATCGGCGAGGTCTCGACCCCCGCCGCGCCCGCCGCCCCCCGCCCGCGCGGCGAATTCGGCGAGGCCGTCTGGTACGAGCTGAACGTCGGTCACACCGGCCGGGCCGAAGCGCGCTGGCTTCTGCCGAAAATCTGCGATGCCGGCGGCATCGCCAAGGATGGCATCGGCGCCATCCGCGTCCAGCAGGACCGCAGCTTCGTGCAGATCTCTGCCCCCCTCGCCGGCCGCTTCGGCGAGACGACCGACATCGACACGGGCCTGACCATGACCCGCCTGGCCGGCGAGCCCGATTTCGGCCCCGCCCGCGGCGCCCCGCGTGCGCCGTCGAAATACACGCCCCGCCCGCCGCGCGAAGAGGGCGAATACCGCCCGCGTGCGGCCGAAGGGGCAAGCGAGCGGACCGAACGCAAGACCTACACGCCGCGCCCGCTGCGCGAAGAGGATGGCGAAGGTCGCAAGCCCTACGCCCCCCGCCCCAAGCGCGACGATGACGGCGAACGCCGCTCCTACACGCCGCGCGAAGACGGCGAGCGCAAACCCTACGCGCCGCGCCCCAAGCGGGACGACGGTGACGCGCCGCGCAAGCCCTACGCTCCGCGTCCCGCACGGGAAGAAGGCGGCGAGCGCAAGCCCTGGACGCCCCGTCCAAAGGACGACGACGCCCCGCGCAAACCCTATGCCGCCCGCTCGGACGATGCCCCGCGCAAGAGCTATGGCGCCCGGTCCGACGACGCGCCGCGCAAGCCCTACACCCCGCGACCGACCCAGGACGGCGATGCCCCGCGCAAGCCGCGCTGGAAGGATGGCGACCGCCCCGAAGGCGACAAGCGCCTCGCCCGTTCCGAGGGGTTCAAGTCCCACAGCGACAAGCCGGCGGGCAAGTCCTGGGGCGACAAGCCCGCGAAGGGCGCGCCGAAATCGGCGGGCTTCAAGTCCCATGGCGGCGCGGCCAAATCGACCGGGTTCAAGTCGCACGGCTCGAAATCGGCCAAGCCCGGCGGCTCTGACGTGCCGTCCCGCAAGCCTGCCGCGCCAAAGACCGATGCGCGCGACACCTCCAAGCGGTTCGTGCCGCCAAAGAAGCCCAAGGCGTGATCAGGCGGCGCCGGTCCCAAGGCGCCGCACAAGAAGATCGCCATGCAGGCCGGGCGGCCCCACCATCAGCCCGGCCGATTGCGGCACAGGACGGTTGAAGCGCAGCGCCTCTCCCCGACCGTCTGACACCACCGCCCCGGCGCGCTCGGCGATCAGCGCCCCGGCGGCGATGTCCCACTCCCAGCAATCGCGAAAGCTGATCAGCGTGTCGTGCCGGCCCTCGGCCACCAGACACAGACGCCAGGCCAGCGAGGCGCGGAAACTGCGCTTCAGATCCGGCACGCCGCCGGGCCAGTGATCCGGCACCATGTTGGGTGCCGTGGTCAGCACGGTCGCACCGTCCATCTCGGCGCGTGCGCTGGCGCGGATGGGCTGCCCGTCGCACAGTGCCGGCCCCCCGGCCTCGGCCGAATACAGCCTGCCAAGCGCCGGCAGGAACACCACGCCCGCCACCACGCGGCCCCGCTCGGCCACGGCAAGGGCATGGGCGAAATGCGGCTCGCCCGCGATGAAGCCGCGCGTGCCGTCGATCGGGTCGATGATGAACACCCGTTCGCAATCCAGCCGCGCCAGATCGTCGGCGGTTTCCTCGGACAGCCAGCCGTAATCCGGCCGCGCCGCGCGCAACCGCGTCTCCAGCATCGCGTTCACCGCAAGGTCGGCCTCGGTCACCGGCCCGGCGGTGCCGCCCTTGTCCCAGACTTGCGGATCGCGCTTCCACCAGGTCAGCGCGATCTCGCCCGCCGCCCGTGCCGCCTCGGTCAGAAGCGCAAGGTCAGGCGCCGGCAAGCGTCATCCCCTCGACCAGAAGGCTCGGCACGCGCACCGAAAGATGCGCCCGCGCGTCATTGGCCGGGATGATCCGCATCAGCATGTCGCGCAGGTTGCCGGCGATGGTGCATTCGTTCACCGGATGGCTGATCACGCCATCCTGCACCCAGAAACCGGAAGCCCCGCGCGAATAGTCCCCGGTCGTCGGGTTGATGGTGGACCCGATCAGCGATGTCACCAGAAGCCCGGTCCCCATGTCGCGGATCAGGTCGGCGCGGTTGGCCGTGCCCGGCGTCAGGTCGATGTTGGCATTCGACGGCGTGGGCGGCGCCGTGGTCCCGCGCGAGGCATTGGCGGTCGATGCCATGCCCAGCTTGCGCCCCGTCGCCAGATCCAGCGTCCAGCCCGTCAGCACACCGGCCTCCACGATGGCGCGGCCGCGCGTCGGCAGCCCCTCCCCGTCAAACGGGCGCGAGCCGCCGATGCGGGGGCGGTGCGGATCCTCGATCACCGACAGCCCCGCCGGCAACACCTGCTGGCCAAGCGCATCGCGCAGCCAGCTTGACCCGCGCGCCACCGACTGCCCGTTCACCGCCGAAAGAAGGTGCCCGATCAGCGAGGACGCGATGCGTTCGTCGAACAGCACCGGAAAGCTGCCCGTCACCGGCTTGACCGCACCCCGCCGCGACAACGCGCGTTCCGCCGCCAGCGCACCAACCTCGTCCGCCGAAGGCAGGTCCGACTGGTAGATGCGGCTTTCCCCGGCCCAGTCCCGCTCCATCCCTGTGCCCTGGCCGGTGAAGGCCACCGCCGAAACCGAACGCGACGTCCGCTCGTACCCGCCCGAAAACCCGTTCGTCGCCGCCAGGTGCATCCGGCGCCGCGAATAGCCGGCGCTCGCCTCGACCTGGGTGATGTCCCCGCCCGCCATCGCCGCCGCCTCGGCCGCGCGGGCATCCCGCTCCAGCGCCGCCGCACCCGGCTCGGGCGCGGGATCCGCCAGATCATAGTCCGCCAGATCCCAGTCCCGCGCGATCAGGTCCGCGTCGGCCAGCCCGGCATAGGGGTCTTCCGGCGCCTCGCGCGCCATGGCGACGGCGCGCTCCGCCAGCGTGGTGATCGTGCGGTCCGAGATGTCAGAGGCCGAGACGCAGGCCTGCCGGCCGCCGACCAGCACCCGCAACCCGATCTCGATCCCCTCCGACCGCTCCGCCTGCTCCAGCTTGCCCGCGCGGATGTCGATGGACAGCGAAGCGCCATCCACCACCAGCGCATCGGCCGCACCGGCCCCGGCGGCCGTCGCCGCCTTCAGAAGCCGGTCCGCAAGCTCTTCAAGCCGGGGCGTGGTCATGGGGCACCTCCTCGTGATGCGGGTGGAGGTAAGCTGCCCCTCGCCCCTGCGCAAGCCAAAGAAACGGAAAGGCCCCGCCCTGGCGGACGGGGCCATGTCTTCCCGGCGACCGAAAGGTTACTGGATCTTCTGGCCGTTGACGTTGATGCCCTTGTCCTTGAACTCGACCGTCGAGGTCATGGTATCGGGCTCACCCTCCACCATCTTGCCGAACATCGACATCATCATCCGAACGCCCATCGCATCGTCCTGGGTGACGAAGCCAAGCGCCACGATCTTGTCCAGCAGGGTATTGCCGCCCACCAGCTTCAGGTCGATCGTCCCCGTCGGCGCCGGCATCCCGCCATAAGTCTCCAGGTCGGTGTTGTCGAAGGTCATCGCGCCCGAACCCGTCAGCTCGGCCCCCGCCGCCTTCAGCAGAATCTGCTTCAGGTCCAGCGAGTCCAGCGTGCCGGGAGGTGCATCGCCCAGGGCCGCCATCGCTGCGTCATCGGTCAGGTCGGTGGTCAGCGTCACCGTGCCGGTGCTGTCCACGATCAGCGTCGCCGGATCGCGCGGCAGCTGCGCCGTCGGATCGACCATGCCCAGCAATTCATCGGGCAGCTTCAGATCCACCAGCCGCGCCAGGAAGGTGAACGGCTGCGGCGCATCGGATTTCGCCACCGGGAAGCCCAGATCGAAAGCCGCCTCCGAATAGGACACCGACACGCTCGGGAAGGGCATGTCGCCCCCGGCCACGGTCATCGTCACACCGCCGCCATTGCCCTTGAAGCCCATGGTCTCCTTGTTCAGCACAAAGCCCACGCCACCGCTTGCCGCCTCGCCCGAGATGGTGGTGGGCTTGCCGTCCTCGGTTCCGCCGAACTCGAAGCTGGTCTTGCCATAGCTGAACTGGCTGTCGGTGAAGAACCCCTCCTGCAGCGCCTTGTTCATGTTCTCCATGGCAGCCGCATCCAGGAAGGCGCCCTTGGTGGAACCGTTGAGGTCCGCCACCGATACCTTGGCCTTGAAATCCGACTTCGCCGCCGAATCCGCGCCGCTGATGTCCATCGTCATCCCGGCTGCGGCAAAGGTCGAATCCAGCGCCATCGGCGCCGTGCCCTCGCCCGCGGCAAAGGCATAGCTCCCCTTGATCCCGGTGAACTTCACCTCGCCCGCGGCCGTCATCGTCTCGGTGCCCGGCCCTTCCAGGCTGTCCAGCTTCACGCCGAACTCCGGCGCATCGAAAGCATAGGTCGGCGCGGCCGCCGTGCCCGAGGCCACCACCTTCAGCCCCGGCTGCGTGACCGTCAGCTTCAGCGTCACTGGCTTCGGCGCCGCTGCATCCGTCGTGTCGGTCACCGTCAGCGTCATCGGATAGCTGTCCGACATGGTGACAGCCACGGTCCCGTCGCCCTGGTCGGCGAAGACGACCCGGTCGATCACGCCCTCGACGCTCGTCTCGGCATCCTTCATCTGGATCGTCACGCCCTCGGCCACCAAAGAGGAGCCGTCATGCGAGGTGGACTTCGCCGTGATCGTCTGCCCCTGATCCGCCCCCAGGGTCTGCCAGCTTTGCCAGACTTCATCGGGCGTGATTTCCGCCGACGCCGCATTCGCCAGGATCAGGGCAAGCGCCGTGCTGCCCGCAAGCCGCCAATGTTTCATGATCATGCCTTCCGATGGAAATTCCTCGCGCGGCATCCTGTGGTGCCGGGTCGGGCGGGTCAAGGGTTTCCCCATCCGGAACCGCGGGGTAAACGGCTTTGTCATCGACAGGGGAGAAGCGCGTGATGATCGGGGAAGATGTGGCCGATGGCCTGTGGACGTTGACCATCGCACGGCCGGAAAAGGCCAATTCGCTCACGCGCCAGATGCTTCTCGATCTCGAAGCCGCCGTGGGCCGGGCCGCAGCCGCGGGCGCGCGCGCCCTGGTGATCACCGGAACCGGCAAGGTCTTTTCGGCCGGCGCCGATCTGGAAGAGGCCCGCGCCGGCCTGTCGGTCGATCCGGTCTGGGACCGGCTGTCCAATGCCATCGCGGCCCTGCCCTGTGTCACCATCGCGGCGCTGAACGGCACGCTGGCCGGTGGCGCCATGGGCATGGCGCTGGCCTGCGACCTGCGCCTTGCCGTGCCGGGGGCCAGCTTCTTCTACCCGGTCATGCGCCTTGGCTATCTGCCCCAGCCCGCCGATCCGCCCCGCCTGGCAGCCCTTGTCGGCCCGGCCCGGGCGAAGATGATCCTGATGGCCGGCACCCGCATCACGGCCGATCAGGCCCTTGCCTGGGGGCTCATCGACGGCATCCAGGAAGCGGACGCGCTCCTTCCGGCGGCCCGCGCGCTGGCGGCCGATTCCCTCGGCGCGACGGCCGCCCACGTCGCCGCGATCAAGGCCATGATCCCCACCCGCTGACCCCGGCGCGCCCGTTCTCTCTACATTTTGCCGATGCCCCGGTGTTGAATCCGCGATTCTGCCTCCCAGACCGGCGAAATCCCTCACCTATCGCCCGAAATCGGCTCAAGGCCTCGCACAAGACCGTTCGGATTTTCCGAACGCAGCCTTCCAACTTTTGTTATTGCGAATGGCTCCTGCCTCCCTATCGTCGTGACATGGCCGGAAAACCGGCTTCCGCCATCGCGCGGACAAGACAGGGAGTCGACCATGAAGATGCTGAAGCTCGCGGCCACCACCGCGCTTGCCACCGTGACCGCCCTCACCTCCGCCCTCGCCCAGATGACTGCGATCGGCGCCGGCGAAGGCCAGGTCGATATCGTTGCCTGGCCGGGCTACATTGAACGGGGCGAAACCGACAAGGCCTTCGACTGGGTCACCAAGTTCGAAGCCGCGACCGGCTGCAAGGTCAACGTCAAGACCGCCAACACCTCCGACGAGATGGTCGCCCTGATGAACGAAGGCGGCTTCGACCTCGTCACCGCAAGCGGCGACGCCTCGCTGCGCCTGGTCTCGGGCGGCCGCGTCCAGCCGATCAATGTCGACCTGATCCCGTCCTGGGGCACGGTGGACGACCGCCTGAAAAGCGCGCCCTGGCATACCGTGGACGGCGTGCACTACGGCGTGCCCTACATGTGGGGCCCGAACGTCCTGATGTACAACACCGAAGTCTTCAAGGAGGCGCCCACCTCCTGGAACGTGGTGTTCGAGGAAATGACCCTGCCTGACGGCAAGTCGAACAAGGGCCGCGTGCAGGCCTATGACGGCCCGATCCATGTCGCCGACGCCGCGCAGTACCTTATGGCGCACAAGCCGGAGCTTGGCATCACCTCGCCCTATGAGCTGAACGAAGACCAGTACAAGGCGGCGCTGGATCTGCTGCGCCAGCAGCGCGAACTGACCAGCCGCTACTGGCACGACGCCTTCATCCAGATCGACGACTTCAAGAACGAAGGCGTGGTCGCCTCGGGTTCCTGGCCCTTCCAGGTGAACCTGCTCAAGGCCGATGGCCAGCCCATCGCCTCGACTATCCCGTCAGAAGGCGCCACCGGCTGGGCCGACACCACGATGATGCATGTCGATGCCGCGCACCCGAACTGCGCCTACATGTGGATGGAACACACGCTCAGCTCGAACCTGCAATCCGACCTCGCGGTCTGGTTCGGCGCCAACCCCTCGGTGCCCGCCGCCTGCACCGACGGCCGCGGCATGTCCACCGCCGAAAGCTGCACGGCCAACGGCATGGACGATTTCGAGAAGATCCGCTTCTGGACCACCCCGGTCTCGAAATGCTCCCAGGGCGAATGCGTGCCCTACTATCGCTGGGTCTCTGACTACATCGGTGTGATCGGCGGTCGCTGATCCCCCCACCCCATCCTTCCCCCATGAAGGGGGAGGGAGCCGCCTTCCCTTCCTGCGCTTCGGCCAGCCTCTCGCGCTTCCCTCTCCCCTCGGGGAGAGGGTCAGGGTGAGGGGGCGGCGCCTTGTTTTCCCCAACCGGACCGTCCCATGACCGCCGCCGTCGAATTCCTGAACGTCCAACGCCACTTCGGCACGGTGAAAGCCGTCGATGGCGTGGACCTGACCATCCGCGAAGGCGCCTTCTTCGCCATGCTCGGCCCTTCCGGCTCGGGCAAGACCACCTGCCTGCGGCTGATCTCGGGCTTCGAGAAACCCACCGGCGGCGCCATCCGCATCTTCGGCCAGGATGTCAGCGACGTGCCGCCCAACCGGCGCAACGTGAACACCGTCTTCCAGGACTATGCGCTGTTTCCCCACATGAACGTGCGCGACAACGTGGCCTACGGGCTGATGGTCAAGGGCGTGGACCGCACGAAACGCCATGCCAAGGCCGAAGAGATGCTGTCCCTCGTCAAGCTCTCCGGCTACGGCGACCGCAAACCCGGCCAGCTGTCCGGTGGCCAGCGCCAGCGCGTCGCGCTGGCGCGCGCCCTTGTGAACGAACCCCGCGTGCTGCTGCTGGACGAACCCCTCGGCGCGCTGGACCTGAAGCTGCGCGAGGCGATGCAGGACGAGTTGAAGGCCCTTCAGCACCGCCTCGGCATCACCTTCGTCTTCGTCACCCACGACCAGCACGAAGCCCTCTCCATGGCCGACAGCCTCGCCGTGTTCAACGAGGGCAAGATCGCCCAGATCGGCACGCCCGAAGAGGTCTATGCCCGCCCCGCCACCCGCTTCGTCGCCGATTTCGTCGGTTCTTCGAACGTCCTGCCGCCCGACCTGACCCGCAGCCTCGGCGGCCCCGCCCGCTGGTCCTCGCTGCGCCCGGAATCGCTGCGACTGGCAACGGGCGGCGACGCCAAGCTCACTGGCCCCGTCCGCGCGCTCCGCTACCTCGGCGCAGGCACCCGCGTGGTGATCGACGCGAAGGGCACCGAGATCGCCGCCCTCATCCCCGCCGGCCAGCCCGTCCCGCCCGAAGGCGCCGCGGCCGGCCTCACCTTCGACGCCCCCGCGCTGCATGTGATGGAGGGCGAGAAGTGACGCGCCACCCTTCGCCCCCGGCAGAGGCCCGGCCATGACCACCCAGGCCATCCTCCCCGAACGCGGCCTCCCCGACCGGCTGACCGCCACCTTCTGGCGCCGCCCCCGCCTGCTGTTGGTGCTGCTGCTGACCCCGCCCCTCCTTTGGCTGGGCGTGGTCTACCTCGGCTCGCTCGCCGCACTCCTGTGGCAAAGCTTCTATTCCATCGACGAATTCTCGGGCATGGTCGTCCCCGAATTCACGCTCAAGACCTATGCCGAGCTGTTCCGCCCCTCGAACCTCGACATCATCATCCGCACCGTCGGCATGTCCGCCGCCGTCACGCTCGGCTGCGCCGTGCTGGCCTTCCCCATCGCCTATTACGCTGCCCGCTACGCCCGCGGCCGCTGGAAGGCGGTGTTCTACCTCGGCATCATGCTGCCCCTGTGGTCCAGCTATCTGGTCAAGGTCTATGCCTGGAAGCTGATCCTCGCCAAAGAGGGCATCATCGGCTGGGCCGCCACCGGCATGGGCCTCGGCGGCGTGCTGGACGCGGTGCTCGCCATCCCGGTGATCGGCGGCAACTCGCTCTCCACCAGCTACATCGGCACCTTCCTCGTCTTCGTCTATGTCTGGCTGCCCTACATGATCCTGCCCATGCAGGCCGCGCTGGAGCGTGTGCCCACCTCCATGCTGGAAGCCTCCGCCGACCTCGGCGCCAGCCGCTCGCAGACCTTCCGCACGGTGATCCTGCCGCTCGCCATGCCGGGGGTGATCGCCGGGTCGATCTTCACCTTCTCGCTGACTTTGGGCGACTACATCATCCCCTCCATCATCGGCAATTCGGCCAACTTCATCGGCATGGCGGTCTACCAGTTCCAGGGCACCGCGGGGAACATTCCGCTGGCCGCCGCCTTCGCCGTGGTTCCCATCCTCATCATGCTGGTCTACCTCACCCTGGCCCGCCGCGCGGGAGCCTTCGATGCCCTCTGAAGACCGCCCCTCGCTCGGCCTGCGCCTCGGCGCGCTCGGCGGCTTGCTGTTCCTGCACCTGCCGATCCTCCTGATCTTCCTCTACGCCTTCACCACCGAGGAGCGCAGCTTCCAGTTCCCGCCGCCCGGCCTCACGACCAAATGGTTCGCCGTCGCCTGGTTCGACCGGCCCGACATCTGGCCGCCGCTCTGGCTGTCGCTCAAGGTCGCGGCCATCGCCACCGCCGTCGCCCTCGTCCTCGGCACCCTCGTCTCGGCCGCCATGTCGCGCGCAAGCTTCTTCGGGCGCGAGCAGATCTCGCTCCTCATCCTCCTGCCCATCGCACTGCCGGGCGTCATCACCGGCATGTCGCTGCGCTCGGCCTTCGGCATGATGGACATTCCCTTCTCGGTCTGGACCATCGTGCTCGGCCACGCGACCTTCTGCATCGTCATCGTTTACAACAACGCCGTCGCCCGATTCCGCCGCCTGTCTGGCGGCATTCTGGAGGCTTCGGCCGACCTCGGCGCCAACGCCTTCCAGACCTTCCGCCACATCCTTCTGCCCAACCTCGGCTCGGCGCTGCTGGCGGGGGGCATGCTGGCCTTCGCCCTGTCGTTCGACGAGGTCATCGTCACCACCTTCACCGCCGGCACGGGCCTCGAGTCCAAGACCCTGCCGATCTGGATGCTCGACGAGCTGATCCGCCCGCGCCAGCGCCCGGTCACCAACGTGGTCGCCATCGTGGTCTTCGTCGCCACCTTCTTCCCCATCCTCATCGCCTACTACCTGACACGCGGCGGGTCCGAGACCGCCGGTTCGGGCAAATGACAGGACCCTGCCCATGGACAGCTCTTTCCCCACCATCGACACCGCACTCCTGATCGGCGCATCGCTGGAACCCGGCCAGGACACGCGCGAACCGATCCTGAACCCGCGCACCGGCGGCCTCATCCTCGACGTGCCCGAAGCCTCGCCCGGCCAGATCGACCGCGCCGTCGGCGCCGCGCGCCGGGCCTTCGACGGCTGGTCCCGCACCACCCCCGCCGAACGATCAGCCGCGCTGCACCGCATCGCCAACCGCATCGAGTCCGAGGCCGACGCCTTCGCCGCGCTCGAGGCGCTGAACTGCGGCAAGCCGATCAACGCCGCGCGCAATGACGAAATCCCCGCCATCGTGGATTGCTTCCGCTTCTTCGCGGGCGCGGTGCGCTGCCAGCATGGCGCCATCGCGGGCGAATACCTCGCCGGCCACACCAGCATGATCCGCCGCGACGCCGTGGGCGTGGTGGCCTCGATCGCACCCTGGAACTATCCCCTGATGATGATGGCCTGGAAGCTCGCCCCCGCCATCGGCGGCGGCAACACCGTGGTGTTCAAGCCGTCCGAACAGACCCCGCTCACCGCCCTGAAACTCGCCCGCATCCTGGCCGAGGAACTGCCCGAAGGCGTGGTCAACATCCTGACCGGCCGCGGCCAGACCGTAGGCAGCACGCTGATCAACCACCCCGGCGTGGACATGATCAGCCTCACGGGCGACGTGGCCACCGGCCGCAAGATGCTGGACGCCGCGGCAAAGACCGTGAAGCGCACCCACCTGGAACTCGGCGGCAAGGCCCCGGTCGTGGTCTTCGACGATGCCGACATCGCCGCCGTGGTCGAAGGCCTGCGCGCCTTCTCCTTCTACAACGCCGGCCAGGACTGCACCGCCGCCTGCCGCGTCTATGCCGACCGCAAGATCTACGACAACCTAGTCGCCGACCTCACCGCCGCCGCCGCCTCCATCACGCTGGCCGCCGAGGATGACACGGTGAACGAAATCGGCCCGCTCATCAGCCAGCGCCAGCGCGACCGGGTGGCCAGCTTCGTCAACCGCGCCCGCGAGGTGAACCATATCGAGATCACCACCGGCGGCGAGGCGCTGGACCAGGGCTTCTACTACCGTCCCACCGTCGTCGCCGGCGCCCTGCAGGAAGACGAGATCGTCCGGCGCGAGGTCTTCGGCCCGGTCGTCTCTGTCACGCCCTTCTCCGACGTGGACCAGGCCGTCGCCTGGGCCAACGACAGCGACTACGGCCTCGCCTCATCGGTCTGGACCAAGGACGTGGGCCGCGCGATGGCCACGGCGGCGCGGCTCCGCTACGGCTGCACCTGGGTGAACACTCATTTCATGCTCGTCAACGAAATGCCCCACGGCGGGCTGAAGCAATCCGGCTACGGCAAGGACATGTCCGCCTACGCGCTGGAAGACTACACCGTGGTGCGGCACGTGATGGTGAAGCATGGATGAAGCGGACCTCCCGGGCAACGATCTTGTCCGGACTATTGGTAGTACGGAACTGGCCGACGCTTTGGTGCAGATCGCAGATGCGAGCCTTGGCGCGACAATTGCGTCTGGACTGCTGGATCAAGTGCCTCTCTTCGGTATGGTTCATTCCATTTACAAAGCTGGACGCAGCATTTCGGAGCGTCTCGCCTTGGCGAAGACGCACCGCTTCCTAATTGAGCTATCATCAATTCCGAAGGAAGAACGCCTCGCCTTCTCTGACGAACTGTTCGCCTCGGGCAAGGCAGATGAATTTGCCGCACGTGTCTTTCTATTGCTTGATCAATCAGATGACTTTTCAAAGCCGCAACTGATCGGCCGCATCGTAGCAGCGCAAGTTCGCGGTGATTGCAGTGTTTCGGAGTGCTTCATGTTATGCAGTTCCGTGAACCGATCGCACTTCGACGACTTGCGCCGCCTAAAGCAGTTTCGCGACGGCGTTCAGAACGAACCCGAATCCGCCGAAAGACTGTTTGTCGCAGGGCTTCTGACCAATAGAGGGATTGATGGAGGCGGGGCTGATGAAGTGCAGCATCCAGGCGGTACAATCTATCACCTGAGCAGACTCGGTCAGTTACTTGCTCCACTGGTCTAGTTGTAACCGCGACCTCCCCTCCCCCTCGTGGGGACGGGTTGGGAGAGGGGGGCGCCGGACAGACGCACAAGAATCCCGGCGCATTCCGCGCCGCTGTTCAGGGAGGAACAGATGAACCGCAGAAGCCTGTTTGCCGCCGCCGCCCTTGCGATGATGCCCCTGGCCCCTGCCTATGCGGGGGACGATGCGCTGTCCGTTGTGCAGGCCTATCTCGCCGCCTGGAACGCGCATGACAGCGCCGCGGCCGCCAGCCATTTCGCTCCTGATGTCACCTACTACGACGCCTCGGTCGGCACCCCCGTCACCGGCGCGGAAGCCGCAAAAACCGGCGTGATCGACAACTTCCTGAACGCCGCCCCCGATGCCGCCTGGACAATGCGCGGCGAAGCCATCGTGCAGGGCGACCACGTCGCCTTCGAATGGGAATTCAAGGGCACCAACACCGGCGCCTGGGCCGACGGCACCGCTGCCACCAACAAGCCCTTCGCCTTCACCGGCGCCTCGGTCTTCACCGTGAAGGACGGCAAGATCACCACGCAAAGCGACTATTACGACGCGCTCGGCTTCTACAAGCAACTCGGGCTGATGTGATCGGAACGCCCGGCGCGGCATCCGTCGCGCCGGGCCTGCCCGCCTCCCCTCCCCCTCGTGGGGAGGGGCTCGGGGAGGGGGGCGCCTTGGCTCACCGTCTGCCCCGGTCAGGATTTCCGCGGCGCCCTTCCGATCCTGGCACAGGTCTCCAGGTAGTCCTCGACCGCTTCGTGAAAGGCCGCCCGCAGATCCTCGACGGTGTCGGCATGACACCCGACCCCATCGCGGATTCCCGCGATGCGGCCAAAGAACAGCCCGTCCTCGTCATCGTATTCGATCCGGGCCGCATAGCCCTTGTATTGCATCGCGGTTGCCCCGTCCCTGAGCACCGCCGATGCTGCCACAATCGGGCACCGCAAACCAAGTCCAGCTTGCCCGACCTCGGACAATTCTTAAGTCCAAGTTAATGCGGCCAGGCAACCCATTGAAATCATTGGAACGAACCAGGCGTCCGAGCTCGGACGCCCCCTCTAGCCCTTCACCCGGGCGGCCGACCGGGCCAGGCTCATCGCCTCGGCCAGCACCGCCTCGTCCCCCACATGGTTCATCAGGATCAGGACCAGCCGGGCATTCAGGGCATGGCTCTCGGCCTCGGTCAGCCCCTCGTGCAGGGCGATCAGCCGGGCATAGGCCTCGTCGGGGCGGGCTAGGTTGGGGGCGGTGGTCAGGGGCATCTCACGGCTCCAGGGCAAGGGCGCGGGCCAGGGCAGCCGTCACGGCCCCCCGGTCGAAGGCGGTCCAGCGGGCGGCGACATGCTGGTCGGGCCGGATCAGGTAGACCCCCGCGCCGGCATCGCCCAGGTAGCGGGCCTTCAGCGCCGGGTTCTCCCGGCCCGACAGCGCCAGCCGCCGCACCGTCACGCCATGGGCCTCCACCTCGTCCGGCGCCTCGGCATCCAGCGTCAAGAGGGTGAAGCCCCCACCCAGCCGGTGCAGCAGCCAGCCGCCGTCCAGCGGCGCATCCGGACAAGGACTGCCCGGCCGCGTCCGCACCGGCATCCCCGCCACATCCGGCCCGTTCAGATCAGACCCGTCATAGGTGCAGGGCACCGACAGCCGCCCCGAGTTCACGATGGTCCGCGCAAAAGGCGCCACCGCCGCCAGGTCCAGCACCGCGTTGCGGAACATGTGGGACACCGGGGTCTTGGGCGTGATGAAGTCCGTGGCCCTGGTCGAGTTCAGGATGTTCTCATCCGCCCCGTGCACCCGCTCCCGGTCATAGCTGTCCAGCAACCGGTCCGGCGCCGTGCCGTCCAGCACCAGTTTGAGCTTCCAGCACAGGTTGTCCACGTCCTGGATGCCCGAGTTCGCCCCCCGCGCCCCGAACGGACTGACCTGATGCGCCGCGTCGCCCGCAAAGATCACCCGCCCATGCCGGAACCGCTCCATCCGCCGGCACTGGAACGTGTAGATCGAGGTCCAGACCAGATCGTAGCTGACATCCGGCCCCAGCATCGCATCCACCCGCGCCCGGATGCTCTCTGGCTCCAGTTCCTTCTTGCGGTCAATGTTCCAGCCCAGCTGGAAGTCGATCCGCCAGACATCGTCGGGCTGTTTGTGCAGCAGGGCCGAAGCGCCCGACCTGAAATGCGGCTCGAACCAGAACCACCGCTCGGTCGGGAAGTCGGCGGTCATTCGAACATCGGCGATCAGGAAGTTGTCCTCGAACACCCGCCCCTCGAATCCCAGCCCCAGCATCCCCCGCAGGGGTGAACGCGCGCCGTCGCAGGCCAAGAGCCAGTCGGCCTGGACCCCATAGTCGCCATCGGGGGTGGAGACCGTCAGCGCCACGTGGTCCGCGCCGGGCACGATTGCCTCGACCCGGTTGCGGCCCCGGATTTCTATGGGCGCGCCCTTCGCCTGTTCGGCCAGGATCGCGTCATGCAGGAACTTCTCGAAATAGGGTTGCTGCAGGTTGATGAAGGCGGGGTAGGCATGCCCGTCCTCGGGCAGGAGGTTGAACTCGTAGAGCAGCCGGTCGTCGTGGAACACCTTGCCCACGTTCCAGACCACGCCCTTGTCCAACATCGCCTTGCCCGCGCCAAGCCGGTCGCAGACCTCCAGCGTGCGCTTGGAAAAGCAGATGGCACGGCTGCCCTCGCCGATGCCCTCGTTGTCGTCCAGTACCAGGACCGGCACGCCCATGCGGCCCAGGTCCAGCGCGGCGGCCAGACCAACCGGTCCGGCACCGACGATCACCACCGGGTGTCGGCGGGTGGGGCGGTCCTGGTCGGGCGACTTCCGATAGGGATAGAGCTGGAAGGCCAGATCATAGGCGGGGCGGACGGGCTGGTTCATGGCGGTCTCCGTCAGCCCTGCAGCGCCGCCCACATCTCCAGATCGCGCTGCGCGGTCCAGATGCGGGGATGGTCCAGCCCGCGCGCCTCGTCATAGGCGCGGGCGACATTGAAGGGCAGGCAGTGTTCGTAGATCGCGTAGTCCTTGAACTTCGGATCACAAGCGGCGCGGCAGGCATCCCAGGCCTCTTTCAGCGAGCCGTTGCGGGCCGCGACCCGGGCAACGGGGCGGAAGGTGCTGTCCACGAAGTCCTTCGTTCGGTCCAGCGCACCGTTCACCGCCGCGCGGCCCACCACGGCATCGCCCCGGCCCGGCGCGATGGCGTCCAGGTCGTAGGCGCGGATCGCTTCCAGCGTGCCGCCCCAGTCGGAGAAGTGGCCGTCGCCGCAGTAGCAGGCGGAATGGGCTTCGACGATGTCGCCGGTGAACATCACGTTCGCATCCGGCACATGAATGACCGCATCGCCCGCTGTATGGGCGCGGCCAAGTTGAAGGATGTCGACCCGCCGCTTGCCGAGCCAGACCGACATCTTGCCGTTGAACGTGGTGGTCGGCCAGGTCAGGCCGGGGATGCTCTCGTGGCCCTGGAAGAGGCGGGGGAAGCGCTGGAACTCGCTGTCCCAATCTTCCTGCCCCCGTTCCACCACCATGTTGCGGGCGGCTTCCGACATGATGATCTGGCTCGCACCGAAGGCGCTGGCCCCAAGAACGCGGACAGCGTGGTAGTGGGTCAGCACGACATGGCTGATCGGCTTGTCGGTGACGGAGCGGATGCAGTCGATCACCTTCTGCGCCAGCCGCGGCGTGGCCTGGGCCTCGACCACCATCACCGAGTCGTCGCCGATGATGACGCCCGAATTGGGGTCGCCCTCGGCGGTGAAGGCGTAAAGCCCCTCGCCGACCTGGGTGAAGCTGATCTTCTTTTCGCTCAGGTCACCCTGGCTTGCGAAGGCCTTGGCCATGTCAGGTCCTCTTGTAGGGGTCGGCAAGCGCGGGGATCACCTGCCCCGTGCAGTCGCCGAAACCGATGGTGTAGCCGTCGCCCCGCGCTGCGCCGCGCAGGGTGAGCGTGTCGTTGTCCTCGATGAAGGTCCGCGTGCCGCCGTCTTTCAGCGCGATCGGCTCCTTGCCGCCCCACGACAGCTCCTGAAGCGACCCGCGGCTGTCCTTCGTCGGGCCCGATATGGTGCCAGAGCCCAGAAGATCGCCCGTTGTCATGGCGCAACCAGAGGTCGTGTGGTGGGCCAGCTGCTGCGCGGCAGAGTAATACATCTCGCTGTAGTTGGTGCGGCTCAGCACCGTCTCCACCCCTCCCTCGGGGCGCAGCGCCACCTCCAGCGCGACGTCGTAAAGCATGGGGCGCGGTTCGTGCAGATAGGGCAGAAGCGGGCGTTCGCGCGCAGGGGTAGAGACCCGGAACGGCTCCAGCGCGGCTTTCATCACGATCCAGGGGCTGATCGTCGTGGCGGTCGCCTTGGCCTGGAACGGGCCAAGCGGCTGGTACTCCCAGGCCTGGATGTCGCGCGCCGTCCAGTCGTTCAGCAGCACATAGCCGAAGATCATCGCATCGGCTTCCTCAACCGTCACCGGGCCTTCCGACGGCATCCCCACGACCGCGCCCATCTCCAGCTCGATGTCGAACCGGCGCGAGGGCTGGAAGGCGGGCAGCTCGTGATCCGGCCCCTTCACCTGCCCCCATGGCCGCCGCACCGGCGTGCCCGACACGACAACCGAGGACGCGCGGCCGTTATAGCCGATGGGGATCGACAACCAGTTCGGCGGCAGGGCGTTCTCGGCACCGCGGAACATGGTGCCCACGTTGAAGGCGTGGTGACGGCCTGCGTAGAAATCGGTGTACTCGGCCACCAGGAAGGGCAGATGCAGTGTCACCCCGGCCAGCGGGATCAGGTGATCCTCGACCAGATACTGCTTGGTGGACCCTGCCTTCAGCAGCGCCACGACCTGCCCACGCAGGTCGGCCCAGACCTCGGGCCCCGCGGCCATGACCTCGTTCCAGAACGGCACGTCCAGAAGCGGCCCGCCGGGTAGCGCAATCAGCCCCTCGGCCTCGAGCGCCGCGACGTCCAGCACGAAATCGCCGATGGCCATGCCGCAGCGCGGCTCGTCCTCGCCTTGCGAAAAGACGCCACAAGGCAGGTTGTTCAGCGGGAACGGGGCGTCAGGCGCATTGGCGCTTTCGACCCATGACTTGAGAAGCGGCACGGTTCTTCCTGCTTTTGTCTGAAGGTATCGGGGCAGTCCGGGGGCAGCGCCCCCGGCACGTCCGACGTGGCTTACTTCACGCCCGGTGTCCCGTCGAATTTCTTTTCAAGCGACCCCCAGCAATCGATGTAGTCCTCCTGCAGGTGGCCGGCCTTCGCCGCCCATTCGGTCAGGTGCTGCGGGAAGCGGGTCTCGAACATGAAGCTCATGGTTTCCGACTGGCGCACCGGCCCCATCGGCTCGTTCGAGGCATGTTCAAAGGCGTTCCGGTCGGGCCCGTGCGGCAACATGCAGTTGTGCAGGCTCATGCCGCCGGGGACAAAGCCCTTGGGCTTGGCGTCATAGATTCCGTAGATGTTGCCCATCAGCTCGGACATGACGTTCTTGTGGTACCACGGCGGGCGGAAGGTGTTTTCGGCCACCATCCAGCGTTCGCGGAACAGGACGAAGTCGATGTTGGCCGTGCCCTCGACGCCGGAGGGCGCCGTAAGGACGGTAAAGATCGACGGATCCGGGTGGTCGAACAGCACCGCGCCCACCGGGCAATAGGTGCGCAGGTCATACTTGCAGGGCGCATAGTTGCCGTGCCAGGCCACCACATCCAGCGGCGAATGGCCGATCTCGGTCACGTGGAACTGGCCGCACCACTTCACATAGACCTTCGACGGCACCTCGCGGTCTTCATAGGCCGCGACGGGCGTCTTGAAGTCACGCCGGTTGGCCATGCAGTTGGCACCGATCGGACCGCGGCCCGGAAGCTGGAACTTCTGGCCGTAATTCTCGCAGACGAACCCGCGCGCCGGGCCTTCCAGCACCTCGACGCGGTAGACCAGGCCGCGCGGCAGGATGGCGATCTCGCGCGGTTCCAGGTCGATGATGCCAAGTTCGGTGCAGAACCGCAGGCGGCCTTCCTGAGGCACGACCAGCAACTCGCCATCGGCCGAGAAGAAGTATTCGTCCTTCATCGAGGTGTTGACCAGGTACATGTGGCTGGCCATGCCGGTCTGGGTGTTCACATCGCCCGCCGTGACCATCGTGCGCATCCCGGTGATCCAGGTCAGCTTCTCACCCGCCGGAACCGTGACCGGATCCCAGCGATATTGGCCAAGCGAGATGATGTCGGGGTCGATGTTCGGCGCCGATTTCCACAAGGGTACCGAGATCTTGGAAAACCGGTGGGTGTGCTTCACCGAGGGCCGGATGCGATAGCACCAGGTGCGTTCGTTCTGGTGGCTGGGCGCGGTGAAAGCCGTGCCGGACAGCTGTTCACCGTAAAGTCCATAGTTGCACTTCTGCGGTGAGTTCATGCCCTGCGGCAGCGCGCCGGGCAGGGCCTCGGTCTCGAAATCGTTGCCGAAGCCGGGCATGTAGCCTTCATGCGGGCCAGAGATCGAGGCCGCGCGGATCATGCCGGCGGGAAGGCTGTGGCTGGTCATCTGATCCTCCTCGGGTCGGCAGCGGGGGCCGAATCTGAGGGGATAATTGGTTGCAAACGCAACCAAGTCAAGGTAAACATGCACCTGCAACAAAGGTTGGGGCCGCGATGAGCGATGTGGTGCTTTATGACTACTGGCGGTCCTCGGCCGCCTACCGCCTGCGCATCGGCCTGGGCCTTCTGGGCGTGCCCTGGACCCCGATCCCGGTGGACCTGACCACTGGCGCACAGCGCGGTGTTGAAAATCTTCAGCGCAACCCGCAAGGTCTGGTCCCCACGCTGGAAATCGACGGCCTGCAACTGACCCAGTCGCTGGCGATCCTGGAGTACCTGGACGAAACGCGCGGTGCCGGCTGGCTGCCCACCGATCCGGCCGGGCGCGCACGGGTCCGGGCGCTGGCCCTTGCCGTGGCCGCCGACATCCATCCCGTCTGCAACCTGCGTGTCGCGAAGTTCGCCGAAACGACCGGCAACATCCCCATGCAGGACTGGATGCGCCACTTCATCGCCCTCGGGCTGCAAGGCGTTGAAGGATTGCTTGCCAAGGGGCCAACCGGGAGGTTCTGCCACGGCGACGGCGTCACGCTGGCCGACATCGTTCTGGTGCCGCAGGTCTACAACGCCCGCCGGTGGGGCGTGGACCTGTCCGCCTATCCCAGGGTGTCGGCGATCTCTTCCGCCTGCGAGGCGCTTCCGGCCTTCGCCGCGGCCCATCCCGACAGGGCGAAGCCCGCGGGCTGACCCGACAACCGCCGCAGGGGCTTTGCCCCGCCGTTCCGGTCATGCCATGCTGCGCGCGAAGGAGTTCGCTGGCGCCCGATGACAGACACCCATTCTCGCGACCCGGAAGGTCCGGACTTCGACCTGCAAGGTTTCCTGCCCTACCTGCTGAACCAGGCGGCCGAGGCGACCTCGCGGGGGTTTCAGGAAATCTACCGCGACAGCTATGGCTTCACCCGCACGCAATGGCGGGTGATGGCGAACCTTGGCAAGTTCGGCGCGATGACAGCGCGCGACATCTGCACCATCAGCCATATCGAAAAGACCAAGGTCAGCCGCGCCGTGGCATCGCTGGAGGCGCTCGGGATGCTGACCCGGGCGCCCTCCGACCAGGACAAGCGGGCGGAGATCCTCTCCCTCACCGAGGCCGGGCGCGCCGCTTTCGATGATCTGGGCCGGCGGGCTCTGGCCTATGACAAGGCTCTGCGGTCCAAACTGGGCACAGAGGCATCGGATCTGCTGGACAGGGTCCTGTCCGGCCTGATGGCGGACCGCGCCTAGGGCTGGGGCAAGACGCCCGAGGCGATCCACTCGTCCACAACGCTCAGGGCCGCATCGGTGAAATCCGGGTCGTTGATGTGGGCATCCAACTCGACCAGGCGGACATTGGGCGGCACCCCGCGGCGCAACTCGTCCACGAAGGCCGCCAGCGCCGCGGCATCATGCAGCGGTCCGCCGGGACGGTCCCATTCGTTGCCACCCTGGGTCGGCAGCAGAAAGACCACGGGGCCCTCGGCAGAGGCCAGTTTGCCGGCAATCACGCGCGCCAGTTCCCGCCGCTCTTCCGCCGTCTGGACCACCGAGGTCAGCAGGCGGTTGTGGGCATGGGCCGGGCGGTCGGCCAGCCAGGGCGGGATCGGATGCCAGCCCACCAGGTCCACCAGATCATAGCAGCCGATCGACACGATCTGCGGCACGCCCTTGCGGCCCGCCGCCGTCATCCGGTCCGGTCCCGCGCTGATGGCCGATCCGAACAGGTGGTTGCCCACCTCTTGCGGCGCAAAGTCCATCACCGCCGCAAAGGCCCCCTGCGCGGCAAGCTCCTCGAAGGCCCGCCCGCCCATGCCCGTGGCGTGGAACACCGCCAGGTCGTAGCCCCGCGCCTCCAGCGCCGGCTTCAGGCCGACCATATAGCGCAGCACCGTCTTGCCGAAGGAGGTCATGCCAATCAGCGGCCGGTCCCGCGACGGCGGCTCCACCGCCCGCGCCGCACCCAGCACCGCCCCGGCAGCCTGGCTGAGCGAGGCCTTGCAGACCGGGTTCAGCCCATAGAGCCCACCGGCCCACAGGATCATCTGGATGTCGGGCGCCAACCGTTCGGGCGGGATCATCGGCGAAAAGCTGACAGTGGAAACAACGTATTTCGGCACGCCCAGGGGCAGCGCCGCGCACAGATCCAGCGCAAGGTCCGTGCCCATGCTGCCGCCAAGCGCCAGCACCCCGTCGAACCGCCCTTCCGAATGAAGCCGCGCCGCAAGCGTCGCCGCCCCCCGCGCCATCGCCTGCATGGCCACGTTCTCGTCCTCGGCCGCGACGATCGCGCCAATCGTCGTCCCGGCGGCCGCGACAACCTCGTGCTTGGACAGGTCCACCGGAACCTTCGGGTCGCCCAGGACCGAGACGTCCATGGTCACGACCTCGCCGCCCTGCCGGCGGATCACCTCGGCGATATAGGCCAGTTCGTCGTTCTTGGTGTCGTAGGTCCCCACGACAAGGATGCGGTTGCCCATGCTGGTCTCTTCCGGACAGGTGATGAGGGGAAGGCGGCGAGCTCGGTCAGAGCTGGATCCAGGCCGTCTTCAGATCGACATACTTGTCCAGCGCGTGCATGGACTTGTCGGCGCCATTGCCCGATTGCTTGGTGCCCGACAGCGGCACGGTGATGTCGGCCCCGCCATAGGTGTTCACATGCACCACCCCCGACCGGATGCCCCGCACCATGCGATGCGCCCGCGACAGGTTGGACGTCCAGACCCCGGCAGCCAGCCCGAACTCGGTGGCGTTGGCCAGCCGAAGCGCCTCTGCCTCGTCCGTGAAGGGGGTTACGGCCAGGACGGGGCCAAAGACCTCTTGCTGGTACAGCCGGTGCTGGGGCTGCACATTGGTCACAACGGTCGGATCCATGTACCACCCGCCGGTTTCCTCCAGCGTCCGTCCGCCGCCGATCACGATCTCTCCGCCTTCGCGCGCCGCATCGGCCACAAAGCCAAGGTTGCCTTCCAACTGCGTCAGAGAGTTCACCGCGCCGATCTGGGTCGAAAGCGACAGCGGATTGCCCACCTTCATCTTCTTTGCTGCCTCCGCCAGTTCGGCGACGAACCGGTCATGCACCGAGGCTTCGACCAGCAGGCGTGACCCGGCGACACACACCTGCCCGGCATTGCGGAAGATCGCCATCGCCGCCGCCTTGGCCGCCGCGCCCAGATCGGGAGCATCGGCAAAGACGATGTTGGGCGACTTGCCCCCCAGTTCCAGATAGCAGCGCTTCAGGTTCGACTGGGCCGAATACTGCAAGAGCCGCCGCCCCGTTGCGCCCGATCCGGTGAAGACCAGCACATCCACATCGGGCGACAGCGCCAGCGCCTCGCCCGTCACGCGGCCGGGGCCGGTGACGACATTGAACACGCCCGGCGGAACGCCCGCCTCCAGCGCCAGCTCCGCCAGCCGCAACAAGGTCAGCGAAGCGGTCTCGGCCGGCTTCAGCACCACCGAATTGCCCATGGCCAGCGCCGGGGCGACCTTCCAGGCGCCGATCATCAGCGGGAAGTTCCACGGCACGATGGCCGCGACCACGCCGACCGGCTCGCGGTGGATCATGGCCAGAACGTTGCTCTGCACTGGCGCGATCTCGCCGTAAACCTTGTCCAGCGCCTCGGCGTAATAGCGGAAGGTCTGCGCGGCCGACCCCGGCTCGGCCTTGACCGCCATGCCGATGTCGGTGCCGTTGTCGCGCACGCCCAGCACCGCCAGCGGCAGGGTCTCGCGGTCTATCAGGTCAGCCAGACGATGCAGAACCGCCTTGCGCGCGGCAGGCGCCATGTTGCGCCAGCGCCCGTCCTCGAACGCGGCGCGGGCGGCAGCACAGGCACGGGCCACGTCGCCGGCGCTGGCAGAGGCGAGAGTGGTCATCCGGCTGCCGTCGATGGGCGACAGGACGGGCATCGGCTCGCCCTCGCCCTCTGTCCATTCGCCATTGATCAGAAGTTTGGCCGGCGCAACCGGAGCGGCGGCCAGTCGGTCGATCGTTGCCTGGTCGAGTGTCATGGAACTGAAGGTCCTCGCGCGGTTTCCAAAGCCGCCGGGGCGGCGCAAAGCGGCCAGGCCGGGCCTGGCGTTCAAGTCCGACGACGCCTGCCCGGAACGAGCCGGCGCGACCCCAATGGTTCACTATTTGAACCAATGGTTCGAAAAATAGATTGACAGCGCAAGCCTCGATCTGTCAACAGAAATGACGTGGCCCAAAGCCATCATTCTTCAAGGGATGCCGCCCGGCGCGGCAGCTGTGATGGGAACCGTAGGAAAAGCCCTTGATATCCTTGACCTCTTTACCCACAGGCAGCCAAGCCTGGGCTTGTCGCAACTGGCGCGGCTCTCTGGCTTGAACAAGACCACCTGCCACCGCCTCCTGACCGAGATGGAATCACGCGGGCTGGTGGAACAGGCCGGCCCCGCGCGTGAATACAGGCTTGGCCCCGCGGTCCTGCGGCTGGCGGCATTGCGGGAATCCTCGGTTCCCACGCGCGATGCCGCCATGCCGGTGCTGCGCCGCCTGGCCGAAGCCACGGGAGAGACAGCCCATGTCTCGCATCTTGTGGCCGGTCGCCTGCAGACCCTTGCCTTCTGCTATGCCGCCCAGTCCGGCATGAAGGTGATGATGGAAGACGCGGATTTCCTGCCCTTCGATGCCACCGCCTCGGGCGCCGCCGTCCTGGCAAACCTTCCCCGCGGGGAAGGTTTTCGTCTGGCGGCCTCGGCCCGCGACCCGGACGCGCTTCACGCCCGCATCGAGGATTGCCGCCGGAACGGCTGGGCCGAAACCCATTCGACCATGCAGAAGGATGTACAGGGCCTTGCCGTTCCGCTGTTCGATGCCGGCGGCATCTGCTGCGGCGCCGTCGCGGTCGCGGCGGCGGCCCCCCGCATGACCCCTGCCCTTCACGCCACCATCGTCGCCGAGCTGATCCGCGCCGGCACCGAGATCACCGCCCTGCGGGGCGGCGACCTGCCCGATCCGATTGCAACCCTGTGGCGCAGCGCCGCCGGAAAGGACCCGAAATGAAGGACGCGAACTTCCTGAAGGCGAACAATGCCCGCTCCATCTGGCATCCGATGACGGCGCCCTCCGACAGCCTGAACAACCCGCCGACCATCATCACCGGGGCCTCGGGTGTGCGCATCCGCGACGTGGACGGGCACGAGGTGGTGGATGCCGTGGGCGGGCTGTGGAACGTGAACCTCGGCTACTCCTGCCAACCGGTGAAGGACGCCATCGCCGCGCAACTGGATGCCCTGCCCTATTACTCGATCTTCCGTGGCACATCGAACGACAAGGTCATCGAACTGGCCGAGGTACTGCGCGACTTCTTCGCGCCCGATGGCCTGACTCGCGCCTTCTACACCTCGGGCGGCAGCGATTCCGTGGAAACCGCGCTGCGGCTGGCGCGCCAGTACCACAAGATCCGGGGCGACGCCGGCCGGGTGAAGTACCTGTCCCTGAAGAAGGGCTATCACGGCACGCATTTCGGCGGCGCTTCGGTGAACGGCAACGCCAACTTCCGCACGGCCTACGAGCCGCTGCTGCCGGGTTGCCACCACATTCCCGCGCCCTACACCTATCGCAATCCCTTCAACGAGACTGACCCGGAACGGCTGGCGCAGTTGTGCCTTGCCGCGCTTGAGGACGAAATCGCCTTCCAGGGCGCCGGCACCATCGCCGCCATGATCATGGAGCCGATCCTGGGCGCAGGCGGCGTGATCCCGCCGCATCCGTCCTTCATGCCGGGCGTGGCCGCGATCTGCCGCAAGAACGGCATCCTGCTGATCGCAGACGAGGTCATCACGGCCTTCGGCCGCACCGGCGCCTGGACGGGCAGCCGGCTGTGGGGCGTGAAGCCCGATTTCACCTGCACCGCCAAGGCCATCACCAACGCCTTCTTCCCCTTCGGCGCGGTGATGATCGCCGAAGCGGTGGCCGAGGTGTTCGAGAAGGACGAAACCGGCAAGGCCGCCATCGGCCACGGATACACCTATTCCGGCCACCCGGTCGGGGCCGCGGCGGCACTGGCCTGCCTGGCCGAGACCAAGCGCCTGAACGTGATCGAGAATGCCGCGGCGCGTGGCACGCAGCTGCATGAAGGCATGAAGGCACTTCAGGCCAGGCACAGCCTGATCGGCGATGTCCGCGGCGGGCATGGCCTGATGTGCGCGATGGAACTGGTGTCCGACCGCGCCACGAAGAAGCCCGCCGACAAGGCGGTTCTGGCGCGGGTTCAGGAAACGGCCTACCGGTCGGGTGCGATGGTCCGTGTCTCGGGCCCGAACATCATCCTGTCGCCGCCCCTGGTGCTGACGGCCGCCGATGTCGAAGTCATCCTGTCAGCCCTGGATGCCGGCCTGTCGGCGGCCTGATCGGCTCGGCCCCCGGTGCGGGCGTGACGAACCGGGGGCTTCGTGCCATGGTCGGCGCCCGTATCCGCAGGACCATCCATGACCCAGACCGCCCCAAGCCCGAGCCTCGTGCAGCACATCCTGCAACGGATCGACCTTGGCCTGCTGAACCCCGGCGACGTTCTTGACGAGTCGGAGCTCGTGGCAACCTTCGGCGTCTCGCGCACCCCGGTGCGCGAGGCGATCCTTTACCTCGAGGCGCTTGGCCTGGTGCGCCGCCTGCCGCGCAAGGGCGCCGCGATCTTCCGGCCCACGCTGGAAGAATTCCTGGCGATCCTGGAGGTCCACGCCAAACTGGAAGGCCAGGCCGCCGGCCTTGCCGCCCGGCGGCTGTCACGTCAGGGCGCGGCCGATCTGGAAGCAGCCGTGCTGGCCTGCGAAAGCCATGCCCAGAACAGCCCTGATGCCGACCCGGATGGCTACTACCAGTTGAACCTCGGCTTCCATGCCTGCATCGCCCATGCCTCGGGCAATGCCGTCCTGGTCGATGCGCTGAAGACCAATGCCCGCAAGCTCTTGGCCTATTACCGCGCGCGCTATCGTTTTCCCGGCGCCATCGCGGGATCGGCCACGGAACACCGCGACATCGCCCGCCTGATCCTGGACCGCAATTCCGAGGCAGCGGAAGCCCGGATGCAGCGGCATGTCCAGTTCGATCAGGTCACCGCAATGGATTTGCTGGCCGCGCTTTCGTAGAACCGCGCGATCCACTCGCCGAAGCGCCGGCCCTCGATCGGCCGTTCCAGCGAGGCCCTGGCCTTCTGGCCCACCTCGGGCGGCAGGTCCGGCGCGAACTCCTCGACCAGCGCGGCAATGAACTCGGGCGTCATTTCGGGGTGGTGCTGGGTGGCAAAGACCCGGTCGCCGATCCGGTAAGCCGCGATCGGGCAGCCATCGGACCAGCCCAGAACCTCGGCCCCGCGCGGCAGCGCCGTCACCTGCTCGCCATGCGCCGCGGCCAAGGTGATCTCTCGGGCATCCTCGGGCATCCAGGGCGCCCGCGCGGTGAAGCGCGTGAGCGAAGTGCCCAGGATGAACGGTCCCGCATTGTGCCCGACCCGCCCACCGAGGGCCTGGGCGATGGCCTGATGGCCAAAGCACGCGCCGACCATGGGCACGGCCTTCCCATGAGCCTCGCGGATCAGGTCGAACAGCCGGCCGATCCAGTGAGCCTCGTCATTCACCGAGGCCGGGCTCCCCCCGATCAGCAGCCCGTCGAAGGCCGCCGGATCGGCAGGGAACTCGCCTTCTGTGGTGTCGTAAGCGGTCACGCTCCAGTCCGGCCGCACCCCCCGGATCAGCGCCGCGAACTTCTCGGCATCGCGGGGATGACGGGCGGCGAAGTCGCTGTTGTCCGTGTTCGTCACCAGAACCGCGATATGCATGCGGATTTTCCTTTACATGTTTATGAAATCCATAATTATACAGAAACCCCAGTTCGGCAAGGAGGATGCGATGACTGTCTGGACGCCCACGGACGACGGTTTCGCCGACCTGACAAGCCATGACACCTTCACCGCCGGCCCGCCCTTCGCCACTTTCGCGCGCTTGCGCAAAGACGACCCGATGCACTGGACGGATTACCCGGCAGGGCAAGGGTTCTGGTCCGTTACCCGGCACGCCGACATCCTGGCACTGAATGGCCAACCGGATCTGTTGTCCTCGGCCCGCGGCATCCGGATCGAGGATCAGAGCTACGAGGAATACCTCGCCCGCCGCACGTTTCAGGAAACCGATTCTCCCGAACACATGATGACGCGGGTCAAGGTCGCCAGGGCCTTTTCGAAGCCGGTGATCGCCGGCTTTGAACAGTCGATCCGCGAGCTGTGCGCTGATATCCTGGACCAGGCGCTGGAACGGGGCAATTTCGATGCGACGCGCGAAATCGCGCGCCAGTTGCCGATGCGGATGCTGGGCCGGATCGTGGGCCTGCCCGATGAGGATCTGCCCTGGCTGGTGGAAAAGGGCGATGCGCTGATCGCAAACACCGACCCGGACTTCACCACCCATGTCCTGGACAAGATGACGACGGACGAGTTCCGCATGATGCCGTTCAACTCGCCTGCCGGGGCCGAGCTTTACGTCTATGCCAAGGATCTGATGGCAAGGAAGGCGGCGGCGGGCGACACTTCGGGCGTTCTTCACCTGATCCTGCAACCGGGATCGGACGGGTCGGTCATGCCCGACCACGAGTTCCGCAATTTCTTCTGCCTGCTGGTCGCGGCGGGCAACGACACCACGCGCTATTCCATCGCGGCGGGCCTTCATGCCCTAACCGTTCAACCCGGCCTGCTGGAGCAGATCCAGTCGGGCGCGGTGGATGACACGATGGCGGACGAGATCATCCGGTGGGCGACCCCCGCGATCTACTTCCGCCGCACCGCTTCGCGCGATTTCGACATGCACGGCAAGACGGTGAAGGCCGGCGACAAGGTGGTGTACTGGTTCGCCAGCGGTAACCGCGATGACGAAGCCTTTGATCGGCCGATGCAGGTGGACCTTGCGCGCACGCCCAACCGCCATCTGTCCTTTGGTCAGGGCGGCCCACATGTCTGCCTGGGCATGTGGCTGGCCCGGCTGGAGGTGCGGGTGCTGTTCCAGGAGCTTGCCCGGCGCATCCGGTCGATCGAGGCCGATGGCGAACCGAGATTCCTGCGTTCGAACTTCGTGGGCGGCATCAAATCCCTGCCTGTCCGGGTCACGCTGCAATAGCCTGATCCGACACGGCAGCAATCAACCAGAACAGACGGGGAGACGACAATGGCAGACCGACTGAGGGTGATGTTCTGCGATCACCTGAGCCTGATGCGCGGCAAATACCTGCCCGCTTCGAAGATGACCTCGCCCGATGGCACGCGGCTGGCGCGGCCGACCTTCAGCGTTCACTGGGACAAGGACCTGATCCTGGATGCCCCGCACACCAAGTGCCGCGAGGGGATCCCCGACATGGTTCTGAAGTGGAACCCAGACGAGATCCGCGAAGGATGGGAGCCCGATACCAAGGTCGTCACCGGGGATCTGTTCGACAGCGACGGTGCGCCGCTGGTGCTGTGCCCGCGCGGCGCGCTGAAACGGGCGGTGGCCGACTGGGGGCGCCATGGCCTTTCGCCCAAGGTCGGGATCGAGCTGGAAGCCTTTGCGTTCACGCGCACGGCCGACGGCGGGCTGGAGCCGATGCACGCGCCCGGCGGGATCGTCTATGGCACCGGGCCTTTCGCCGACCCGATGGGGTTCACCGATGCGATCTGGCGTCAGGCCGAAGCCTCGGGCTTCCGGCTGGAGCTGATCACGGCGGAGTACGACACGCCCCAGTTCGAATTCACGCTGGCCTATGACGATGCGGTCAAGGCGGTGGACGAGATGGTGCTGTTCCGCCAGATGGCGCGCGAAGTGGCGCTGGCCCATGGCGTGATCCTGACCTTCCTTCCAAAGCCGATCCTGGAAAAGGGCGGCTCGGGCCTGCATTTCAACCTGTCCTTTGCCGACAAGGACGGGAAGAACGCTCTGGCGACCGGGCCAAAAGGCGGGCCGGATCACCTGAACGACATCGGACGCGGCGCCATTGCTGGCTGGATGAAGCATCACAAGGGGCTGGCCGGGCTGGTTGCGCCGACCGTGGGGTCGTACCTGAGGCTGCAACCCGCCTCGATGTCGGGCTACTGGTGCAACTGGGGCGGCGACCACCGCGGCGTGACCGTGCGCATTTCCGAAGAAGGCGGGCCCAAGACCCGCCTTGAACACCGGATGCCGGATGCCAGCAGCAACCCCTATACCGCTCTGGCCGCCGTTTTGCAGGCCGCGCGCCTGGGCTTTGAAGGCAAGTATGACCTGCCCGCGCCGGAGGCGGGTGACGGGTTCGACCGGGTGGATACCGGTGTCGGCGTGGCCGGATCCCTGGCCGAAGCGATGGACGACCTGGAAGCCGACCGCGCGCTTGGCCAGGCCGTGGGTCGTGACCTGGTGGATCACCACGTCTTCATGAAGCGGATCGAGGTGACCAAGACCGAAGGGCTGGAGGGCACTACGCTTCGCGACTACTACATCTGGTATGTGTGAGGGGGCAGCGATGAAGGCAACCTGGATTCTGCCCGACGGGCGCGAGGTCACTCATGACGTGGCCGAGGGGACGAACCTGATGCAGGTGGCGGTCGCCAACGGCATCAGGGGCATCATCGGCGAATGCGGCGGGTCGCTGTCCTGCGCCACCTGTCATGTCGTCGTGGACCCGGCCTGGGCGGAACGCGTCGGCCCCCCGGAAGGGTTCGAGGACGACATGCTGGACATGGCCGATGCCGGCCGCCAGGCCACGTCACGCCTGTCTTGCCAGATCCGGATGAGGCCCGACCTGGACGGTATCGTCGTTCACGTTCCAGAGTCCTAGAACGCCCGGATCCTAGAACGCCTGAAACCTAGACCGGCAGGCCGGAATCGGCCTTGAGCTGATCCATCACGATCTGGCTTTGCACCCTTGCCACGGCAGGGTGGGGCAGAAGGCGGTGATGGATCAGCGTATTCAGCGCCGGGAGGTCGGCACACCAGACGCGCAGCAGGTAATCGGCCTCGCCGGTCAGCGTCCAGCAGCCCACCACTTCGGGCAGGGTGCGGACCAGGCTGGCGAAGCCGCGCGCGGTTTCGGGGTTGTGCGCGGCCATCTGCACCTGAACGAAGGCCTGCACCGTCAGCCCCAACCGGCCCGGATCAAGCCGCGCGCCATAGCCGGTGATCACGCCTTCGACCTCCAGCCGTTGCCTGCGGCGCGCTGCCTGGCTGGGCGACAGGTTCAAGGCGGCCCCCAGATCCTGGGCCGTGATGTCGCCCCTGGCCTGGACCAGCGAAAGCAATCGCGAATCGACGGCATCCATCATGCGTGTTTCTCGCGCAGTTTTGGTCAATGCCGCACGATGCACGCACTGAATCCAGAAACCAAGCGAAAGGATGCGCAAACTCCTCGTCGGAATGGTGGGAAGATGAGTGTCAGACGCAGCATTTCATCCGGAGAGCGCGATGGGCCCCTTCCCGCACCTTGCCCCGAAAGCCACGATCTCGGCCAGCAACCCTGCCGGCACCGACGGCTTCGAGTTTGTCGAGTTTGCCCACCCGAACCCGGAGGAGTTGCGCGTTCTGTTTGCCCGCATGGGCTATGCGCTTGTCGCCCGCCATCGCAGCAAGGCGATCGAGCTGTGGCAGCAGGGCGACATCACCTATGTCCTGAACGACGAGCCGGGCAGCCACGCGCGCCGGTTTGTCGAAGAGCACGGCCCCTGCGCCCCCTCGATGGGTTGGCGCGTGGTCGATGCCGCCCATGCCCATGCCCATGCCGTCAGCCTGGGCGCGACCTCCTTTGACGGCCCGGGCAAGGCGCTGGACCTGCCGGCCATCGTGGGCATCGGCGGGTCTCTGATCTATTTCACCGACCAGTATGGCGAGGGGCGCCATCCTTATGCCGAGTTCGACTGGCTGGAGGCGCCGAAACCGCGTGGTGTGGGCTTCCATTACCTGGACCACCTGACCCACAACGTCCACCGCGGCAACATGGACAAGTGGTTCGATTTCTATGGCCGGCTGTTCAACTTCCGCCAGATCCGCTTCTTCGATATCGAGGGCAAGTTCAGCGGGCTGCATTCCCGCGCGCTGACCTCGCCCTGCGGCCGCATCCGGATTCCTGTGAACGAGGACCGGGGCGAGACGGGCCAGATCGTGGAGTACCTCAAGCGCTACAACGGGGAGGGCATCCAGCATATCGCGGTGGGGGCCGAGGACATCTATGCGGCGACCGATGCCATTGCGGACAACGGGGTGAAGTTCATGCCCAAGCCGCCGATGGCCTACTACGACTTGTCCAGGACGCGCGTCACGGGACATGAGGAGCCGATCGACCGGATGGCGAAGCATGGCATCCTGATTGATGGCGAGGGCGTGGTGGATGGGGGCGAGACCCGCATCCTGCTGCAAATCTTCTCGAAGACGGTGATCGGGCCGATCTTTTTCGAGTTCATCCAGCGCAAGGGCGACGACGGGTTTGGGGAGGGCAACTTCCGCGCGCTGTTCGAGAGCATCGAGCAGGACCAGATCGACCGGGGCGTGCTGAAGGCGGGCTGAGCCCCGCCGGACGGCCCCAGTGCGGGTAAGGGCGTCCGAGCTCGGACGCCTGGCCCAGCTAAATGATTACAGTGGGTTACGGACTCGGATTAACTTGGACTTAAGGATTGTCCGAGGCTGGAGGCGGGGTGCCCGCGCGCCGCTCCCGCGGCTTGCCGCAGGGTCATCCTGACCCGGCGGGGCGTCGGTCAGTTGGGTCAGGCCGTGATCCGGCAAGCCATTCGCAACGGCGCGCAAGGCGGTGAGGTCTTGCTGTTGCGTTGCCTGTGCGAAGCTCGGGGTCCAAGGGCCGCAGCGCAGCCCTGCGGCATCGTCCGGGCTGATGCAATTGCACTATGGCGCGGGCCCCGCAGATCGCAAATCCTGAGCCTGCGCAACAGACGGGGCCCGCCATGCCGACTGCCTTCTATTTCGACGAGCTTTGCCTTTGGCACACCACGGGCGAACATGTGATCATTGCCCCGGTCGGCGGCTACCTGCAGCCACCTTCGGGCGCCGGTCATGCCGAGGGGCCGGAGACCAAGCGCCGCCTGAAGAACCTGGTCGAGGTTTCGGGCCTTGGCGCCGCTCTGGACTGGCGCCGCGCCGCGCCGGTCAGCCGTGCCGAGATGGAGCGCATCCATACCGCCGCCTATCTGGACAAGTTCAAGGCGCTGTCGGATGCCGGCGGCGGCAATGCCGGCCATTACTCGCCCTTCGGTCGCGGCAGTTTCGAGATCGCCGCCCTGTCGGCCGGTCTGGTGAAGCAGGCGGTGTCGGACGTGTTTCATCGCCGCGTGGACAATGCCTATGTCCTGTCGCGTCCGCCGGGACACCATTGCCTGCCCGATGCCTCGATGGGGTTCTGCCTGCTGGCGAACATTCCCATCGCGATCGAGGCGCTGCGGGCCGAGGCCGGGCCGCTGCGGGTGGCGGTGGTGGATTGGGACGTACACCACGGAAACGGCACCGAAGCCTGCTTCTACGACCGCGACGACACGCTGACCATTTCGCTGCATCAGGAAAACTGCTTCCCGCCGACCCAGGGCGGCACCGCGGACCGGGGGCGCGGCAAGGGCGAGGGATTCAACCTGAACATCCCGCTTCTGCCCGGCGGCGGCCACCAGACCTATCTGGACGCGCTGGACCTTCTGGTCGAACCGGCGCTGCGCGCCTTCCGACCCGACCTGATCATCGTGGCCTCGGGGCTGGACGCCAATGCCTTCGACCCGCTGGCCCGGATGCAGGCCCATTCGGAGACCTTCCGCCATCTTGCGACCCGGCTTCACGCCCTGGCGGGCGAGTTGTGCGGCGGGCGCATCCTGGCCGCGCATGAGGGCGGTTATGCCGAAGGATATGTTCCCTTCTGCGGGCTGGCCGTGATCGAAAGCTTTGCCGGCCAGCGCACCCCCGTCGAGGATCCGTTCCTGGGCATCCTGACCGAACAGCAGCCCCCCGCAGATTTCATAGCCTTCCAGCGCGCCCGGCTGGAACGGCAGGCGCGCGAGGCCGGGCTCGGCTGAGCCGGGTCGGCAAGACATGGTGCAAATGCATCATTTACAGCGTGGGGCGTGGATGGCCCCAATAGGTGAAACGTCAAGGAGCCGGCGCACCCGGCCCGCCACCAGACCAGGGAGGTCGCAATGCCCGCACTGAACCGCCGCAGCTTTCTGATGACCACCGCCGCGACCATGGGCGCTGTTGCGCTGTGGTCGCCGGCGCTGGCGGCCGATCCGATCGTGATCGGCGTGCCGACTGCCCAATCCGGCCCTGTGGGCGTGGCCGACCAGCAGGACTGGCTGAACGGCGTGACCATGGCCGTGGAAGAGATCAACGCCAATGGCGGGGTGAACGGCCGTCCGCTGGAAATCAAGGTCGTGGACATCGACCTTCTGACGCCCGAGGGCACGGTTGCCGCCTTCCAGAGCCTGGTCGAGGGAGGCGTGCACGCGCTGGCCCATTCCTTTGCCATCATCCCGCAGCCTGCGATGGACGTGGCGGCTTCGAACGGAGTGCCCTACCTGCATGGCAACACCTCGCAGGCCAGCGTGGATCTGGTGAAGGCCAACCCCGAGAAATACCGCAACATCTTTCAGATCGACGTGGCCGAAACCTGGTATGGCGCCGGCTTCATCAAGTTCCTGTCGCAGCAGAAGGCCGCGGGCTGGGTGCCCAAGAACAACCGCGTCGACATCGTGCAGGAGCAGATCGGCTATACCCAGGTCATCTCGCAGGCGACCCAGGCCGCCATTGCCGCATCGGGCGGGGAATGGGAGCTGGGCAAGGTGATCGACATCCAGTTCCCGGTGCAGGACTGGGCGCCCGTCGTGCAGCAACTGAAGGAATCCGACGCCGGGGTCATCATGATCGACCACTGGGTCGCGGCCGAGCTTGCCTCGTTTGCGCAAGCCTATGTTCTGGACCCGACGCCCGGCGCGCTGGTCTACCTGCAGTACGGCCCTTCGCAGCCCGAGTTCCTGGACCTGGCCGGCGATGCGGCGGAAGGCTTTGTCTGGGGTTCGGTCATCGGGGTCTATGCCGACGAGCAGGGCATGGCGTTCCGCGATGCCTACAAGGCAAAGTATCCGGGCACGATGGGGATGGTCTATACCGGTTCGGGCTATGACACGGTGCATATCCTGGCCAAGGCCTGGGAAACCGCCGACCCTTCGGATTTCGATGCGGTAGGGCAGGCGATCAAGGGCATCACCTATCGCGGCGTCAGCGGCACCTATACCTTCGCCAACGAGGATCACACGCCGCTGAGCTATCCCAACACCACCGATGACCCGGAAGCCGGTCAGGCGCATCTGATCTTCCAGGTGCAGGACGGCGAGCACATCATCATCTCTCCCGCGACGCACAAGCAGGCCGACCTGCGGCCCGCGCCCTGGATGTAAGCCCGAGCATGGGCGAGGCGATCTTTGGCTGCCGGGGCATCGGCATTTCCTTCGGCACCCGCGCGATCCTGCGCGACGTGTCGCTGGAGGTTGCCCCGGCCGAGGTCCTGGGGCTGGTGGGGCCGAACGGTGCGGGCAAGACCTCGCTGTTCGAGATTCTCTGCGGGCGCTATACCGCCTCGGCCGGCTCGGTCTTTCTGGACGGGCGCGACATCACCCGACTGGCGGTGCATGACCGCGCCCGCGCCGGCCTGGCCCGCACCTACCAGAGCCCGGTGGTGCCCGGCGCCCTGACCATTGCCGAAACCTTTCGCGCCGCCCGGTTTTCGCACCGTCCGTTCAAGACGCGCATGGATGCGGAATGGGCTTGCCACCTGGCCGGGTTTCACCAGCCCTGGGACCGGCTGGCCGGATCGCTTGACACCTTCGACCGGCGCAAGCTGCTGCTGGCCTGCCTGCTGATCCGCAAGCCACGGGTGCTGTTGCTGGACGAACCGGCCTCGGGCCTCATCAACTCGGAAATCGACGAGCTGGATCTGATCATCCGCCGGCTGGTGGATGAATACCGCATCGCCGCGATCCTGATCGAGCACCGGCTGGAGCTTCTGTCCGCCATCGCCGACCGCGCGGTGGTGCTTGACATGGGGGAAGTGATCGCCACCGGCACCCCGCGCGAGGTCTTTGACGACCCGCGCGTGCTTGCCGCCTATTTCGAGGCGCCCGCGCATGGCTGACATTCTGGAAATCGACGGGCTGACGGCGGGTTACGGACCGCTGCGGGTGCTGCACGACGTGTCGTTCCGCGTGGCCGAGGGCGAGAGGGTCGGGCTGGTGGGGCTGAACGGCCACGGCAAGACCACGCTGCTGCGGGCGGTGGCCAGCCTGGTGGGCTGGCAATCCGGCTCGATCCGCCTGGCCGGGCGCGAGATCGGCGGAACGCGGTCCACCGGGCCGGGCCGCCGCACGCCCGGCATCGTGCGCGCCGGGCTGGCCATGGCACCGCAGGGCGACGCGATCTTTCCGGGCCTGACCGTGGCGCAGCATCTGGATTGCGGCGCCTATACGCCCAAGGCCTGGGCCGAACGGCGGCGGCGGCGCGAGATGGTGTTCGACATCTTCCCGCCGCTGCGCAAGCTGGAGCACGCGCTGGTCGGCCGCCTTTCGGGCGGCGAGCGGCGCATGGTTTCGGTTGGGCGCGCGCTGATGGTGGAGGCGAAGCTCTACCTGATCGACGAGCCCTCGCTGGGGCTTGCCCCGAAGATCTCGGCCAGCGTGATCGAGGCGCTGTTCGCGCTGCCGCAGGACGGGCGGGCCATGGTGATCGCGGAGCAGAACGTGGCGCTTCTGTCGGGCCGGGTGGACCGGATGGTGGGGATGCATGCGGGCCGGCTGCGGGGCGATGTCGGCCATGTGAGCCTGCACTGATGGATACCGTCTTCATCACCATCGTGCACGGGCTGAACCTGGCCGCGATCTATGGGCTGATGGCCATCGGCATCAGCCTGCTCTGGTCGTCGATCGGCATGATCAACATGGCGCATGGCGCGACCTTCGCCGTGTCAGGTTATGCGGCCTGGCTTGTTTCAGATGCGCTGAAGGCAACGATCCTGGCCGCGTTCGGCAAGACGGCGCTTGGCACGGCCGCCACCGCCGGGGTCACTTTGGCCACCGGCACCCTGGCCGGGGCGGCCATGGGGGCGCTGATCTATGCGCTGGCGTTCCTGCCGATCCACGACAAGCCGAACTTCGCGGTGCGCAGCCTGATCGTGACGCTGGCGATCAACCTGGCCACCGTGCAGGCGCTTTTGTGGTGGTTCGGGCCGAAGCAGAAGAACCTGCCCAAGATCTTTGGCACCGGGAAGGTGGACCTGGGTTTCGTCTCGGCGCGCTATGACCAGATCGGCGCGATCCTGTCCACCGCGCTGATCCTGGCGCTGGTGCTGGCCTGGCTCCGGGTCAGCCGGAAGGGGCTGGAAATCCGCGCCATGATGCAGAACCCCGAGGGCGCGGTGCTGTCCGGCATCTCGGTGCGGCGCACCGCCCTGCCCGTGACCATGCTGACCGGCGCGCTGGCGGGGCTTGCCGCGGTGCTGCTGAGCCAGACGATCTTCGTCTCGCCCACCAGCGGCGCGATGCCGCTGATCAAGGGGCTGACCATCGCCCTGCTGGGCGGGCTTGGATCGGTTCCGGGCGCCGTGGCGGGTGCGGTGATCATCGGTTTCCTTGAAGCCTCGATCGGCGCCATCCCGTTCCTGGGCCAGCGCTATGTGCTGTTCGGCACCTTCGTCTTCATCATCGCCGTGCTGATCGTGCGCCCCCGCGGCATCGGCGGCCTGCTGGACGAGGCCCGGAAATGACCATGCGCAAGTTCCACGAGATCGGTCAGCGCCCGCAAGAGATCGTCCTGCGTCCAGAGGGCGACCGGCCCCTGACCCGCACGAGGCTGCCCTTCACCCGCCGCCATCTGCTGAAATGGCGGTCGCGGCTGAACCCCAAGACGCTGGACCAGGAACGGATGCTGGCCGACAAGCGCCCGCTTTGGTGGGCGATCGCGCTTGGGCTTCTGGCGGTGTCTGCGCCCTTCCTTTCGAACCAGGCGCTGACCATCGCCGCCATCTTCTGCATGTTCACCGCGATCAACGTGCTGTGGACGCTGGTGATCGGCACCGCCGGCATCTTCTCGCTGGCCACGCTGGCCATTGTCGGGATCGGCGGCTACGTCAGCGCGGCGCTGAATGTCTACTACGGCTTGCCCTGGCCCCTGATGTTCGTGGCAGGCGGGCTGGCCGGCCTTGTGGTGGGAGGGGTGCTCGCCCTGCCCTCGACGCGGCTGGACGGGCTTTACTATGCGCTGCTGACCATGGGCTTTGCCGAGATCTGCCGGGTCTTCGTGCAACAGCTGAAGGCGCTGACCGCGCAGAACGGGTCGATCAACAATGTCGGCAGCTTCATCCCCGCGGACTGGCAGTTGCAGCGCCCCGGCCTGCTTCTAGGCTTTGCCGGCGCCTTTGTTCTTCTGCTGCTGGCGCTTCTGACCTTTCGCATCGTCAATTCGGAGCGTCTTGGCATGATGCTGCAGACCGCGCGCGAGGACGAGGCCTTTGCCGAGGCGGTGGGGATCGACTATCGCCGCGCGCGGTTGCAGGTCTTCCTGATCTCGTCCGCCGGGCTTGGCGTGATCGGCGCGTTCTATGCCCAGTTCTACGGCTCGATCTCGCCCTCGGTCTTTTCGCTGGACCAGCTGATGCTGCTGTTCGCGATGATCGTGATCGGCGGGCTTGGCCGGTCCGAGGGCGCGGCCATCGGCACCGCCATCGTGGTGCTGATCGACAAGGGCCTTCTGTCCATGGGTCCGCTGCGCATCCTTCTGGTGGCGGCGATCATGCTGGTCGTCACGCTTTATCTGCACAACGGCATCGCCGGCGCCCGCGAACAGTTCCGCGGCTGGCGCCGACGCAAGCAATCCGAGGCGCGCGCGCGCCGCACCGAAAAGGGGGGCGAGATCATGCCCGAAGAAGCCATCGAATTCGCTGACAAGCAGCAAATCTACTATCGCCGCTTCCAGAAGCGCCTGCGCGACCGGCTGAAGGCGCTGATCACGCCCGAGCTGATCGAGGAGCATCGCCGCAATCCTCTGGGGCATCATTCCGACGCGCTGTCGCGGGTCCTGAACCACTTCCGCCGCGGCGAGGTGGCCGACAAATACGCGATCATGCGCCAGCCGGGCCAGTTCCACGCCTACAAGATCGTGGCCTTTTCGGGCGTACGGGGCGCGCCGCCCCGGCTGGTGGACGACCGGCTGTATACCGATCTGAACGAGGCCTATCACGCGGTCTTCCTGTTGCGCGTGAACGACCTGATGGAATCCTGAGATGACCAACACCCGTATCTTTGGCTATGCCGACCCGCTGAACGCCCGGGCGGGCGGGCGCGTCGATTTCATGATTTCGGTGGAAGGCCGCGACGAGGTGACACCGCGTCTGGTGCGGGTGCTGCATGGCGACGAAAACCCCGAAGGCCCCGGCTATGTGGAAGAAGCGGTTGACTTGGCCCTGCCAGAAACGCTGAAGGTTCGTCGCCAGTTCACGCAGGTGGGCGCCTTTGCCCGCGCGCAGGACCCTGAGGGCCGGCTGGACGGGCTGAAGAGCTTTACCCTGTTCGCCCATGTCTTCCCAACCGCTCCGAAGTCCGAACGCCAGCAGATCATGGGCCGGTGGGCCATCGACCGCGCCATGGGTTTTGGCCTGGGCATCGACCCGGACGGCCATGTCGCCCTGTGGCTGGGCGACGGGACGGAGGTGGACGAGGTCAGGACCGAGATCACGCTGGTGCCGCGCTGCTGGTACTTTGTCGCCGCCAGCTTCGATGCCGCCACCGGCCAGGCCGAGCTTTACATCATCAACTGCGTGAACCCCTGGAACAGCCGCATCTCTACCGTGGTGCCCTTCGACACGGACAGCTGGATCCGCGAAAAGCTGCGCGTGACGCCGGCGCCCACGGGAGGGGAGGCGAGTTTCAAGCTGGCCTCGGCCACTGCCTTCAACCCGGTGCGCGGCCATTACGGCGGCTTCCTGTTCAACGGCAAGATCGACCGGTCGGGGGTCTATTCCCGCGCCCTGGAGCGCGCGGAGATCGCGGCCCTTGCCTCGGGCGCCGACCCCGACCGGAGCGGGCTTCTGGCCTATTGGGACCCCACGGCCAACCTTGCGCGCGAGGGGGTGGACGACCTGATTCCGGACACGGGGCCGCATGGGTTGCACATGGCCGGCGTGAACCGGCCGGTACGCTGCATGACCGGGTTCAACTGGCGCGGCGAGGACAGCTATCGCCTGGCGCCCGAGACCTTTGGCGGGGTGCATTACCACGACGACGCGATGACCGATTGCCAGTGGGAAAGAACCTTCACGCTTGAGCTGCCGGATGACCTGAAATCCGGGGTCTATTGCCTGAAGGTCGAAGGCGGCACGGGGCAGGATTCCATCCCCTTCATCGTGCGCCCGAAGGCCCCGAAGGCAAAGCTGGCCGTCCTGCTGCCGACCTTCACCTATCTGGCCTACGGCAATGAACACCTGAGCTACGAGGCACCCATCGCGCAGGCCATCACCGCCCATACCCCGGTGATCGTGCCCGAGGATCTGGAATACAAGAAGCTGGAGGAGTTCGGTCTTTCGACCTATGACCACCATTCCGACGGGGCGGGATGCTGCTATTCCTCGTGGCGGCGCCCGATCATTACCTTGCGCCCGCGCTATCGCCTGCCGGCGATGAACTTCCCCTGGGCCCTGCCCGCGGACCTGTCGCTGATCTGGTGGCTGGACCATGCGGGCTATGACTATGACCTGATCACCGATCACGACCTGCACGCCGAAGGGCTGGATTGCCTGACGCCCTATGCCTGCGTCGTGAACGGCACCCATCCCGAATATTATTCGGAAGAGATGATGGATGCGACCGAGGACTACCTGCGCGGCGGCGGGCGGGTCATGTATCTGGGCGGAAACGGCTATTACTGGGTGACGGGCACCCGCAAGGACGCGCCGCACTGCATCGAGGTGCGCAAGCTGGACACCGGGTCGCGCGCCTGGCAGGCCGAACCGGGCGAGGGCTACCTGGCCTCGACCGGGCAGAAATCGGGGCTGTGGCGGTCGCGCGGGCGGGCACCGCAAAAGATCGTGGGACTGGGCTTCACGACCGAGGGGATGGATGAAAGCCAGCCCTTCGAACGGATGCCCGACAGCTTTCACCGCCGCGCATCGTGGATTTTCGACGGCGTGGGCGACGAGGAACCCATCGGCGATTTCGGCCTGGCCTGCGGCGGCGCCGGCGGGGTGGAACTGGACCGCTACGAGCTTGGCCTGGGCACGCCGCCCCACACGCTGCTTCTGGCCGCGACCTGGGGCCATTCCGACAACTACCCGCTGGTGTCGGAGGAGGTGACCTATGCCTTCCCCGGCCGCGGCGGCACCCAGGATGCCCAGGTGCGCGGCGACATGATCTATTTCACCACGCCCAACAACGGCGCCTGCTTCGCCGCGGGCTCGATCGCCTGGTCGCAGGCCCTTCCCTGCCACGGGGGCGAGAACAACGTGGCCCGAATCATGCGCAACGTGTTGAATGCCTTTCTCAAGGATCAGGCGCTTCCCGGCAGCCAGTTCACCGGGGACGAGAAGCTCTGGCGGTAGGGAGACGCATGGCGATCGGCATTTCCGGCTTCTCGCGCTTCATCACCGAGATGAACGACCGGGCCCTGACCGAGGATGCCGAGGGTCTGGCGCAATGGGCGGTGGAGGATCTGTCGCGGACGCTGGGGTTCGATGCGGCCTGGTATGGCTGGGCGACGCTGCGGCCCGAAGGCGTGACGGTCTATGCCAATGCCACGCTGAACCTGCCCGACGGGTTCTATGACTACTGGCGCACCATGTCCCACCAGGATCTGCTGGCGCGCACCATGATCGAGAACCCCGGCACGGTCGCCATCTATGACCGCCGCCAGCAGCGCCAGACCGACGGGATGGAAGACCTGTCCGACCGTTTCGGGCTGCGCCGGATGAGCACGGCGATGAACGGCAGCTATGGCGACTATGCGGCCTTCTACATTTCGTCCTACCGCGTGGGAGACCATGCCCGGCCGCTGAACGAGGCCGAGCTGGATTTCCTGCAATGCGCGGTGGACCAGCTTTCCTCGGCGATGAAGCTGACCACCAACCTGCCCGGCCATACCCCGCCGCCCGGATCTGTGACCATCCTGGTCAGCGAAACCGGCATCGGGCTTCTGGGCCTGCCGGCGCTGCGCCAGCAGTTCGGGGAGATCTGGCCGCGCTGGACCGGCGACCACCTGCCCGAACAGCTGGCCCGGCTGATCGGCCTGCCCGGCCAGCACATTCTGCCCGACCGCGATCTGGTGGTGCAGGTCGAAGCCGCTCCAAGATTCTGCCGTATGGGCCTGCACCGGCTGACCCTGCGCCGCCTGAACCGTTTCGACCTGCTGACCGCCCGCGAGCGCGAGGTGGCCCGCGCGCTCGCAAAGGGCCACAGCCACAAGGAGGTGGCGCGCCTTCTGGGCCTGTCGCCGGCCACGGTGCGCAACCAGACGCAGTCCATCTACAGCAAGCTGATGATCGACAACCGTTCCGCGCTGACCTCCATCGTCCAGGCCTGCTGACCGGGCGCCGATCCCCCCTCGTTCCGCGGCCCCTACAGCACCACGATCCCCGTGTGCTTGGCCTTGTTCTCTGGCTCCACATGGATCGTCACGATCACGTCCTCAACCGCCGCCTTGATGGCGGCCTCTACCCGGTCGCACATGTCGTGGGCCTGGGTCACGGTCAGGTCGCCGGGGACCACAAGGTGGAACTCGATGAAGATGGCCTGGCCCGCATGGCGGGTGCGGAGGTCATGGGCCTCGACCGCGCCGACCGCCTCGCGCGAGATGATGTCGCGGACGGTGGCGAGGGTTTCGGTCGAGAGGGATTCGTCCATCAGCCCGCTCATGGATTCGCGGATCACCTTCCAGCCGGACCACAGGATGTTGAGCGCGACCAGCGCGGCCATGCCTGGGTCGAGCACGGCCCAACCGGTTTCGATGGCGATCAGCACGCCGAAGGTGACGCCGACCGAGGAGACCACGTCGGAGAGAAGGTGCTTGCCGTCGGCGACCAGCGCGGGCGAGCGGCGCTTGCGGCCCTGCGAGATGAGCACCCAGCACCAGATGCCGTTGAGGATGCTGGCGGCGACATTGATGGCCAGGCCGGAGAGCGGTGCTTCCAGCGGGCGGGGATTGGTGAAGCCGTGCCAGGATTCGCGCAGGATGAGGAGGGCGGCGATGATGATCATCACGCCTTCAAGGATGGCCGAGAAGAACTCGGCCTTGGTGTGGCCGTAGGGGTGGTTGGCATCGGCCGGCAGGGCAGCGACGCGGATGGCGATGAGCGCGGCGAAGGCGGTGGCGACGTTGACGGTGCTTTCCAGCGCGTCGGACAAGAGCGCGATGGAGCCGGTCATGCGCCAGGCGAGGAGCTTCAGCGCCAGGACGACGACACCGACGACGATGCTGCCGATGGCAAGGCGAATCACGGGGGTCATGGCGCGGCTCTGGGTTCGGGAGAGGGGGGCGCCTTAGCAGGTGCAGCGAAACGGGGCAACAGATTGGTGAGGCTTGCGAATGCCTCGCAAGATCAAGGGGATGCGTCAGCGCCTTGTGCGGCTGAGGAATTCCGGGGGGCGTTTGGCGACCCAGGTGAGGAAGGCGTCCATGCGGCCGTCGGCGCGGATGGCCTCGATGCTGGGGAAGCGGCGGGCGAGTTCGGTCTCGGAGAAGCGGGCGTGGATTTCCTTGTGGCAGAGGTGATGCAGAAGGACGGTCGGC
Organism: Neotabrizicola shimadae; assembly: GCF_019623905.1. NCBI lineage: Bacteria > Pseudomonadati > Pseudomonadota > Alphaproteobacteria > Rhodobacterales > Paracoccaceae > Neotabrizicola > Neotabrizicola shimadae. Next base: position 3,877,987 of record NZ_CP069370.1, on the reverse strand, counting down.
CCGCCCTTGCCGCCCTTGGCCCGTGGCACCAGGTGGTGCAGGCTTTGCGGCGCGCCGGGCGGGATCGGGCGGAGGCAGAGCGGGCAAGTCGGGCTGGCTTCGGGCATGGCTTGTCTGCGGCGGCGGGTGCTGCGAGATCTGGCGCGGGCATGGGGGCAAGGCAAGTGGATGCGCTGGTGATCGGGGCGGGGCCCGCGGGGCTGATGGCGGCCGAGGCGCTGGCTGTGGCCGGGCGGCGGGTCGTGGTGGCAGAGGCCAAGCCTTCGCCCGCGCGGAAGTTCCTGATGGCGGGGAAGAGCGGGCTGAACCTGACGAAGGACGAGGCCCTGCCGGTCTTTGCCGCGCGGTACGGCAATGACTGGATGGCGCCGATGCTGGCGGCGTTCGGGCCGGGCGAGGTGATGGAATGGGCGCGGGGGCTGGGGCAGGAGGTGTTTACCGGCTCGTCGGGGCGGGTGTTTCCGGTGGCGATGAAGGGCTCGCCCCTGTTGCGGGCATGGGCGCGGCGGCTGGAGGGGCTGGGGGTCGAGCTGCGCACGCGCTGGCGCTGGACGGGGTGGGCGGGCGATGCGCTGGCCTTCGACACGCCCGAGGGCGCGCAGGCGGTGGCACCGGGGGTGACGGTGCTGGCGCTTGGCGGGGCAAGCTGGGCGCGGTTGGGATCGGATGCCGCCTGGGTGCCGTGGCTGCAGGCGAAGGGCGTTGAGGTCGCACCGTTCCGGCCGGCGAACATGGGGCTGCGGGTGGACTGGTCGGCCCATATGGCGCGGCAGTTCGGGCAGGCGGTGAAGGGGGCGCGGCTGGTGGCGGGGCCTTTGTCGGACCGGGGGGAGTTCGTGATTTCGGCCCGGGGGCTGGAGGGCGGGGGGATCTATGCCGTGTCAAGCGCGGTGCGGGACGGGGCAGAGCTGGTCATCGACCTGCGGCCCGACATGGGCGAGGCGGAGGTGGCGGCGCGGCTGGACCGGATGAAGCCGGGCGAGAGCGCGGCGAACCGGCTGCGCAAGCTGGGTCTTTCGGTGCCAGCCGTGGCGCTGGTGCAGGAATGGGGACGCGGTCAGCCGCTGGCGCAGGCCGTGAAGCGGCTGGTGGCGCGGCCTCAGGGGCCGCGGCCGCTGGACGAGGCGATTTCCTCGGCCGGGGGGATCACGCGGGCGGCGGTGACCGAGGGGCTGGAGCTGTGCGCCCTGCCGGGGGTCTTTGTGGCGGGCGAGATGCTGGACTGGGAGGCGCCGACCGGGGGCTACCTGCTGACCGGCTGTCTGGCGACGGGGCTATGGGCAGGTCGGGCGGCTAGCCGCGCCGGATGACCCTCAGCGCATCGCCCACCGCCACCTCGCCATCCTGTTCCACGGCGCAGAGGATGCCGCGCAGGCGCAGGTCGGGGTGGCCGGGGGCATCGACCCAGGCGCGGGCGGCGGCGCCGTAGCGGGCCTTCCACTTGGCGCAGCCGTCGTTGAACAGGGCCGAGACGCGCAGCACCGCCGTGCCCGCGGCCAGGAGCGTGCCGGGCGGCAGGTTGGCGGTGGAGCAGTCGAGGTCGGCCACGATGGGATCGCCGGGGTGGACCGTGCCCTCGCGGTCGCGCCAGACGAGATCGAGCACGCGGAGCGGCAGGATCGAGACCTGGATCTCGGGGTCGGGGCTTCCGTCGGGGAGCTGGAGCCAGGGTTCGGTCAGCCAGCGGTCGCCGGGGATGCCTTCGGCGCGGGTCAGGCGCAGGCGGTCGGGGAAGCTGCGCTGGTTGCGGGCGGGGCGGAAGCAGAGGCTGTCCACCACGGTTTCGTCCTTCGGGGCGGCCAGCACATGCGGAAGCGCGTCGGCGAGTTCCTGGGCGGTGATGTGCATGGGGGCCTCAGACAAGCGAAATGAGAAGGGCGATGACCAGCGCCGCGCCCCAGGCGCGCCAGAGCGCCAGAACGGCGGCGTCGATCTCGTCGGGGCCGATGTCGCGGCGGCCTTCGGGCCAGACCCAGGGATAGTCGCGCCGTTCGCCGTGATAGCTGCGCGGGCCGGAGAGGGAGACGTTCAGCACCACGGCCATTGCCGCCTCGGGCCAGCCGGCATTGGGCGAGCGGTGCAGAACGGCATCGCGGCGGATCGGGCGGCTGTCGAACCAGCCGTGGGCGACGGCGATCAGCACGGCGGTGAGGCGCGCGGGGATCCAGTTCAGCACATCGTCCAGCCGCGCCGAGGCCCAGCCGTAGGATTCGTACTGCGGGGTGCGGTGGCCGACCATGCTGTCGGCGGTGTTGATGGCCTTGTAGATCATCATGGCGGGCAGGCCGCCCACGAGGAACCAGAAGGCGGGGGCGATCACGCCGTCGGACAGGTTTTCGGCGGCGCTTTCGATGGCGGCGCGGGCGACATCGGGGCGGGTCATGTTTGCGGTGTCGCGGCCCACGATCATGGCCACGGCGCGGCGGCCATCGGCGAGGGAGAGGCGGAGCGCGTCGGCCACGGCGCGGACGTGTTGGGACAGGCTGCGCTGCGCGAGGAGGATGGCGGCGACGATCAGTTCCAGAAGGCCGAAATCGGGTACGGCCGCGATGAGGCCGCCGATGAGCCCGGCACCGAGGCAGAGGAGGATGACGGAGACCACGCCCTTGGCCTTGCGGCCCTCGCCCCGGTTCAGGCGGCGGTCGAGCCATTCGACCGCGCGGCCCATCAGCACGGCGGGATGCGGCCAGCGGTTCCAGAGCCAGCCGGGCTCGCCCAGGGCGGCGTCGACCAGCATCGCGGGGGCCAGAAGGGATGCGCTCATCGTCCGACCTCGTTCAGCGCGGCGGAGAGCCGCTGCCAGTGTTGCGGTGTGCCCGGCAGGCCCAGCCTGAGCCAGCGGGAAGAATAGGGGAAGACCCGGCCCAGGATCCGGTGCCGGGCGAGGCCATCCTGCCACGCCTGCGCATCGCCCGTGTCATACAGGCGGAACAGGTCGGTGCCGCCGACCAGTGTGGCGCCGCGGGCGGTGACGAGCGCATCCAGCCGGCTGGCGTCTTCCGCGAGGCGGCAGCGGGTGGCTTCGGTCCAGACGGGATCGGTCAGGGCGGCAGTGGCGATGGCCAGCGCGGGGCCGGAGACCGGCCAGGGGCCAAGGCGGGTGGCGAGTTGCTGGATCAGCGCCGGGTCGCCGATGGCGAAGCCCAGGCGCAGGCCGGCGAGTCCCCAGAACTTGCCGAAGCTTTTCAGGACGACGGTGCTGGGCCGGGCGGCCAGGGCGATGAGGCTTTGGCCGGGCGTCACCTCGCCGAAGCTTTCGTCGATGATGGCCAATGCGGAGGCGTCGATCTGGTCCGCGCGCCAGAGCCGGCCATCGGGGTTGTTAGGGTGGACGGCGACCATCGCCTGCGCCGGGCCTTCGGTCAGCGTCCAGCCGGCGGCGCGGAAGGCGCGGGCATGTTCGTTGTAGGTGGGGCCGTCGATGCGCACTTGGGCCGGCGGAAGCAGGTGGGGCAGCAGGGCGATGGGAGCCGAGGCGCCGTTGGTGGCAAGGATGGCAGCGCCTTCGGGCACCTGCCAGAAGGCGCGGGCCGCGGCCTCCAGCCGTGCGGCGGCGGCGGCATCGGGCAGAGCGGTCCAGGCGTCGGCGGGCAGGTCGGGCATGGGATAGGGCGTGGGGTTGATGCCGGTGGACAGGTCAAGCCAGTCGGCGCGCGTGCCGCCCCAGCGGGCCGCCGCCGAATCGAGTCCTCCGCCGTGATCAGGCCTGCCGTCCATCCGACCCCTCTTGCCAGCCGAACCTGGGATCCTGGCGGCGGGACAGAACCCGATCGGAGGACCGCGCGCAACGCCCCAGCCGGAAATCGCCCCGTCAGACGGGCCTGCGGAACAGATTGACCTTGCGGCAGATGCGGGAATGACACAATCTTGTCGTACTGCGATGCACTGCCGCAACACCCCGGATATCTGCCGGAATCATGACCGCTTTCCATTGATATTGAACGTTTCTGACGCACAATTTGACTCAAGGAGGCATTGCCATGTTCGAGTTTCTGTCCCGTGAACTTCGCGAGGGTCTGGAACAGGCCCGCCTTATGCAACGCCGCCGCAAGTCGCGCCTGCGGGTTCAGGTGGGCGATGCCGTCTTCCCGGTGCTGCGGCTTTGGCATGACGGCATGGCACTGGATGCGACTCTGACCCCGCGGCTGCGCGGGCTGGTCGATGTGTACGACGGGTCGCGGCCGATCCTGCAGTGCCTGATCGTGGCCAGCAGCGAACAGAATGGCGAGCTGGTCTGCACGTTCAAGCGGTCCACCGCCGCACGGGATTCCGCACCGCTGGATTTCTGGCGGGATGACAGCGGGCCGGTCGGATACCTGCCCAAGGCATAGGGGGACGGGCAGATTGCCCATCCCTTGCCGGTTCTACTGAAGGTCGCCGAAGACGCGCTGTAGCCGTGCGACCGCTTCCTGCACCTGTGCGCGCGGCGCGGCGAGGTTGAAGCGCAGGAAGCTTTCTCCACCCAGGCCAAAGGCCGTGCCGTGGTTGGTGGCGATCTTCGCCTCTTTCTCGACACGGGCGATGACTTCGGGAAGGCCCATGCCGGTGCCCGCGAAATCGACCCAGGCAAGGTAGGTGGCTTCCAGCGGCATCGAGCGCAAGCCGGGAATGGCGTTCACGCCGGCATCGAAGGCGCGGCGATTGCCGTCGAGATAGCGCATCAGGTCATCGACCCAGGCGGCGCCCTCGGGCGAATAGGCGGCCGTTGCCATGTGCATCCCGAAGGCATTGGGCGAGATGCCCATCGCCATCATCCGGTCACTGAAGCGTTTGCGCAGGGCTTCGTCGGCGATGATGACATTGCCCGTATGGGCGCCCGCGATGTTGAAGGTCTTGGTGGTGGCGGTCATCATGACCAGACGGTCGGCGATGTCGGGCGCGGCCACGGCCATGGGCAGGTGTTTCTGTCCGGGATAGACGAGATCGTGGTGGATTTCGTCCGAGATCAGGATCAGGTCGTGGCGCTTGCAGAAATCGGCAACGCCGCGCAGTTCCTCGGCCGTCCAGACGCGCCCGCCGGGGTTGTGCGGCGAGCACAGGATGAACATGCGTTCCTTGCCGGTCATCTGGGCATCCCAGGCGGCGAAGTCGGGTTCGTACCGGCCGTTCACCGTGGACAGCGGACATTCCACCACCTGCCGGCCCGCGGCTTTGATGATGCGGGCGAAAGCATGGTACACCGGGGTCATCAGCACCACGCCGTCACCGGCTTCGGTGAAGGCGTCGATGCACATGGCGGTGCCGTGGACGAGGCCGTGGGTGGTGAAGATCCAGTCCTTTTCCACGGTCCAGCCGTGGCGGGTGGCCATCCACCAGCGGATCGCGTCCAGATAGGCGCTGTCGTCGCCGAAATAGCCATAGACGCCGTGGGCCAGCATCTTTTCCAGCGCGCACTGGATCGGCGGGGCGGCCTTGAACTCCATGTCCGCGACCCACATGGCCAGCCCCTCTTGCGGGGCGACGCCGTAAAGCGGGGCCATCATGTCCCACTTGACGCAATGGCTGCCGATGCGGTTGATGGGTTCGTCGAAGCTCATGTCCGGTCTGCTCATGTGGTTCAGGTCTCTTGTTCCAAGTATGACATGCGTTTCGGGAAGTGTTCCCTGTTTTTCGGCGCATCCTGCAACATGGTCCCGGATTCCACCTGTATTCTGGGATTCTTTCCCTCGTGATTGGGTTTGCGCTTCCGCTGGCCTTCCCCTTGCGCCGATGCCGGGCGCGCCGTAAATCCCGGCCATGATCCGCCCTATCCTCATTCATCCCGACCCGCGCCTCAAGAAGGTCTGCGATCCCGTGACAGAGATCACGCCGGATTTGCGCAAGCTGGCCGAGGACATGCTGGACACGATGTACGATGCGCCGGGCGTGGGCCTGGCCGCGCCGCAGGTGGGCGTGACCAAGCGGCTTCTGGTGATGGATTGCGTGAAGGGGCCGGACCTTCCGCAGCGGCCGATGGTGCTGTTCAACCCTTCGGTCACATGGGCCTCTGAAGATCTGAACACCTATGAGGAAGGCTGTCTGTCGATCCCCGACCAGTATGCCGATGTCGAGCGGCCAGCCCGTGTGCGCGTGGCCTGGACGGGCATCGACGGCCTGCCGCAGGAGGAAGAGTTCGAAGGGCTGTGGGCGACCTGCGTGCAGCACGAGATCGACCATCTGAACGGCAAGCTGTTCATTGATTACCTTGGTCCGCTGAAGCGGCAGATGATCACGCGCAAGATGGAAAAGCTGAAGCGCGAGCGGGCGCGCGGCTGATGGCGATCCTGCCCCTTGTCACCTGGCCGGATGAACGGCTGACCACCCCCTGCACCCCGGCCATGGCCGATGCCGCTACACGGCAGCTTGCCGCCGACATGCTGGAGACGATGTATGCCGCGCCGGGCCGGGGGCTGGCTGCGCCGCAGGTGGGGCACATGATCCGGCTGTTCGTGATGGATACCGGCTGGAAAGAGGGCAAGCCGAACCCGCGCGTGCTGCTGAACCCGGAGATCCTCTGGCGGTCGGACACGCTCGTGACGGGGCCGGAGGGCTGCCTGTCGATCCCCGGCATCACGGCGCAGGTGCCGCGCGCCGCCGCCGTGCGGCTGCGCTGGACCGATCTGGACGGGCAGGAGTTCCACGAGATCCTCACCCGCTTTGACGCGATCTGCGCGCAACACGAGGCCGATCATCTGGACGGCATCCTGATGCTGGACCGCGTCCCGCCGGAAAACCGCGTCGGGGCAGACGCGTGACCGTCCGCCCCTGCCTGCGCTGGCCCAACCCGGTGCTGCGCCGCCCGGCGGCCCCGGTCGAGACGATTACCGACGAGATCCGCGCCACCTGGGCCGACATGATCGACACGATGGAGGCGATGCCCGGCGTGGGTCTTGCCGCCGTGCAGATCGGCGTGCCGCTGGCGCTGGCCGTGGTGGATGCGTCGGAGGCCCGCGGGCAGGCGGTGCGGATGGCGAACCCGACCGTGCTGCATGCCTCGGTCGAGTTGCGCGAGCACGAGGAGGCCAGCCCCAACCTGCCCGGTGTGTCGGCGGTGATCCGGCGGCCGCGCGCGGTGACGGTGCGGTTCCTGAATGCGGACGGGGTCTGGGAAGAGCGGGATTTCGTGCTTCTGTGGGCGACGTCGGTGCAGCACCAGATCGACCATCTGGCGGGGAAGATGTACTTCGACCACCTGTCGCCGCTGAAGCGGTCGATGCTGATCAAGCGGGCCGACAAGCTGGGAGGCCGCTGATGCGCGTGGTGTTCATGGGCACGCCCGACTTTTCGGTGCCCGTGCTGCGTGCGCTGGCTGCGGCGCATGAGGTCGTGGGCGTCTGGTGCCAACCGCCCCGGCCCGCAGGGCGCGGCAAGCAGCCGCGTCCCAGCCCGGTGCAGGCGGCGGCGGAAGAACTGGGTCTGCCGGTGCATCACCCGGTGTCGCTGCGGGGGGCAGAGGCGCTGGCCGAGCTTGCCGGGATGCAGGCGGATGTGGCGGTGGTGGTGGCCTATGGGCTGATCCTGCCGCAAGCGGCGCTGGATGCGCCGCGCTTTGGCTGCCTGAACATCCACGCCTCGCTTCTGCCGCGCTGGCGCGGCGCGGCGCCGATCCAGCGCGCAATCCTGGCGGGGGATACCGAGACGGGCATCTGCATCATGCAGATGGAGGCCGGGTTGGACACCGGCCCGGTGCTCATGCGCGAGGCGTTGCCGATCGGGCCGGAGGATACCGCGCAGGACCTGCACGACCGGCTGTCGGCCATGGGTGCACGGCTGATCGTGACGGCGCTGGACCGCCTGCCAGATCTGACGCCCGAGCCGCAGCCCGAGGCGGGCTTGACCTATGCCGCCAAGATCGACAAGGCCGAGGCGCGCATCGACTGGACCCTGCCCGCCGTAGAGGTGGACCGCCGGATCCGCGGCCTCTCCCCCTTTCCCGGCGCCTGGTGCGAGATCGGCGGCGAGCGGGTGAAGCTGTTGCGGTCGCGCCTTGCGCAAGGAGCGGGGACGCCGGGGCAGGTGCTGCATGGCCTGACCATCGCCTGCGGCACGGGCGCGGTGGAGGTGCTGGAGGCGCAGCGCGAAGGCAAGCGAGCCCTGCCCGCCGCCGATTTCCTGCGCGGGGCGGCCCTTCCCGACCGGCTGGGCTGATCCCTTTTCGCGCGGGCGGAAGCGTTCCATATTGTGCCTGTCCGCATGGATGGGAGGATGGGCGCCATGGCCTCGATCATCGCCTTTCTGGCGCTTGGCGCCGTCGCCGGCTTTGTCGCCACGCGGATGCTGCGGATGCGCACCGATGCGATGACCACCATCCTGATCGGGATGCTGGGGGCGCTGGTCGGCGGGACCGTGCTGCGCCTGGTCTTTGCCGTGCTGGGCGGGCTTTCGGGAGTGATCGGCGCCGTGATCGGCGCGCTGATCGTGATCTGGCTGTGGCAGGTCTATCTGCGGCGCTGATCAGTCCAGCCGCTTGAGCGCGTCCTTCAGGCGGAAGCCGCGGCCGCCTGCCATGGACCACAGCGCCTGCCCCTGCCAGGCGGCGAAGAGGATCGCCGCCAGTTCGCGCCCCTTGCCGCCGCCGCCAAGCCGGGTGGCCAGCGCCGCCTCGACCCTGGTGCGCCAGGCTTCGGCCCTGGCGCGCAGGGCGGGATCTCGGAATTCTACCGCCAGCAGGCCCAGGTCATCTGGCCCGCCCTCATCGTCGTTCAGCGCCTTGAGCAACGCCACTGCGCCCTTGGCGTTCAGGGGCGCCGCCGCCTCGGCCGCATCGGTGCGGGCGTCCAGGTCATCCCAGGCTGACAGCAGCGCGGCCTTCACCATGCCCTCGCGCGAGCCATAACGCTGCACCAGCGTCGGCGCGGCCAGCCCGGTGGCGCGCGCGACCGAGGAGAAGGCCACCGCCTTGTCGCCGCCCTGCGCCAGCATTGCGCGGATTGCCGCGAAGATTTCGGGATCGGGGATGGTTCTTGGTCTGGCCATGGCTTATAAGTAAACGACCATTCACGAAAAGGAAAGCGAAATGGCACGGCTGCGCGGGATGATGGCAAGCTCGCTGGACGGTTTCGCCGCAGAGGCCGATGGCGGTGTGAGCTTTCTGGACGATTTCGACGGCGTGGACTGGGGGTATGACGCCTTCATTGCCGGGATCGGCACCGTGGTGATGGGCCGTCGGACCTATGAGCACATGCTGGATCTGGCGCCCGACTGGCCCTATCCGGGCAAGCGCGGCATCGTGGTCAGCCAGTCGCTGAAGGGCCCCTTGCGCGGCGATGCCGAGATCTGGTCGGGCGAACTGGCGCCGCTGGTGGAAAAGCTGCGCGGTCTGGCCGATGGCGATGTCTGGATCGTCGGCGGGCCGATGCTGCAATCGGCGCTGATCGCCATGGGGGCGCTGGACCGGCTGGAACTGTGCGTCGTGCCGCGCATCCTGGGGGCCGGGATCCGCACCTTCCCGCCGTCTGCCCCTGGCCCGCGTGTGCCGGAGCTGACCGAGGTCAAGCAATACCGCAAGGGGCTGGTGATCCTGGACTACCGCTTCGGCACCTGAGGCGGGCGCGGCTTGTAGACCGGCAGCCGCCAGCCGAAGGAGATGGAGCCGGCGCGCAGGGCAAATGTGGCCATCGCGCAGGCCAGGAGGCCAAGGTCGGAACTGCCGCCCAGCACGCCGGTCAAGACGGCCGCCACCGTGCCCGCGAAAGCGGCGGTAACGTAAAGCTCGCCTTGCTTCAGGACCAGCGGCACTTCATTGCAGACCACGTCGCGCATCAGGCCGCCCATGCAGCCGGTGGCCATGCCCATCACCAGCACCACGGGCCAGGCCATGCCCATCGCCCCCGCCGCCGCCACCCCGGCGGGCACGGCGATGGCCAAGGCGCAGGCGTCCAGCCACAGAAGCACGCGGTAGCGGCTTTCCAGCCGGTGCGCGCCAAAGAACACCAGAATTGCTGAAAGCGCGGCAAAGGCCAGCACCAGGGGGTCGCCGATCCAGAACACCTCTCGGTCCAGCATCACGTCGCGCAGCGTGCCGCCGCCCACCGCCGTCAGACAAGCGATGAAGATGAACCCCACCACGTCCAACTGCGCCCGCGAGGCGACCAGCGCCCCCGTAAGGGCAAAGACGATGACCGAGCCGTAATCCAGCGCCTGCAATACCGCGTCGGGCGGCACGTGCAGGGCTGGCGGGCTCATGCAACCGCCCCCGGCTTGAACGGTGCCATGCCGGTTCGGGCGAGTTCATCGGCGCGCTCGTTTTCGGGGTGGCCGGCATGGCCCTTGATCCACTGCCATTCCACACGGTGGCGCGCCTGAGCCTCGTCCAGCCGCTGCCAAAGCTCCACGTTCTTCACCGGGCTGCCGCCTGCGGTGCGCCAGTTCTTGCGCTTCCAGCCATGGATCCACTCGGTCACGCCGTTCTTCACATAGGCGCTGTCGGTGATGACGGTGATGACCGTGCCTCGCTTCAGCGCCTCCAGCGCCGAGATGGCAGCCAGCAGTTCCATGCGGTTGTTGGTGGTCATGGCTTCGCCACCCATCAGCTCGCGCGTCTTGACGACCTTGCCGTCTTCGCGCGCCTGCAACAGCACGCCCCAGCCGCCCGGCCCCGGATTGCCGGAACAGGCGCCATCGGTATAGGCAAACAGCTCGACCATGCGCCTCTCCTTCATCCTGGCCCAGATACCCGCGGGCGGGGCCCGGATGCAATCGGGTGCGGTTCGCCGCTACATCAGGATCGGCACGGCCAGACAGGCCAGCACCACCACCGTCAGCGGAATGCGCAGTGCCAGCCACCAGGCCGGGGCAAGCCGCCAGCTGACGAAGGCCGCGTCCAGCACCAGCACGCCCGCGAATCCCGCGGCGAGGTTCACCGCTGCCGCGCCCGGATCGCCGTTGACCATGAAGAAGGCCCACAGCGCCGGGATGACCGAAAGCGCATAGCCCGCGGTCGCCTGCGCGCCCTCGGCCCTTGTGGCAAAGCCCCACAGCACGCCCGACATGAAGGACAGGATCACCGTGCCATAGGTCAGGCTCAGATAGCTGCCCAGCCAGACGGGGTTCAGCCCGGAGGCCGCGGCCAGCGCCGGCGAATACTGCGTGGCCGCCCCCCAGACGAAGGGGATCAGCCCGGCCAGGCCCAGGATCAGCGCACCGAGTGGGATGTTTCTCATGCCGGCTCCCGAAGGATGCGCGGCACCTTGAACTCGACATTCTCGACCGCCGTCTCGACCGGGATCAGAGTCACGTCGAACCGGGCGCGGAAGGCGTCGATGACCTCGTTCACCAGAACTTCGGGCGCCGAGGCCCCGGCGGTCAGGCCCACCGCGCGCAGTTGACCAAGCGCGCGCCAGTCGATGTCGACCGCGCGCTGCACCAGCTGCGCATAGGCGCAGCCTGCCGCGCGGCCCACTTCGACCAGCCGCTTGGAGTTCGAGGAATTCGGCGCGCCGATCACCAGAAGCGCGTCGATCTTGCCGGCCATTGTCTTCACCGCCGCCTGGCGGTTAGTGGTGGCATAGCAGATGTCTTCCTTGTGCGGCCCGACGATCGCCGGGAACCGCGCGCGCAGCGCCGCGACGATGCCCGCCGTGTCATCGACCGAAAGCGTGGTCTGGGTGATGAATGCCAGCTTCTGCGGATCGCGGACCACCAGCCCCGCCACATCCTCGGCCGTTTCCACCAGAAGCACCTCACCCTCGGGCAATTGCCCCATGGTGCCCACGGTTTCGGGGTGGCCGGCATGGCCGATCATCACCATCTGCAGGCCGGCCTCATGATGACGCGCCGCCTCGTTGTGCACCTTGGTCACCAAAGGGCAGGTGGCATCGACTGCGATCATCTCGCGCGCTGCGGCGGCGGCGGGCACCGATTTCGGCACGCCATGGGCCGAAAAGACCACGGGCCGGTCGTCAGGGCAGTCTTCCAGTTCCTCGACAAAGACCGCGCCCTTGGCGCGAAGGTCGTCCACCACGAATTTGTTGTGCACGATCTCGTGGCGCACATAGACCGGAGCGCCCCATTTCTGCAGGGCCATCTCGACGATCTTGATCGCGCGGTCCACGCCGGCGCAAAAGCCGCGTGGCGCGGCGAGGTAAAGGGTCAGGGGCGGCAGGCTCATCGGTCTTTGTCCTTGGCTCTGCTGCAGAGGTAGGACGCCGCGCGGCCAAGGTCCACCATCAAACGGCGCCGGCCTCACCACAGAGTTATCTTGACGAAGGCACATGACCAACAGAGCCATGCCCGCCGCTGCACGGCAGGGTGCAAGCCGACACTGTGGTCAGCGCACGGCTTCAAACCACAATTCCGCAGCCGTCGCTGCGGAACTGCATCTTGATGCTGCGGTTGGCACAGGGTCAGGGGTGTTCCCGCACCCCCCGGCCCATGCCTTCCGGTTACTTCGCTGCGACTGCCATGTCCTCGGGCCTATCCAGCACCGGCCGCGGTTCGCGCGGCGGCCGGCCAATCACCTCGCGCAGCTCGTCCAACTCGATGAAGTTGTCGGCCTGGCGGCGCAGTTCGTCGGCGATCATCGGCGGCTGGCTGCGGATCGTCGAGACGACCGAAACCCTGACCCCCTGACGTTGCAGGCTTTCCACCAGCGGCTTGAAGTCGCCGTCGCCGGAAAACAGCACGATATGATCGACGCGCGGCGCAAGTTCCATGGCATCGACGGTCAGCTCGATGTCCATGTTGCCCTTCACCTTCCGACGTCCCTGGCTGTCGGTGTATTCCTTCGCGGGCTTTGTCACCATGGTAAAGCCGTTGTAGTGCAGCCAGTCCACCAGCGGCCGAATCGGCGAGTATTCGTCGTTTTCCAGCAGCGCGGTGTAGTAGAAGGCTCTCAGCAGCTTGCCCCTGCGCATGAACTCCTGTCGCAAGAGCTTGTAGTCGATGTCAAACCCAAGTGCCTTTGCGGCGGCATAAAGGTTTGACCCATCTATGAACAGCGCGAGCCGTTCGTCTTTGTAAAACATGTTTGTCCCCTCAAAGCATGTCCGGCAACCTGATCTTCCGAGAATGCGAACGCGGTCTAGAACAATTTCCGTCGCCGAACGCCTCTGATATTCGGCCAACCGGGCCCAGGTTCAAGGCGCTCTATACGAAAGTGTATCATCAATGCTTCGTGACGCAAGACACGCTCTGGTTGCATTTGGCGCGAATCTGCCGTGGGATGGACAACTTCCAGCCACCACAATCGCCCTTGCGGCGCAGGCGCTGGAACGGGAGGCCGGCCCGCTCCGGCTATCGCGGCTGTATGAAACACCTTGCTTCCCGGCGGGGGCCGGGCCGGATTATGTGAATGCTGCCGCACAGTTGGCCCTTCCCGAGGGCATGACGCCTGCCGCTTTCTTGACCCTGCTGCACGACATCGAGGCGCAGTTCGGACGGCGCCGCGACACCCGTTGGGGGATGCGCACGCTGGATATCGACATTGTCGCGATGGGCGAAACAATTTCGCCGGATGTCGAAAGCTGGAAAGCCTGGGCTGACCTGCCGCCAACCGAACAGATACGCCGCACGCCGGATCGCCTGATCCTTCCGCATCCGCGGCTGCAGGACCGTGCCTTCGTGCTTGTCCCGCTTGCCGATATCGCGCCAGACTGGCAGCATCCGGTGACGGGGCGCAGCGTCACCCAGATGCTCGCCGCCCTGTCCCCGGAGGATCGTGCCGCGGTGCGCCCGCTGGCCGCAGAATAGCTGCTTGTCAAGCCCCCGCATTGCGCTTAAACAGGCGCTTCCCGAGCCCCCACCCCAGACTGGAGTCGATCATGGCCCGCGTGACGGTTGAAGATTGCGTTGACAAGGTGCCGAACCGGTTCGAACTGGTGATGCTGGCCGCCCATCGGGCGCGCGAGATCGCGTCCGGCTCGCTGCCCACGGTGGAACGCGACAACGACAAGAACCCCGTGGTTGCCCTGCGCGAGATCGCGGAGGAAACCCAGATCGCCGACGTCCTGCGCGAGCGGATGATCGAAAGCTACCAGACCCAGATCGAGGTCGACGAACCCGAGGAAGACCAGATGGCGCTTCTGATGTCGGGCGAGATCGACCGTCCGATGGCCGACGACATGTCGGAAGAGCGGCTGCTGCGCGCTCTGATGGAAGCCCAGGGCGAGATCTGATCCCGGCCTCAGCCGGGACCGAAGGGGACGAGGATGATCGACGTCGAAGACCTGATCGCCCTCGTCCGCAACTACAACCCGCGCTGCAACGCAGACCTGATCCGCCGCGCCTATGCCTATGGCCGGCAGATGCACGAGGGCCAGCTTCGCAAATCGGGCGAGCCCTATTTTACCCATCCCGTCGCTGTCGCCGCCATCCTGACCGAACAGCGTCTGGATGACGCCTCGATCGTCACGGCGCTTCTGCACGACACGATCGAGGACACGAAGTCCACCTATGGCGAGATTTCGCGCCAGTTCGGCGAAGAGGTCGCGGAACTGGTGGACGGCGTCACCAAGCTGACCAACCTGCAACTGTCCTCGGCGCAAAGCCAGCAGGCGGAAAACTTCCGCAAGCTGTTCATGGCCATGTCCAAGGACCTGCGGGTCATCCTGGTCAAGCTGGCCGACCGGCTGCACAACATGCGCACAATCAAGAGCATGTCGCCGGAAAAGCAGGCCCAGAAGGCGCGCGAGACGATGGAGATCTTCGCGCCGCTGGCCGGCCGCATGGGGATGCAGTGGATGCGCGAGGAACTGGAGGACCTGTCCTTCAAGGTTCTCAACCCCGATGCGCGCAACTCGATCATCCGCCGCTTTCTCACGCTGCAGCGCGAAACCGGCGATGTGGTGCACAAGATCAGTGCCGACATCACGAACGAGCTGGAAAAGGCGAAGATCGAGGCGGCAGTTTATGGCCGCGCCAAGAAACCCTATTCGATCTGGCGCAAGATGCAGGAGAAGGATCTCGCCTTCTCGCGCCTGTCCGACATCTACGGCTTCCGCATCATCTGTACCGAGGTCGCCGATTGTTATCGCATCCTTGGCGTGATCCACCAGCGCTGGCGCGCCGTGCCGGGCCGGTTCAAGGATTACATCAGCCAGCCCAAGCAGAACGGCTACCGGTCGATCCACACCACCGTTTCGGGCCGCGACGGCAAGCGCGTGGAGGTGCAGATCCGCACCCAGGAGATGCACGAAGTGGCCGAGGCCGGCGTGGCGGCGCACTGGTCCTACAAGGAGGGGGTCCGCTCGCGGAACCCCTTCGCCGTCGATCCGGCCAAGTGGGTCGCCTCGCTGACCGAACGGCTGGACGAAGGCACGAACGACGACTTCATCGAGCATGTGAAGCTCGACCTCTATTCCGACCAGGTGTTCTGCTTCACCCCGAAGGGTGACGTTGTGCAACTGCCACGCGGCGCCACGCCCCTGGATTTCGCCTATGCGATCCACACCCGCATCGGCAATTCCTGCGTTTCGGCCAAGGTCGACGGCATCCGCGTGCCGTTGTGGACCCGGCTGAAGAATGGCCAGTCGGTCGAGATCATCACCGCCGAGGGCCAGCGCCCGCAGGCCAGCTGGATCGACATCGCCGTCACAGGGCGGGCCAAGGCCGCGATCCGCCGGTCATTGCGCGAGGAAGACCGCACGCGGTTCGTGAAGCTTGGCCACGAACTGGTGCGTGCCGCCTTCGACCATGTCGGCCGCAAGGCCACCGACAAGGCGCTGCGCACCGCTGCCAAGACGCTTGGCCTGGGCGACGACCAGGAACTGCTGGCCCGCATCGGCTCGGCCGAACTGACGGCGCGCAAGGTGATCGAGACGCTGTATCCCGAGCTTGCGCTTGCCTCCAGCGACGAGGTCGATGCGCAGCGTGCCGTCGCGGGCCTTGATGCCGACCAGAGCTTCCGCCGCGCGCCCTGCTGCCAGCCCTTGCCGGGCGAGCGCATCGTGGGCATCACCTATCGCGGCAAAGGCGTGGTCATTCACACCATCGACTGCCCGGCGCTGGAGGAATTCGAGGAGCAGCCGAACCGCTGGGTCGACCTGCGCTGGCATTCCGGCCGCCACCCGGCAGTGAACACGGTCAGCCTCGACATCACGATTTCCAACGATGCCGGCGTTCTGGGGCGCATCTGCACCCTGATCGGCGAGCAGAAGGCCAACATCTCGGATCTCAAGTTCACCGACCGCAAGCCGGATTTCTACCGCCTGCTTGTCGATGTGGACCTGCGTGACGTCGAACACCTGCACAAGGTGATGACAGCGCTCGAGGCCGAAACCGACGTGGCCCAGATCGGGCGCCACCGCGATCCGACGCTGAAGCCCTGACCGCGGACCAGGCGTTGCGCCCCGGCAACGGGCGTCTTTCCGCGCGCCACGCCGCGCCGTGTTCTGGCGCATCGCAACCGCGCTTGTCATTGCCCTGTCGCCACCCACATGCCAGAGGGTAGGTGTCGCCCCGCCGAACCCCGCCGCCAGCCCCGGCCGGTTCGGCAGGCGGCAGGAGGAAGGACCCCAAGGACAGGCCCGCCGTGGTATTCAAGAGACGCGATCCCCGCAGCTTGACCGGCTGGATGCGCGAAATGGTCTATCCCACCGGAGGCATCAAGCGGGCCACGCTCTATGTCTATCACCGGATGCGCCGCCTGCCCGACCAGCCGCACAAGGTTGCCCGCGGCGTCTTTGCCGGCCTGTTCATCGGTTGCCTGCCAATTCCCGGGTTCCAGTTCCTGGCTGGCGCGGGAATGGCCTGGGCGATGCGCGGCAATGTTCTGGCCGGGCTGCTTGGCACTTTCATCTCGAACCCGCTGACCACACCGCTGATCGCCGTGGGCTCCATCTGGCTGGGCCACTGGATGCTGGGCATCCATCGCCCGCTGACCGGCGCCGCCATCGGCAGCGCCTTTGCCGATGCCGGGGAAGAGATCTGGAACAACTCGCTTGCCGTCTTCGGGCCTGAACCTGTGCATTGGGGCGCGCTTGGCGGCTTCCTGCACGACCTGTACCTGCCCTATGTCGTCGGCTCGACCGTGATCGGCATCTTCGTGGGCCTGGCCGGCTATTACATCACCATCCCCGCCGTGCACGCCTATCAGAAGGCCCGCGCCGCCCGCTTTCGCGCCCGCGCCGAAAAGCGCAAGGCCGCCTCGCCGGTGGACCCGACCGCGCCCGACGCCTGATGCCACACCCCGCGACCGCCCCCACGCATGGGATACCCTTCCCCTGCGCGCTGCCCTAGGATGACCGCGAAACCGTGCAAGACAGGATCCGCCCGATGAAACCCCTTGGCCGCCTTCGGCTTGGCGTGAACATCGACCACGTCGCCACCGTCCGCAACGCCCGCGGCTCGGCCTGGCCCGACCCGCTGCGCGCCGCGCTGGTGGCCGAGGCGGCGGGGGCCGACGGCATCACCGCCCACCTGCGCGAAGACCGCCGCCATATCCGCGACGCGGACATGGATGCCCTGCGCGCCGGCATCGGCATCCCGCTCAACTTCGAATGTGCCGCCACCGACGAGATGCAGGAGATCGTGCTGCGGCTGAAGCCGCATGCCGTCTGCCTGGTGCCGGAACGGCGCGAGGAACGCACAACCGAGGGCGGGCTTGACGTGGCCGGCGACGAGAACCGGCTGGCCACCTACATCGCCCCCCTGCGCGATGCGGGCTGCCGCGTCAGCATGTTCATCGGCCACACGCCTCGCCAGATTGAGGCCTCCGCCCGGATCGGCGCCGCCGTGGTGGAACTGCACACTGGCCACTACTCCGACCTCCATGCCGAGGGTCGTCTGGACGAGGCCGAGGCGGAACTGGACGCCCTGCGCCGCGGCGCGAAACTCGCCCATGCCCTTGGGCTCGAGGTTCACGCCGGCCACGGCCTGACCTACGACAACGTCGCGCCCGTCGCCGCCATGCCCGAGGTGATGGAACTGAACATCGGCCATTTCCTTGTGGGAGAAGCCATTTTCATCGGCCTCGGCCCCGCAATCGAAGAAATGCGCCGCCGCATGGACGAGGCCCGCGCCGGGCTTTGACCGGCCATGTGCTGTGGCCCCAGGGCCACAGCACATGGCGCCCCGGCACCGTCATCCTCCGGTTGCGCCTTCACGGATTGGTGAGCGGGGTCTAGCTTGCCCCCCTGACAAACCGTTGCCAGGAGGCAAACATGTCGCGTCTTCTCTTCATCATCGCCGGCGCCCTGTCGGTTCTGGCCGGGCTTTATGCCCTGTTCAACCCCTTCCCCGCCACTCTGGTGGCCACCGTTCTGGCCGGCTGGGTCTTCCTCATCTATGCCGTGCTTCAGGTCGTCGCCGCCTTCCAGGCCGAAGGCTGGGGCGGCCGCATCTGGTCGATCCTCATCGGCATCCTCGCCTTCATCGTGGGCATCGAGGTGCTGGTGAACCCGCTGGAAAGCGTCGTCACCCTGACGCTGATGGTCGCCATCCTCTTCGTGGCCTCGGGCGTGGCCAAGTCCATCGTCAGCTTCCAGCTCAAGGGCGGGCCGCTGTTCTGGCCGGTGCTGATCTCGGGCGTCGCTTCACTGGTGCTTGGTCTGCTGATCCTGCGCCACTTCCCCGAATCCTCGACCTGGCTCCTGGGCTTCCTGCTGGGCGTCGAGCTTCTGTCCAACGGCATCGCGACCCTGGCCTTCGCCTGGGCCACGCGCGACCGCGCCTGATCGACATAGGCGGCCCCGGCAACGGGGCCGCATCCCCCCATGATCCTTGGCATCGGCACCGACCTCTGCAACATCGAACGCATCGAGGCCACGCTCGCCCGCCACGGTGATCGCTTCCGCAACCGCGTCTTCACCGAACGCGAACAGCGCAAGGCCGAAGGCCGACCCCGCGCCGTGGCCGCCACCTATGCCAAGCGGTGGGCTGCCAAAGAGGCCTGTTCAAAGGCGCTTGGCACCGGGTTGCGTATGGGCATCTCGTGGAAGGACATGGCGGTGACCAACCTTCGCACCGGCCAACCCGTGATGCATGTCACCGGATGGGCGGCCGAACGCCTGGCCGCCATGACGCCGCCGGGACACGAAGCGTTGATCCACGTCACCCTGACCGACGATCATCCCTGGGCCCAGGCCTTCGTGGTGATCGAGGCGCGCCCGCTTGCACCGGGTCACGCGCGCTTGCCTTGACTTGCGCAAGCCGCCCGCGCATGAAGCGCGGCAGGTGGTTACAGGTAGGTCATGGCAAAAGCGAAGAAGTCCGAGGGCGGTCTGATGGAAACCGTCAAGACCGTGGTCTATGCCCTGCTCATTGCCGGCATCTTCCGCACCCTCTTCTTCCAGCCGTTCTGGATTCCTTCGGGCTCGATGAAGGACACGCTGCTGATCGGCGACTTCCTCTTCGTCAACAAGATGGCCTACGGCTATTCGCGCTATTCCTGCCCCTTCGCGATCTGCCCGATCCCCGGCCGGCTGTTCTTTTCCGAACCCGAACGCGGCGACATCGTGGTGTTCCGCCACCCGGTCAACGGGTCCGACTTCATCAAGCGCCTGATCGGCTTGCCCGGCGACAAGGTCCAGGTGAAGAACGGCATCCTCTTCATCAACGGCCAGGAAGTGCCACAGGTCCCCGATGGCCAGTTCGAAGAGGTGTTCGAACCCCAGGGCCCGATGGGCAACCTGCCGCGCTGCGCCAACGCCCCGGTGGGCGAGGGCGGCACCTGCATCTCGTATCGCTTCCGTGAGACCCTGCCTCCGACCGAGCGGCACCCCGAGGGAATCTCGCATGACGTCCTCAACATCGAGGATGCCGGCAGCCCGTCGGCCGACAACACCGATGTCTTCACCGTCCCCGAAGGCCAGTACTTCTTCATGGGCGACAACCGCGACAACTCGATGGACAGCCGCTTCAGCCAGGCCGTCGGCGGCGTGGGCTTCGTGCCGAAGGAATATCTGATCGGCCGCGCCGACCGGGTGATCTTCTCCTCTGCCGGCCGCTCCATGCTCTACTTCTGGACCTGGCGCCCCGACCGCTTCTTCCTGAAGGTGGAATGAGGCTCTCGGCCGAACTCCGGGCCTTCGCGGGCCGTATCGGGCACGACTTCCGCCGCCCCGAGCTTCTGGTTCGGGCCGTCACCCATGCCTCGATCGCCACGCCCCAGCGGCCCGACAACCAGCGGCTGGAATTCCTGGGCGACCGCGTGCTTGGCCTGACCATGGCCGAGGCGCTGATGTCCGCCGACAAGGGCGCCACCGAAGGCCAACTCGCCCCCCGCTTCAACGCGCTGGTCCGCAAGGAAACCTGCGCCGAAGTCGCGCGCGAAACCGGCCTCGGCGAAGTGCTGAAACTGGGCCGGTCCGAAATGCTGACCGGCGGGCGCCGGAAAGAGGCGCTCCTGGCCGACGCGATGGAAGCGGTGATCGCCGCCGTCTTCCTGGATGCGGGCTGGGACGCCGCCCGCGCCGTGGTGCTGCGCCTGTGGTCCGGGCGCATCAACGCGGTCGAGCCCGACGCCCGCGACCCCAAGACCGCGCTGCAGGAATGGGCCCAGGCGCGCGGCATGACCCCGCCGGTCTATACCGAGACCGGCCGCGAAGGCCCCGACCACCAGCCGATGTTCACCGTCGAGGTCCGCCTCGCCAGCGGCGAAAGCGAATCCGCCCGCGCCGGGTCCAAGCGCCAGGCCGAAATGGCCGCAGCGCGGGCGCTGCTGACGCGGTTGGAGGGCGGGGCGGATCCCGGCTGACCCGCGCCCGAGCCGCTGGTCTCGGGCGCGAAAGCGTCGCGCGCCGCCTCGTGGCAAAGCCGCCTCTGGCCAGAACCGGCTTCCTGCGCTAATGCGCGAAGGATGAACACAGAGAACGACTCCCCCACCCGCGCCGGTTTCGTGGCGCTGATCGGCGAGCCCAATGCGGGCAAGTCCACGCTTCTGAACCGCATGGTCGGCGCCAAGGTCTCGATCGTCACCCACAAGGTCCAGACCACCCGCGCCCGCATCCGCGGCGTCTGCATGGCCGGGCAGTCCCAGATCGTCTTCGTCGACACGCCGGGCCTCTTCCGTCCCCGCCGCCGGCTTGACCGCGCCATGGTCAAGGCCGCCTGGGGCGGCGCCGCCGATGCCGACATCGTGGTGCTGCTGGTCGAGGCGCATCGCGGCCTGACGGAAGGCGTGGACGCCATCCTCAGCCGCCTCAAGGACGAACTTCCCCGAGACCGTCCGGTGGCCCTTGCCATCAACAAGATCGACAAGGTCAAGGCCGAAAACCTTCTGCCCATGGCGCAGAAATTCGGCGAGGCCTTCCCCTTCGCCAAGGTCTTCATGATCTCCGCCGAACGCGGCTACGGCGTCGAGGATCTGAAGGACTGGCTCGCGGGCGAACTGCCCGAAGGCCCCTGGCTCTACCCCGAGGATCAGCTGGCCGACCTGCCCATGCGCATGATCGCCGCCGAAATGACGCGGGAAAAGCTGACGCTACGGCTGCACGAGGAACTGCCCTACCAGCTGACGGTCGAAACCGAGAAATGGGAGGACCGCCCCGACGGTTCTGCCCGCATCGACCAGATCGTCTATGTCGCCCGCGACGGCCACAAGGGTATCGTGCTCGGCGCCAAGGGCGAGACGCTGAAGGCCATCGGCACCCAGGCCCGCGCCGAGATCGCCGAATTCCTGGGCCGCCCGGTGCACCTGTTCCTGACGGTGAAGGTCCGCCCGAACTGGCTGGACGAGGCCGAGCGCTATTCCGAGATGGGCCTGGACTTCAAGGATGGCGACTGACGCCGCCGCCCCGCGGCAAATTCCTTCGAAGGAATTTGCAATTTTCTTCGAAGAAAATTGCCCATGCCACGCCTGACGTCCGGCCTCTGGGTCTCGGCCTATCTCACGCGCCTGCGCCTGGCCGACATTCCCGCCTTCGTCGTCCGCCGCGGCGACGATCACGCAGGCGCTGTGGTTGTGAAGTCCGCGCCCCTGAACGGCACTGCCCGCGCCTTCCAGCGCAGCTTCGACCCGATGACCGGCGAACGGCTCTGGGTGATTCTCGCCGAAGGCGCGGAACCCGATGTCGATGCCGCCCTGGCCCGCGCCCGGTCGCGCGACCCCGACCTCTGGCTGATCGAGGTCGAGGATCGCCAGGGCCGCACGCTCCTCGACGAAGACGGGTTGCGCGACTGACGCGCCGCACCCTTGCGCCGCCCCCGCGCGCGCCCATACTGGCCGCATGGAATGGCGCGACGAGGGCGTCCTTCTCGTCACGCGGCCGCATGGCGAACACGCCCTGATCATCGAGGTTCTGACCCGCTCCCACGGTCGCCATGCCGGCGTCGTGCCTGGCGGCGCATCGCGGCGCATGGCGCCGCTCCTGCAACCGGGCACCGATCTCGTCGTCACCTGGCGCGCCCGGCTGGACGATCACCTCGGCACCTGCACGGTGGAACCCCGCCGCTCGCGTGCCGGGCTCCTGTCCGACCGGCTGGCGCTGGCCGGCCTCGCCTCGGCCTGCGCACTCCTTCACCTCGCGCTGCCCGAACGCGATCCCCATCCCGCATTGCACGCCGCCACCGTCACGCTGCTGGACGCGATGGAGACGCTGCCGGACTGGCCCGCGATCTACCTCCGGTGGGAACTCGGCCTGCTGGACGAACTTGGCTTCGGCCTGGACCTCACCTCCTGCGCCGTCACCGGCGCAACCGAAGGGCTGGCCTTCGTCAGCCCCCGCACCGGCCGCGCCGTCACTGCCGCCGCCGCCGGCACCTGGTCCGACCGCCTGCTTCCACTGCCCCCCGGCCTCGCCACCGGCGCGGTCAGCGCGGCCGACCTGCCGCAGGCCCTCGCCCTCACCGGCCATTTCCTCGCCCGCGCGCTGGCCCGCGACACCTCGAAGCCCCCGCTGCCGGAAGCCCGCACCCGCCTCCTCGCCCTGATCGAGCGGCGCACCGCGGGCGGCTGAATCCGACCCCAAGGGGCAAAAGCGCCGCGCCATGTCGGGCATGGCCAAGAAGCAAAGCCATAACCCGCACAAATCTTGGGCGAGTTCGCCATGGCCACCCGTTACCTCCCCCTGTTCCTGCGCCACAGCCCCACACCTCAGGTGGAGCATTTTGCCCTGCTCGCCGGGCTCGAGGCCGCCGTGCGCGGTACGCTCATCTCGGCCATGCCGCTTGTGGTCTACGAGGCGATGGGCAGCGCCGAAGCCACCAGCGCCGTCTATTTCCACGCCGGGCTCGTGGCGCTCGTCTGGGGACTGATGGTCCCCTGGTTCACCCGCTTCCTGCCCCGCCGCTGGATGTATTCCGCCGGCTGCGCGCTGTACCTCGTCGGGATGTCGCTGGCGCTGACCGGCACGCAGCTTGGCGTCAGCCTGGCCGTCCCGGTGCTGGCCATGGCCACCGCCACCACCTTCGTCTGCTTCAACGCCTATGTGCTGGACTATATCGACCGCGCCAGCCTCGGCCGCAGCCAATCCACCCAGATGCTGTTCTCGGCCACTCCCTGGGCCGTCGGCCCCATGCTCGGCGTCTGGCTGCGCAGCCTTTGGGCCCCGGCGCCCTTCCTACTGGCCGGCGCCTTCGCCATCGCCCTGCTGATCGCCTTCTGGATTCTGCGCATGGGCAACGGCAAGCAGATCAGCCGCGCCAAGGGCCCCGCTCCCAACCCGCTTGGCTACCTGGCGCGCTTCTTCGCCCAGACCCGCCTCATCGCCGGCTGGTCCTTCGCCGTGATCCGCTCCTGCGGCTGGTGGGTCTATGTCGTCTACCTGCCGATCTACTGTGTCGAGGCGAACATCGGCGGCGACTGGGGCATCGCCGACAAGGTGGGCGGCGTCGCGCTGTCCTTTTCCAACGCGCTCCTCTTCGCCGCGCCCTTCATGCTGCGCTTTACCCGGCGCTGGCCGCTGCGCACCGCGCTGCGCGCCGCTTTCGCCCTGTGTGGCACGGGCTTCCTTCTGGCCGCGATCTTCTCGCCCTGGCCCTGGGTTGCCGTCGCCGCGATGATGTTTGCGTCGATCTTCCTCGTCGTGCTCGACACCATCGGCGGCCTGCCCTTCCTGATGGCGGTCAAGCCGTCCGAGCGGACAGAGATGGCCGCCGTCTATTCCAGCTTCCGTGATGTCTCGGGCATCGCCACCCCGGGCATTGCCTGGGCGGTCCTGCTGGTCGCGCCCCTTCCGGGCATCTTTGCCGTCTGCGGGGCGGCCATGGGGGCGGCCTTCGTCACCGCCAGCACCTTGCACCGCCGCCTTGGCCTGCCGCGCCCGTCGCGCGGGGGTGGCCGCCCGGCCCGCGCCTGATCCGCCCTATTCGGCTTCCGGCGGCGGCGTTGCCGGGCCGGGGCCGGGCACGAAATCCATCCGCAAGCCCTTGTCGTTGACCAGGTAGAGGAAGCCCACGCCGACCCCCTCGCCCGTCACCTGCCCAAGCGCCTGGAAGAAGGCCACCTCGTCGCTCAGCTGCGCGCAGGCCCGTTCCGTCGACGTGATGTTGACGAACCGGACGGTCGGGGACGGCCTTGTCACGACCTTGGCGGCAAAGCTGTTGCACGGGCCCTGGCCGATCAACTCTTTCCCGTCTTCGCCACGGAAGGCCATCTGAACATCCGCCGGGAAGGGCTTGCCGTTGATGGACACCAGCTTCCACCAATAGGGCGGCTGCTCCGCCTCGGGGGCGACACAGCCGGAAAGGGCAAGCAGAACAAGGGGAATCAGGGCAAGGCGCATGGCATCCTCCGGAAATCCCGGCCAACCTGCCGCGCCGCGCCCCCTTCGGTCAATCGGCGCCGATCAATCCATCAGCCGCCGCGCGATGACCTGCGCCTGAATCTCGGCCGCACCCTCGAATATGTTCAGGATGCGCGCATCGCACAGGATACGGCTGATCTGGTATTCCAGCGCAAAGCCGTTGCCGCCGTGGATCTGCAGCGCATTGTCCGCCGCCGCCCAGGCGACACGGGCACCCAGCAGCTTCGCCATCCCGGCCTCCAGATCGCAACGCTTGTCATGGTCCTTCTGCCATGCACTGAAATAAGTCAGCTGCCGCGCTACCATGATCTCCACCGCCATCATGGCAAGCTTTCCTGCCACACGCGGAAACTCGATCAGCGCGCGGCCAAACTGCTTGCGGTCCTCAGCATATTTCATGCCGACCTCCAGCGCCGACTGTGCCACACCCACGGCGCGGGCCGCCGTCTGGATGCGGGCGGATTCAAAGGTCTGCATCAGCTGCTTGAACCCCTGCCCCGGCACGCCGCCCAGCAGGTTCTCGCCCTTCACCTTGAACCCGTCGAAGCCCAGCTCGTATTCCTTCATGCCGCGATAGCCCAGCACCTCGATCTCGCCGCCCGTCATGCCGGGCGTCGGGAAAGGCACCTCGTCGGTGCCGGGGGTCTTCTCGGCAAGGAACATGCTGAGCCCCCGGTAGTCCGTGGTCTCCGGCTCGGTCCGCGCCAGAAGCGTCATCACATGTGTCCGCGCCGCATGGGTGATCCAGGTCTTGTTGCCCGTGATCTCCCAGTCCTCGCCGACCTTCACCGCGCGTGTCCGCAGCGAGCCCAGGTCCGACCCGGTATTCGGCTCGGTGAACACCGCCGTCGGCAGGATTTCCCCGCTCGCCAGCTTCGGCAGCCAGTGCTGCTTCTGCGCCTCGGTCCCACCGCACAGGATCAACTCGGCGGCAATCTCCGACCGCGTGCCCAGCGAACCCACGCCGATGTAACCGCGCGAAAGCTCTTCACTCACCACCACCATGCTGGCCTTCGACAGGCCGAACCCGCCATATTCCTCGGGGATGGTCAGGCCGAACACGCCCATGCCGGCAAGCTCGGTGATGATCTCCATCGGGATCAGCTGGTCCTTCAGGTGCCAGTCATGCGCCTCGGGCACCACCCGCTCGTCCGCAAAGCGGCGGAACTGCTCGCGGATCATCTCCAGCTCTTCGTCCAGACCGCTGGCGCCGAAGGTCGCCCGGCCCTGGTTGTCGCGCATCAGCTCGACCAGCCGCGCCCGCGCCGCCGGGGTATTGCCCCGCGCGATCAGCGCCGCCGCCGCGCCCTCCGGCCGCCATTCCAGCCCCAGGTCGGACAGCCGCGCCACCTCGCCCTGGCTCATCGGGATGCCACCGGCCACCTGCGCCAGGTACTCGCCAAAGCAGATCTGGCAGATCAGGCCCTCCATCTCGCCGAACCGACCCTCGGCCTCCAGCCGCCCGGCCCAGGCCCGCATCTGGCGCAGCGCCTCGACATAGGTCGCAAGCCAGGCAAGCGCATGGGCCGCGAACTGGTGTTCCTCCATCGCTGCATTGGAAACCTTGCCGCCTACAGCCACCTTCGTCTTCAGGCCGGCGCGCCCGGCCTCGAACAGGGCTTCCACCTGCGGAAGGGCCGCCCCGGTCAGCGCCGACAGGTCGGCCAGAAGAGGCGAGGTCACGGTCTGTCCATCATGGGCCATGGCGGCGCTCCGTTCGATTCTGCATCCGCAAACGACCTACGGCCTTTGCAACCGCAGCGCAATATCCTTTCGCCTCAATATAACACAGCGCATGAAAATGTCGCGCCCGATAGGGCCGTGCAGCCCCCCGAGCCTTCCGCTAGAACCTCGCCGACAGGAGAGCGGAATGACCGACATGCTTGGCGGGCTCGCCCCCGCAACCTTCGCCCTTGCGCTGGCGATCACCCTCTTCGCGGGCTTCGTGAAGGGCGCGGTGGGCTTCGCCATGCCGCTCATCATGGTCTCGGCCTTCTCGGCCTTCCTGCCGCCGCAGATGGCCGTGGCCGGGCTGATCCTGCCCACGCTCGTCACCAACCTCAGCCAGGCTTTCCGCCAGGGCATCCCCGCCGCCGTCGAAACCAGCATGACCTACCGCCGCTTCCTGATCGGCACCGTGGTCTTCATCCTCGTCTCGGCCCCGCTGGTCACGGTCATCCCCAAGGAAACCTTCCTGCTCACCCTGGGCCTGCCCATCACCGCCTTCGCCGCCCTGCAGCTCGCCGGCGTGCCGCTGGCCCTGCCGATCCACCACCGCACCCGCGCCGAATGGGGCCTAGGCATTCTGGGCGGGCTTTATGGCGGCATCTCGGGCATCTGGGGGCCGCCGCTTCTGGTCTATCTCCTGTCGATCCGCGCGCCCAAGACCGAAGCCGTCCGCGCGCAGGGCGTGGTCTTCCTCATCGGCGCCGTGGCACTCCTGATCGCGCATCTGCGCACCGGCGTCGCCAATGTCCACAGCCTCGCCTTCTCTGCCGCGCTCGTGGTGCCCGCCGTCATCGGCCTCGCCCTCGGCTACCGCTTGCAAGACCGGCTGGACCCCGAAAGGTTCCGGCGCTGGACGCAGGTGCTCCTTGTCCTCACTGGCCTGAACCTCGTGCGCCAAGCCATTACAGGCTGACCTCCCGTCACCAGGCCTGCACGCGCCGTGACGGGTCCAGCCACATCGGATCGCCTTCCTTGATGCTGAACGCGTCATAGAAGGCGTCCAGGTGCAGAAGCGGCGCCACCGCGCGATAGGCGTTCGGCGGATGGTTGTCTGTCGCCACGGCCGACCGAAGCGCCGCATCCAGCCCCTGCCAGGCCCACAGCTGGGACCAGGCCAGAAAGCAGCGCTGGTCGGGCGTCAGACCGTCGATAACGACATTCTCTTCCGGATGCGCCGCCAGATAGGTCTGCAACGCCTGATGCGCCAGCGTGATCCCGCCCAGGTCGGCCATGTTCTCGCCCACCTCCAGCGGGCCGTTGCCGGAAAGGCCCGGCATCACCTCGTAGGCGTTGGCCAGGTCTATCAGCCCCTGCGCCTTGGCATCGAAGGCGGTCTCGTCTGCCGGTTGCCACCAGTTGGTCATGTTGCCGTTGCCGTCGAACGACTTGCCCGTCCGGTCGAAACCATGCGTCATCTCATGCCCGATCACTGCGCCCAGCCTGCAGAAGTTCACAGCGGCATCCATCCCGGGGTCGAAGATCGGCGCCTGGATGATCGCGGCGGGCACTT
The DNA here is from genome assembly GCF_019623905.1 of Neotabrizicola shimadae. Taxonomy (NCBI): domain Bacteria; kingdom Pseudomonadati; phylum Pseudomonadota; class Alphaproteobacteria; order Rhodobacterales; family Paracoccaceae; genus Neotabrizicola; species Neotabrizicola shimadae. The sequence goes on along the minus strand of NZ_CP069370.1, from coordinate 3,850,150 downwards.
CGAACCCGTTCCGGATCGGGTTGTATCCGGCGTTTATGGTGATCGGATAGGACTCCGGCGTGTTGAACAGATCCTGCGTTACGGGCTTGCCCAGCTTTGCGCGCAGCCTGTCGGCATTGAACTTCGAGATTGCCGCCACCGTGGCGACAAGATCGGGCGTGACCGGAACCTGCGAATAGTCGATCCACACCTCGGGATAGCCGACGTTGAAGGATAGCTTGTCCAGCTTGGCCAGCGCATTGGCCCGGGTCTCCGGCGTCAGCCACTCCCGGCTCGGAATGCGCTCGGCGAAAGTGGCCTTGACCAGCCCGATCATCTCGATGGCCTGCTGCCGCGTCGCCTCGGTGAAGAAATTCTCCACGTAAAGCTGGCTGAGCGGGTGGCCCAGCTGGCTCTTCACCAGCTCCAGCGCGCGCTCCTCCTGCGGCGGCAGGACACTGATCCCGACAAGCGCCTGGTTCAGGCCCATCAGCGGCGCATCGAAGGCCGTGGTCAGATAGGGCGAAAACGCCATGATCGTGCGGACCCGCACATAGTCGCGGATATCCTGCATCGACAGCTCGCCCAGCAGGGCCGACAGCGCCGGAAAATACCGCGGCTGCGTGACGATCACCTGTTCAGGCACGTCAAGGTGCAGGCTCTCCATCAGCAGCGTCAAGTTCAGCTGCGGGATCTGCGCCTGAAGCTCTCCCAAGGCTTCGGGGTTGTACATCGCCCTCAGATCGACCCGCTCGTCCGGGCGCAGTTTTGCGGCATGAAGCCTGCGCTCGATCCCGATCGTCAGATCGGCGATGCGGGCCGCCTCGGCCTCGGATTGACCCGCAATCTCCTGAACGGCGATCAGATAGGCGCGATAGGCCAATAGACGCAACCCGTCGTCGGGCTCTTCGTACACATCCTCAAAGCCCCGTGGCAGGCCAAAGCCGCCATCGCTGGCAAAGGTCACATATCGCCGGTTGTCCACGAAGTCCGCGTCGGGCGCCAGCACCGCAAACAGGCCAGGCCCGCCGTTTTCCAGGAACCCCGCCATCAGCCGCACGAGGTCGTCGTAATCCTCGACCGCGTCGATGGTGTCCAGATAGCTCTGGATCGGCGTCACGCCCGCGGCATCGCGGGCTTCCGTGTCCAGATAGGCGGTGTACAGGGTGCCCACCTGCTGTGCCGGGCTGCCCTTGGGCGCCGTCGCGGCGTCGCGGGCCGCCTTGGCCATCACCGACTTCATCTGTTGCTGGACGCCATCTCCCATGATCTCCATGAAGCCATAGCTGGCGTGGCGCTCCGGCGCCTTGACCCGCTCCAGCCAGCCGCCGACAGCATATTGATAGAAGTCCACGCCCGGCGAGACGGCGGGATTCATGTTCGTGGTGCTGAAGACCAGCTGGTCAGGGCCGGCCACCGCTGGCGCCGGCGCATCCTGGGCCAGCGCCGCGCCAGCCAGGGTCCAGACTACAGCACTTGTCACCAGGGCTGTGGTGCGGCTTGGCGGGATGGCGAGGGCAAGGATCGGGCTTCGGGCATCCAGGAACATGAGGCAATCCCATTTGGGAAGGCAGGGGCAAAGGCCGTCACCGGCCATCCCTCAATGCCGCCACGGGCTGAAGCAGTCTATCCGCTATGCGAACCGCGGCGGGAACAGCGTTAACCGCCCATGAATCCGCGCGCGCAAGCCATTGATATACTTGAATGCAAAGAGGCGTCCGAGCTCGGACGCCTCTTTGGCCACGCCGGGTAGGGCAGGCTCAGCCGATCGCCGCCGCCTTCACGTCGTCGTCGATGAAGGGCACATACTGCCCGAAATTCTCGGCAAACATCTCCACCAGCTTGCGGGCCTGCCTGTCATAGGCCGCCGGATGCGCCCAGGTCGACCGCGGGTCCAGAAGCCCCGGGTCCACGTCATGCACCGCCACCGGAACCTCGAACCCGAAGTTCGGGTCCTTCCGGAACTCGGCATTGTTCAGCGACCCATCCAGCGCCGCGTGCAGCAGCGCCCGCGTCGCCTTGATCGGCATCCGCTTGCCCTCGCCATAGGCCCCGCCCGTCCAGCCGGTGTTCACCAGCCAGCAGGTCGCCCCGTGCTTGGCGATCTTCTCCTGCAGCAGCTTGCCATAGGCCTCCGGCCGCCGCGGCATGAACGGCGCGCCAAAGCAGGTCGAGAAGGTCGGCTGCGGCTCGGTGATGCCCCGCTCGGTCCCGGCCACCTTCGAGGTGAAGCCCGACAGGAAGTGATACATCGCCTGCGCCGGCGTCAGCCGCGCGATGGGCGGCAGCACCCCGAAGGCATCGCAGGTCAGCATGATGATGTTCTTCGGATGCCCGCCCAGCCCGGTCGGCGAGGCGTTCGAGATGTACTCCAGCGGATAGGCACAGCGAGTGTTGTCCGTCAGCGAGTTGTCTGCGAAGTCCAGCTCCAGAGTCTCGGGATCAAAGACCATGTTCTCGACCACCGTCGCGAACTTCGAGGTCGTGGCATAGATCTCGGGCTCTGCCTCGGGGTTCAGGTTGATGGTCTTTGCATAGCAGCCACCCTCGAAGTTGAAGGTGCCCCGCTCCGACCAGCCGTGCTCGTCATCGCCGATCAGCGTGCGCGAGGGGTCGGCCGACAGCGTGGTCTTGCCGGTGCCCGACAGCCCGAAGAAGATCGCCGCGTCCACCGGATTGCCGATGGCATGGTTGGCCGAGCAGTGCATCGCCATCACGCCCTTGCCCGGCAGGACATAGTTCATGATCGTGAAGACCGACTTCTTGTTCTCGCCCGCATAGGCCGTGTTGGCGATCAGCACGCGCTTCTTGTCGAAGTTCAGGGCAATCACCGTCTCGGTGCGGCAGCCGTGCCGCTTGGGGTCGGCCTTGAACGACGGAACGTTGATGACGGTCCATTCCGGCACGAAACCATCCAGGTCCGTCCGTTCGGGCCGGCGCAGCATGTGGCGGATGAACAGGCCATGCCAGGCAAGCTCCGTCACCATCCGCACGTCCAGCCGGTGCACGGGGTCGGCCCCGGCATACAAATCCTGCACAAAGAACTCGCGGCCCTTCATATGCGCCAGCATGTCGGCTTCCAGCCGATCAAAGGCGTCCGGCGCCATGGGCGCGTTGTTTTCCCACCAGACCGTATCCTCCACCGAAGGCGTCCGGACCACGAATTTGTCCTTGGGCGAGCGGCCGGTGAACTGGCCCGTGGTGCACAGGAACGCACCGCCCTTTCCCAGGGTCCCTTCGCCACGCCCGATCGCCGCCTGCACAAGCGCCGGCTCGATCTGGTTGTAATAGACGGTGCCAAGCCCCGTGATGCCCTGGGTCTCAAGTGTCTGCGCGGGGTTAACGCGGCCGGTGATCATGGTGCAAGCTCCCGAAAGTCGATTCAGAAAGGCAACCGGGGCCAATGGGTTGCCCGCGACATGCGCTCTGTCCTGCGCATCCGCAACTTCCCTATAACATGCGGATAAACCACAGGAACAGGACGCTTTGGCACAGTTAGCGCAACCACTTCAGGTTTAGCGCAACCATTTCGCAGCCCCGGGCCCCGGCGCCACAGACTGAGGCAAATTAGTCATTCCTTCGGGATTTTGGCGCTGGATTGGCACCACCGGCCCAGTGATTCGCACAGGGCGGTTGATTCCGTCGGCCGAAAACCGCAAGATGCCCAAAAAAGAACACATTGAGCAGTAGGATCACCAGAATGTCACGCATCGCGCTGGTAGATGACGACAGGAACATCCTGACGTCCGTTTCCATAACCCTCGAAGCCGAAGGGTTCGAGGTGGAAACCTATAACGACGGCCAGTCCGCCCTTGACGCCTTCAATCGCCGAATGCCGGACATGGCGGTGCTTGACATAAAGATGCCGCGCATGGACGGCATGGACCTGCTCCAGCGCCTGCGCCAGAAGACCTCGATGCCGATCATCTTCCTCACTTCGAAAGATGACGAGATCGACGAGGTTCTCGGTCTGCGCATGGGCGCCGACGATTATGTGAAAAAGCCCTTCTCGCAACGGCTTCTGGTGGAACGCATCCGCGCGCTGCTGCGCCGGCAGGAGGCGATTCATTCCGGTGAAGTCGCCGTCACCGAAGAAAACAAGATCATGGAGCGCGGGAACCTTCGGATGGACCCGCTGCGCCACTCCGTCACCTGGAAAGGGCTCGACGTCTCGCTCACCGTGACCGAGTTCATGCTGCTTCAGGCCCTGGCACAGCGACCGGGCTTCGTGAAAAGCCGCGACCAGCTGATGGACGTGGCCTATGATGATCAGGTCTATGTCGACGACCGCACCATCGACAGCCACATCAAGCGCCTGCGCAAGAAGATGCGCAGCGTCGACCCGGATTTCTCCGCGATCGAAACCCTTTATGGCATCGGCTATCGCTACAACGAAGAATGACCGCCGCCCCTCGCATGCCTTTGCCGGATGCACGCCCCGTCGGCGGGCCAAAGCGCCCCGCACCCGATCAGGACGCCAATGCGCGTCCCAATGACGTGCTTCTGGGCGAAGATTGGGTTTCGCCCGAGGTTTCCGTCGATCCCGACCTGCTAGAACGTCGGGGGCGCGGCAGCTTCGTCTCGCTGAACCGTTCGCCGCTGGCCCGCAAGATCGTGATCTTCAACCTCATGGCGCTGGTCGTCATGGTGGTGGGCGTGCTGTTCCTCAATCCGTTCAAGGACAGCCTGGTGTTGCAGCGCGAACAGGCTCTGGTGACCGAAGCACGGCTTCTGGCCGATGTCGTCGCGGCCCGCTCGGCCGGCGCCCTTCCGGGGGCGGACATGGCTTCCGCGCTTGAAGGCGCCAACATCGGACCGGGTGTCGAAGTCTTTCTCTTCGACAAGAGCGGCCAGATGGTCGCCACCGGGATCGGCGCGCAACAGGCCGCCAAGCCCGAGGGTGACCAGCGTTCAACCGTCATCACCGATTTCCTGAACGCCGTCTGGAACGGGGTCTCGTCCCTGATCTCCACCACCGACATCGCCACCGTCAAATACGATGCGCGCGCCAATGCGACCGCGCTGTTCCAGGATGCCAAGGCCGGCGAGACCACCGCCCGGACCAGCCGAGATTCCGAAGGCGGCACGCTCTTCTCGGTCGCCACGCCTGTCTGGCAGGCCGGCGAAGTCACCGGCGTCGTCGCCCTGACCTCCGCCGCCGGCGAGATCGACCGCCTGGTCCGCTTTGAACGCGAACAGGTGCTGCAGATGTTCGTCATCGCGCTGCTCGTCTCGATCGGCCTGTCGCTTGTTCTGGCCTCGACCATCGCGAACCCTCTGTCCGACCTTGCCGCCGCGGCCGAGATCGGGCGGGACCGCGACGCCCGCCGCATGACGCCCGGTCGCGTCCGCATCCCCGACCTGACCGCCCGGCCCGACGAAATCGGCCGCCTTTCCGTCGCCATGCGCGGCATGGTGGCCGCGCTTTACGACCGCATCGACGCGAACGAACAGTTCGCCGCCGACGTCGCGCACGAGATCAAGAACCCGCTCGCCTCGCTGCGCTCGGCTGTCGGCTCGCTGCGCATGGTCAAGAAGGAAGAACACCGCGAAAAGCTGCTGGACGTGATCGAACATGACGTGCGCCGGCTGGACCGGCTGGTCAGCGACATCTCCAACGCCTCGCGGCTGGACAGCGAACTGGTCAAGGAAGAGGAAGAGGAATTCAATCTCATCCGCACCTTGTCCAGCCTGTCGGAACACCTGGGCAAGCAGGCCAGCGAGAAGGGCGTCGAACTCATCACCGATTTCCCGCAGGACCCGGTCGTCATCCGCGGGCTGGAGGCGCGGCTGGCGCAGGTCTTCGTCAACCTCATCACCAATGCCATTTCCTTCTGCGAGGAAGGCGACGCCGTCCGCGTCTGGGCGCGCAAGCGCGAGAACCGGGTACTCGTGGTGGTAGAGGATACCGGCCCCGGCATCCCCGAACAGGCGCTGACCAAGATCTTCAAGCGCTTCTACTCGGACCGGCCGCCAACCCATTTCGGCAACAACTCGGGTCTCGGCCTGTCGATCTCGAAGCAGATCGTTGAAGCGCATGGCGGGGTGATCTGGGCAGAAAACATCCGCCCGACCCAGGCTGACGCCACCTCCGACCCGCTCGGCGCGCGCTTTGTGGTGGGCCTGCCGGTGTGACCGGCACGCCCGAACCGCCGCCCGCCGGACCCGCCCCCGACACGATCCATGCCAGCTGCATCGCCATCGAGGGGCGCGGGCTCCTGATCCTGGGCCCATCCGGCGCGGGAAAATCCTCTCTCGCGCTGCGGCTGATGGCCCTTGGCGCCCGGTTGGTGGCCGATGACCGGTGCGTCATCCAGCCGCGCGACGGCAACCTCATCGCCAGTAGCCCCCCCGCCCTGTCCGGCCTGATCGAGGCGCGGGGCATCGGCATCCTGCGCGCCGACCCGCTGGCCGAGGCGCCACTTGTCCTGGCGGTGGACCTTGGCCAGGCCGAAACCGAACGACTTCCCCCGCGACGACACCTCGCAGTTCACGGTATCGCGCTTGACCTTGCCCTCGGCCCGCTCTCGGACCATCTTGTTGTCTCGCTGTTGCAGCATCTGCGCTGCGGCCGCCAAGCCTGAGCCCGCCGGATGACCGAATCTGCCAGCCCGGACCACCGCTTCGTCCTTGTCACCGGCCCCTCGGGCGCCGGGCGCAGCACGGCTATCGCCGCGCTGGAAGACATGGGCTACGAAACCATCGACAACCTTCCCCTCACCCTGGTTCCCCGCCTGATCGAGGGCCCGCCGATCGGCCGGCCCATCGCGCTTGGTCTTGACGTGCGCAACCGCGACTTCAACGCCACCGCCCTGATCGAGCTGATCGACGAGCTGACCCGCGACCCCCGCGTGTCGCTGGAAGTGCTGTATCTCGATTGTGCCCCGGCCGAACTGGTCCGCCGCTATGGCGAGACACGCCGCCGGCACCCGATGGCGCCCGACGACACACCCGCCGAAGGGGTCGAGCGCGAGGGCGATCTTCTTGCCCCCATCCGCGTGCGGGCCGATCACCTGATCGACACGACCGAAATGTCGCCCCATGACCTGAAGGCCGAACTTGCGATCTGGTTCGCACCGCAAGGCGCCAGGCGGCTGGCCGTCTCGGTCCAGAGCTTTTCCTACAAGCGCGGCCTGCCGCGTGGCGTGGACATGGTCTTCGACTGCCGGTTTCTGAAGAATCCCTATTGGGTCCCGGCCCTGCGCAATCTCGATGGCCGCGACCCGGCCGTCGCGGCCCATATCGCCGCCGACCCGCGCCATGCCGCCTTCATCCGCAAGGTGACCGATCTCCTGCTCTTGCTCCTCCCGGCTCAGCTGGACGAGGGCAAGGCACATCTGACCATCGGCTTCGGGTGTACCGGCGGGCAACACCGCAGCGTTGCCGTTGCGGAAGAGATGGGCAAGGCGCTTGCAGAAGCCGGCTGGCCGGTGTCAAAACGTCACCGGGAACTGGAACGCCGCGCAGCAGCATTGCCGGCGGCGAAGGCGGGGGCAGGCGGTCCTTGATCGGCATCGTGATCGTCGCGCATGGCGGGCTCGCACGAGAATACCTCGCGGCGGTCGAGCATGTCGTTGGCCCGCAAACCGGAATGCGCGCGATCGCCATCGAGGACGATCACAACCGTGCCCGCAAGCAGGAAGAGATCTGCGCCGCCGCTGACGATGTCGACACTGGACAGGGCGTCGTGGTCGTGACCGACATGTTCGGCGGCTCGCCCTCGAACCTCTCGCTCATGGCCTGCGCCGGCTCGGGCCGGCGCATCGTCTATGGCGCGAATCTGCCGATGCTGATCAAGCTGGCCAAATCCCGCGACCTGCCCGTCCGTGATGCCGTCGCGGCCGCGCTGGATGCGGGACGCAAATACATCAACAGCCTCGATCTCGGCGGAGGTGACTGAACCTTGACGACGACCATCGCCCGCAGCTTCCGCATCGTGAACGAAAAGGGCCTGCACGCCCGCGCTTCCGCCAAGTTTGTCGAGGTGGTCGAGGCGCATGACGCCAAGGCCGAGGTCTCGAAAGACGGGATGACGGTCTCTGGCGACTCGATCATGGGGCTTTTGATGTTGGCAGCCTCGCGCGGAACCACTATTGAGGTCGAAACCAGCGGCGCCGAAGCCGAAAAGCTCGCCGATGCGCTTCAGGCGCTGGTGGCCGGCAAGTTCGGCGAGGACTACTGATCTCGGCCGCTGTGGGGGGAAGGCTCGTCCGCGTGACTGAGGCAGATACAACGCAAGACAACGCCGGTGCGGCCCGCCACACGGTGGCCAGGGCCTATGACATGCGCCGGCTGTCCTATGCCGGAACGTTCAAGAACCCGCTCAAGGCCAACGCGATCCGCACCATCGAATGGCTGACGGCCAAGCCGAAGCTTCTTTACCTCATCCGCCAGTTCGAACGCTCTGGCGCGCCCTTCGGCGTGCCCTTCTGGCCCAAGGCGATCCGCCAGATGGGGATCGACATCCAGACCCCGCCCGAGGAAATCGCCCGCATCCCCGCCACCGGCCCGGTCGTCATCGCCGCCAACCATCCGCATGGCCTGGTCGATGGCATGATCCTGTGCGAAATGGTCGCCCGCCGCCGGCCCGACTTCAAGATCCTCACCCGCTCGCTCCTGACCGGCATCCCCGAGATCGAGGAATTCATGATCCCCGTGCCCTTCCCGCACGAGGACAATTCCCGCGAGCTTGGCCTGCAGATGCGCGACGACACGATGAAGCATCTCAAGGCCGGGGGCGCCATCATCCTCTTCCCCGCGGGGAAGGTCGCCATGTCGCCGGGCTGGTGGGGCCCCGCCGTCGAGGGTGAGTGGAACGTCTTCACCCACAAGATCGTCCGCTCCTCGGGCGCGACCATCGTGCCGATCCGCTTCACCGGCCAGAACTCGCGGCTCTTCCAGATCGCCAACCAGCTGGGCGACACACCGCGCCAGGGCCTCTTGCTCTATGAAATCCGCCGCGCCCTGAACAAGCCGCAACGACCCCATGTCGGCGAGCCCATCCCGGCTTCGGTGCTGAAGGAGTGGGAAGGCAACCCGCGGGGCTTCCTCGCCTGGTTGCGCGAGACGACGCTGGCGTTGGGGAAGTAGGCGACCTTCGCCAGCGGTTCACTTCGAAGCGAATGAGATGACTGTCCAGTCGGCGCCATCAAACTGCGCCGCGAACTCTGTCCTGTCCGCACCCACCGAGCGCGACCAGAAACGGCCGGCGGATGGATTCGTCGTCTGCGAGGCAATGTGCCAAGCCCCCTTGTGGCAAGCCAGAAGCGCCTTCAGCGCCCCTCTTCCGACAGAACGGCGGCGGAGGTGGCGAAGCACAAAGAACTCGGCCATGAACCAGCAGGGCGTCCGTCCGGTGATCGGGCAACCGTCGATGACCAGTGCGAAACCCGCCAGTTCACCGGCGACCCGGATCAGGTATGTATGTTGCCAGAACTGATCCAGCAGATCGTATTCATAGGTGCCATCGTCCCGAATTGCGAAGGGGTGGACGGCGGCCATGTCGTAGAGGTGGAGCTGGATAAGGCTTTCAATTGTCGCGCGCTCGTTGTCGCCAGCGGGGGCGATAGAAGGCAGCGCTGGCTCCAGTTCTGGCTTCACCGCGTCGGAACCGGAGCCTCTCCCCGATAATCGTAAAACCCGCGCTGCGACTTGCGACCCAGCCAACCCGCTTCGACGTACTTGGTCAAGAGCGGACAGGGTCGGTACTTGGTGTCCGCCAGCCCGTCATACAGCACGTTCATGATGGCCAGGCATGTGTCCAGCCCGATGAAATCCGCCAGTTCCAAGGGCCCCATCGGGTGATTGGCCCCCAGCTTCAGCGCCGTGTCGATCGACTGCACCGACCCCACGCCCTCGTACAGCGTATAGACCGCCTCGTTGATCATCGGAATCAGGATGCGGTTCACGATGAAGGCCGGGAAGTCCTCGGAAGACGAGGCCGTCTTGCCCAGCTTCTCGACCACCGCCTTAAGCTCGTTGTAGGTCGGCTGGTCGGTGGCGATGCCGCGGATCAGCTCGACCAGCTGCATCACCGGCACCGGGTTCATGAAATGGAATCCCATGAACTTCTCGGGCCGGTCCGTCCGGCTGGCCAGCCGGGTGATCGAGATCGACGAGGTGTTCGAGGTCAGGATGGTCTGCGGCGCCAGATAGGGCAGAAGTTCGTCGAAGATCTTCTGCTTCACCACTTCCTTCTCGGTCGCGGCCTCGATGATCAGGTCCGAAGGCCCCAGGTCCGGCAGCATCAGCGTGGTGCTGATGCGCCCCATCGCCTCGGCCTTGGCCTCCGGGCTCACCTTGCCGCGCGCCACCTGACGCTCGATGTTCCTGTCAATCGTCGCCAGCGCCCGGTCCAGGCTGTCCTGGGCGATGTCGTTGAGCAGCACGTCATAGCCCGCCAGCGCAAAGACATGGGCAATGCCATTGCCCATCTGCCCCGCGCCCACGACGCCCACCGTCCGGATTGCCATCATCGCCCCCGTTTCTCTGCGCCTGCACATTAGGCACCTGCCGCCACGGGGTGCAAGGCCGCGGGACGCGTAGAATTGTCACCTTAGTCCCCCGGTAACCGGAATCGGCCAGCCTGACCCGTGGGTGTGATGAAACTTGGGTGGGTGCGATGGCCTATGCCTATCCCCGTGACGGGGCTCTTGACTATTTTCCATGCCGCTATGGCAGTTCGCGGCTCCTGTTCCGCGGCCCCAGGCGCGACCTCGACGCGCCCTATGTCGCGGTGCTGGGGGGAACCGAGGTCTATGGCAAGTTCGTGCCCCGCCCCTTCCCCGACCTGCTGGAGGAACGGCTTGGCCGCGCCGTGGTGAACCTTGGCTGCGTGAATGGCGGCCTCGATGCTTTTCTGAACGATCCCGACACGCTGGATGTCGCACGCCACGCCGATTGCGCCGTGGTGCAGGTGCTGGGCGCTCAGAACCTCACCAACCGCTTCTACACGGTCCATCCCCGCCGCAACGACCGTTTCGTCGCCGCCACGGCCGATCTGCGGGCGCTCTACCGCGACGTGGATTTCACCGAATTCACCTTCACGCGGCACCTCGTCGCCGTGCTGCAGGCCCGGTCGCCCACCCGCTTTGCCGCCGTCGCCCGCGAATTGCAGGCTGTCTGGCTGGATCGCATGGCCCGCCTCCTGAACGGGCTGAACGGCCGCCGGTTCCTGCTGTGGCTGGGCGAGGCACCGCCCCCGTCGGCAGGCCAGGCGGCCGATCCGCTGGAAACTGCCCCGTTCGTCGATGCCGCGATGATCCGCGCTCTGCGCCCGCTGGTCGATGGCATCATCGACGTGCGGCTTGGACAACCGGGGCAGGACCTCTCTAGCCTCGCCTTCGCCCCTTTCGACGCCACCGCAGCCGCCACGGTTCCCGGCCCCGCCGACCACCGCCGCATCGCCGAGGCGCTGGCTCCCATGCTCACCGCCTGAAATGCAAACGGGGCGCCCGATGGGCGCCCCGATCCGATACTGCGACAAGCCTTACAGCTTGCTGGTCAGTTCCGGCACCAGGGTGAACAGGTCGCCCACCAGGCCATAGTCGGCCACCTGGAAGATCGGCGCCTCCTCGTCCTTGTTGATCGCGACGATCACCTTGCTGTCCTTCATCCCCGCCAGGTGCTGGATCGCACCCGAGATGCCGACCGCCACATAAAGCTGCGGCGCCACCACCTTGCCGGTCTGGCCCACCTGCCAATCGTTCGGCGCATAGCCCGAATCCACCGCCGCGCGGCTCGCACCAACGGCAGCGCCCAGCTTGTCGGCCAGGCCCTCGATCAGATCGAAGCTTTCCTTCGACCCCACGCCGCGCCCGCCAGACACCACGATCTTCGCGCTGGTCAGTTCCGGGCGGTCGCTCGCCGCCACGCGGTCCTCGACCCAGGAAGAGCCTTCCGCCACCGGGCCCGACACCGCCTCGACCGGCGCCGCGCCGCCCATGCCCACCGCGGTATAGGCCGCGGTCCGCACGGTGAAGACCTTCTTCGCATCGGCCGACGTCACGGTCTGGATCGCGTTGCCCGCATAGATCGGCCGGTCGAAGGTGGACCCGTCCACCACCGCGGTCACGTCCGAGATCACCATCACGTCCAGCAGCGCCGCCACGCGGGGCATGACGTTCTTGTTGAACGCCGTCGCCGCGCCGCAGATATGCTCGTAAGCAGGCGCCAGCGAGACGACCAGCGCCGCGGTGGATTCCGCCAGACCATGGCAATAGGCATGGTCGCCCGCGAACAGCACCTTGGCCACGCCATCCAGCTTGGCCGCTTCGGCCGCCGCGGCATCGCCGCCCTGGCCGGCCACCAGCACATGCACCTCGCCCAGCCCCTTCACGGCGGCCACGGTCTTGGCCACCTGGTCGGTCGCCAGCTGGCCCTCGTTCACATCGGCAAGAAGAAGAACGGCCATCAGATCACCCCCGCCTCATCCTTGAGTTTCGCGATCAGCTCATCCACCGAGCCAACCTTCACCCCGGCCTTGCGGCCCGCCGGCTCCACCGTCTTCACCACGGTCAGACGCGGCGTCACGTCCACGCCGTAGTCGGCCGCCGTCTTTGCCGCCAGGGGCTTCGACTTGGCCTTCATGATGTTCGGCAGGCTGGCATAGCGCGGCTCGTTCAGCCGCAGGTCCACGGTCAGAACCGCGGGCAGGCTCACCTTGATGACCTGCAGCCCGCCGTCCACTTCCCGCGTCACGGTCGCCGCGCCGTCGGCAATGGCGACTTCCGAACAGAAGGTGCCCTGCGCCCAACCCAGAAGCGCCGAAAGCATCTGCCCCGTCGCGTTCATGTCGTTGTCGATGGCCTGCTTGCCGGCCAGAACAAGTCCCGGCTGCTCTTCCTTGACCACGGCCGCCAGAAGTTTCGCCACCGCCAGCGGCTCGATGTCCTGGTGCACGTCCGACGCCGCTTCGATCAGGATCGCGCGGTCCGCGCCCATCGCCAGGGCCGTGCGCAGCGTCTCCTGCGACTGCTTCACGCCGATCGAGACCACGACGATCTCGGTCGCGATGCCCTTCTCCTTCAGCCGGATCGCCTCTTCCACGGCAATCTCGTCAAAGGGGTTCATTGACATCTTCACGTTTGCCAGGTCGACCCCGCTGCCGTCCGCCTTCACGCGAACCTTCACGTTGTAGTCGATCACCCGCTTCACAGGCACGAGCACCTTCATCGGCGGCCTTCTCCCATGTCAGAGGGGCCCCTCCGCGCCAACGGACCGGGGCCGGTTCAAGCTCTCGGGCAACGTCCTAGCGAAAGACGCCCCCATGATACAGACCAAAAGCGACCCGATTCAGCGGCGGGACGCCGCGTTTTGATCGCACCCGCCGATCAGCAGGCCCTCAGCGGTTCGCGCCCGGCACCCACAGCACATCGGCCTTGCCATCGTCGTTGGCGATGCGGCCCGCCACGAAGAACCAGTCCGACAGCCGGTTCAGATAGCGCACCGCCTCGGGGTTCACCGCCTCCTGCCCGGCCAGTTCCACCACCAGCCGCTCGGCCCGCCGGCAGACCGTGCGGCACAGGTGCAACTGCGCCGCCAGCCTTGTCCCGCCCGGCAGCACAAAGCTGCGCAAAGGCGTCAGCCGCGTGTTCATCGCGTCGATCTCACGCTCCAGCCGGTCCACCTGAGCCGCCACCATCCGCAGGGGCGTATAGGGCAGCTCGGCATCCTTCTCCATGTCGGGGGTGCAGAGGTCGGCGCCCAGGTCGAACAGGTCGTTCGACACCCGCTTCAACGCCTCGTCCATCTCACCCGCCGCTTCCAGCCGCGCCAGGCCCACCGTGGCATTGGTCTCGTCCACCGTGCCATAGGCGCTGACCCGCGCCGAATGCTTCGGCACCCGCGCCCCGTTGCCAAGCGCCGTCTCCCCGGCATCGCCGGTCCGCGTGTAGATCTTCGAAAGAACGACCATCCCTTACCCCCTGCTGTGCAGCCAGGCGAACAGCACGATCAGCGCCACCGCCACCGCCTGGGCCGCGATGCGATAGCGCATCAGCCGGTTGGCGTGCTTCCGGTTGAACTCCCCGCCCTTGGCGAAACCGCCCACGCCAACCATCAGGATGGCCAGCACCACCAGACAGGCCACAGCGGCCAGAATGAACAGGGGATCGTGCAGCATCGGCGCCTCCTCGGGTCAGACCCCATCTAGCGGGGCCATCCGAAAAAGCGAACCCCTCGCTTCCTCTTTGCCCAAATACTCACAAGCCACCGCCGGGTCAGGCCACCATCGCCTCGGCCCGCTTCAGGTCCACGCTCACCAATTGGCTAACCCCCTGCTCGGCCATGGTCACGCCAAAGAGGCGATCCATCCGCGCCATGGTCACGGCATGGTGCGTGATCACCAGGAACCGCGTCTCGGTGCGCCGCGTCATCTCGTCCATCAGGTCGCAGAACCGCGTCACGTTGGCGTCGTCCAGCGGCGCGTCCACCTCGTCCAGCACGCAGATCGGCGCGGGGTTGGCCAGGAACACGCCAAAGATCAGCGCCAGCGCCGTCAGCGTCTGCTCGCCCCCGGACAGAAGCGACAGCGTGGACAGCTTCTTGCCCGGCGGCTGCGCCATGATCTCCAGCCCTGCCTCCAGCGGATCGTCCGATTCCACCAGCACCAGCCGCGCCTCGCCCCCGCCGAACAGATGGGTGAACAGCGTGCCGAAATTGGCGTTCACCTGTTCAAAGGCCGTCAGCAGCCGCTCGCGCCCCTCGCGGTTCAGGCCCGCGATGCCCTGACGCAGCTTGCGGATCGCCTCCTCAAGGTCGGCCTTCTCCTGCGCCAGCGTGCCGTGCTCCTCCGACACCGCCTTTGCATCCTCCTCGGCCCGCAGGTTCACAGCGCCAAGCGCCTCACGCTGCCGCTTCAGCCGCGCCACCTCGGTATCCAGCACCTCGGCATCCGGCATCTTGTCGGGGTCGGCCTTCAGGCTCGCCAGCAGATCCGCCGGCGCCATCTCGGTCGCCTCGGCGATGCGCTCCGCCGTCACCGCCACCGCTTCGCGCGCCGCTTCCGCCCGCGCCTCGGCCCGTGCCCGGGCCTCCCGCGCCTCGGACCCGGCCCGTTCCGCCTCGCGCTCGGCCTCCTGCGCCGCCCGCAGCGCGCCCTCCGCCGCCGACAGCGCATCCTGAGCCTTCGCCCGCCGCGCTTCGGCCCCGGCAATCGCCTCGGACAGTTCCTCGCGCTTGATGGCAATCTCTTCCGGCGCGGCCATTGCCTCGTCCAGCTCCGCCTCGGCCTCCTCGCGGCGCTGACCCAGTTCCTCGGCCCGCTTCTCCGCCGTCTCCAGCCGGTGCTTCCAGCCCGACAGCTCCTTCATCGCCTCCTGCCGGCGCCGCACCCGCGCCTCGCCCTCGCGCCGCAATTCGTCCTGCGCCGACCGGCGCGAGATCATGGCGATCCGCGCCGCCTCCACCGCGATGCGCGCCGTCTCCACCGCGCCCCGCGCCGCGTCCAGGTCCGGCAGTTCCGCCATGCCCGCCTCGGCCTGCTCCAGCCGCACCCGGGCCGAAACCGCCTCGTCCTCGAACCGCGCCACCGCCATGCGTGCGGCTTCCAGCTTGCCCCCGGCAATCGAGCGGTCGGCCTCGGCGCGCGACAGCGCCCGGTCTGCTTCGGTCACGCGCGCATCCGCGGCCCGACGCGCCTCGCGCGCCATCCGGTCGGCCTCGGCCAACTGCCCCAGCCGGGCGGTCAGCGCCTCATGCGCCCGCCGCGCCCCTTCGGCCCGCGCCGCCACATCCTCCAGATCGCGCTTCAGTTGCACCAGCCGGTTCAACTGCTGCAAGCGCAGCGCCGCCGCGGATGGAGCATCCTCCGCCCCGGCGCGGAACCCGTCCCACCGCCACAGGTCGCCCTCGCGAGATACCAGCCTTTGCCCCGGCCGCAGGGCCGCCTGCAACGCGGCCCCCCGGTCGCGCCCGACCACGCCGATCAGCGCAAGCCGCCGCGCCAGCGCCGGCGGCGCCGTCACATGCGTCGACAGCGGCTCCACACCCTCGGGCAGCGGCTCCACCGCCGTATACCCCGGTAGCGCCACCCAGCCCGAGCCTTCGGTGACCTCCGCCGCCCGCAGATCGTCGCCAAGCGCCGCGCCAAGCGCCTTTTCCCAGCCGGGGCTGACGGTCAGGCGGTCCAGCATCTGGTGCCCCGCACCCGATTCCCGCTCCACCAGCCGCGCCAGGGCCGCCACCTCGGCGCGCAGAGCATTGGCCTCGCCCTCAGCCGAGGACCGCGCCGCCCGCGCCTCGCTTTCGCGCCCCTGCGTTGCCGCCCGCGCAGCCTCGGCCTCTTCCAGCGCCGACTCGGCCCGCTCGGCCAGATCCGCCGCCGCCTCGCGCGCCTCGCCCGCGGCTTCCATCGCCTCGCCGGCCCGCTCCAGTGCCTCTTCCGCCGTCTCGACCGTCTCGCGCGCCCGCGCCGCCTCGCCCTCGGCGCGCTCCACGCTGACGCGGACCTCGGCCACCAGCCGCTGCGCCGACTGGTGCCGCGCCGCCAGCCGCGCCGCATCCTCGGTCGCCTCGCTCATCAGCGCCTCTCGCTCGGCCAGCGCCGCGCCGGCCTCGCGCGCCGCCTCTACCGCCTCGGCCAGCCGCTCGTCGTGGCCGTCATGGGCGCGCAGCAATTGCTCGATCTCCCAGTCCAGCCGCTGGATCGTCTCGCCCGCATCGCGGTTCAGCCCGGCCTCGCGCTCGATGTCGCGGCCCAGTTGAGCAATCCGGCCGCGCAGCGTGGCAATCTTCTCCTGCGCCCGCGCCTCGGCCTCGCCCAGTTGATCCCGCTGCACGACCAGCCGCTGCAAGACCGCTGCCGCAATCGCCTCTTCCTCGCGCAGCCGCGGCAAGACCGCCTCGCGCTCCTCCCGCGCCTTGCCCGCCGCCCGCGCCGCCGCCTCGGCCTGCCCCGCCGCCACCAGCCGCTCGCGCAGGTGCCGCTCGGCCTCTTCCCGCGCGGCTTCCGCCTCGCGCCAGCGCCGCCACAGCAGCATCCCCTCGGCCCGGCGCAGTTCCTCGCCGATCTCGCGATACCGCGCCGCCGCCCGCGCCTGCCGCTGCAGGGTGGCCAGCTGTCCTGCCAGCCCTTCCAGAACGTCATCCACCCGCGTCAGGTTCTGTTCGGCACCGGAAAGTTTCAGCTCGGCCTCGTGCCGCCGCGCATAAAGGCCCGAAATCCCTGCCGCCTCTTCCAGAATCCGCCGCCGCGCCTTGGGCTTGGCGTTGATCAGCTCCGAAATCTGCCCCTGCCGCACCAGCGCGGGCGAGTGCGACCCGGTGGAGGCATCGGCGAACAGCATCTGCACGTCCCGCGCCCGCACTTCCCTCTGGTTCGCCTTGTAGGCCGACCCCGCATCCCGCGTGATCCGCCGCACGATCTCGATCGTGTCGGCATCGTTGAATCCCGGCGGCGCCAGCCGCTCGGCATTGTCGATCACCAGCGCCACTTCCGCGAAATGCCGCGCGCCGCGCGTCGCAGCCCCGGCGAAGATCACATCCTCCATGCCGCCGCCGCGCATCGCCGTGGGCCGGTTCTCGCCCATCACCCAACGCAGCGCCTCCAGAAGGTTCGACTTGCCACAGCCGTTCGGCCCCACAACGCCGGTCAGGCCCTCATGGATGATCAGATCCGTGGGGTCCACAAAGCTCTTGAAGCCGTTCAGGCGCAGCCGGGTAAAGCGCAAGGAATCCTCGACTCGGATGGATCAGACCCCGCATGGTCTGGCCAATGGCGGCCCGAGTCAACGCCCCCGCCCCGCATATGGCCGTTGCCCGCGCGTTATCCACAACATCTTGGGCATCTGCCGCCTGGGCATCCCAGCCCACCGTTGACAAGCCCCTTGATCCGCCCCCGTCGCCGCGCTTTCCTTCCGCAAAAGGACCGCGCCATGCCCCTGACCCCGCCCATCACCGGCCGCTGCCTCTGCGGCGCCATCCGCTACCGCATCGCGTCTGCTCCGCTCTGGCAGGCGCATTGCCATTGCGAAAGCTGCCGCCGCGCCACCTCCTCGCCCTTCACCAGCTTTTTCGGCATCCGCGACGGCACCTTCACCTGGGAAGGCGAGGCCCCGGCGACCTACAGCTCCTCCCCCGGCACCTGGCGCGACTTCTGCCCGCACTGCGGCAGCCCGATGACCTATCGCTCCGACAAGTTCCCCAATGAGACGCATTTTTACGCCGCCAGCCTCGACGACCCCGCAGCCTATGAACCCACCCTGCACGTCCACACCGCCGAGATGCTGCCCTGGGTCCACCTGAACGACGGGCTGCCCCGCAGATGACGCCGTATCGGGCCGAAGCCCCCTTCGACTGGCCGGCCGTCCTGACACTCATCCAGGACAGCTTCGCCTTCATGGACGGGCGCATCGACCCGCCCTCCTCGATGCACCGGCTGACACCAGATGACATCGCCGCCCAGGCGCAACAGGGCGGGGTCTGGGTGATCGGCCAGCCACCCATCGCCTGCGTCTTCCTGACCGTAAAGCCCGGCGCGCTCTACATCGGCAAGCTCGCCGTCGCCCGCAGCCATCGCGGCAAGGGCCTTGCCCGCGCGCTGATCGACACGGCCGAAACCCGCGCCCGCGCGCTCGGCCTCCCCATGCTGGAACTGCAAACCCGCGTCGAGCTCACGGAAAACCACGCCACCTTCCGCGCCCTCGGCTTCCAGGAAACCGGCCGCACGGCGCATCCGGGCCACGACCGCCCCACCTCCCTCACCTTCCGCCGCGCCGTTTCACCAAGCACCGTATTGCCAAGCACCGCTCCCTCCGAAGGCCCCACATGATCCATGCCATCCTGGCCATTCTGCTCTGCCAGATGGCGGGCGAGATCCTCTCCCGCCTCAGTGGCATGCCGGTCCCCGGCCCGGTGATCGGGCTCGTCCTGCTCGCCACCGGCCTTTCGGCCTTCCCCCGCCTGCGCGACATCGTGCGCCCCGTCGCCCAAAGCATTCTCGGCAACCTTGCCCTCCTCTTCGTGCCCGCGGGCGTGGGCGTCATTGGCCACCTGTCCGCGCTCGCCTCCCATGCCGGGGCGCTGGTGGTGATCTTCCTCGGCTCGACCGCTGCGGCCATCTCCGTCGGCGCACTGACCTTCACCGCTGTCGCCCGGCTTTCGGGGTCGCGCGATGAGTGAATTCACCGAAATCTGGAGCTATCTCTCCCGCGGCCCGCTTCTCTGGCTCACTGCCACGCTGGCCGCCTATGCCCTGGCCGATGCGATCTTCCGCGCCTCGGGCCGCTCGCCCTTCGCCAACCCGGTGCTGATCTCGGTGGTGATCCTCGGCATCGTCCTGCATCTCTCCGGCACGCCCTATGCCACCTATTTCGAAGGCGCGCAGTTCGTTCACTTCCTGCTCGGCCCCGCCATCGTCTGCCTGGCCCTGCCGCTCTATGACAACCTCGGCCGGCTACGTCGCGCCATCCTGCCGGTGGGCGCGGCGCTTCTGGCCGGCTCGCTGACCGCGATGCTCGTCACCCTCGGCCTCGCCCGCGCCTTCGGCATCGACGGCACCCTGCTGGCCTCGCTCGCCCCGAAATCCGCCACCGCCCCGGTGGCCATCGGCGTGGCCGAACACATCGGCGGCTCGCCCACCCTTGCCGCCGTTCTGGCCATCCTCACCGGCATCACCGGGGCGATCCTCGCCACGCCGCTCCTGAACCTCCTGCGCCTGACCGACTGGCGCGCCCGCGGCTTTGCGCTTGGCGTCACCAGCCACGGCATCGGCACCGCCCGCGCGCTTCAGGTGAACCCGACCGCCGGCGCCTTCGCGGGCCTTGGCATGGTGCTGAACGCCGTGGCAACCGCCCTCCTCGCCCCGCTGATCCTGCCGGTGTTCCAGTGACCGAAGCAAAGCGCCCAGAAGACTCACCCCGCGCGCTTGCGGCGCTCGCCCTGCTCGCGGGCCTCGGCGGCACCGTCACCGGCGCCATCGTCTCGCTGTTCCTCATGGGCCTGCACCATGCCAGCGCCCTGCGCGACACACTGCTCACCTGGTTCGTGGTCCACCTGAACGGCCCCGCCGCATATGCCGGGCCCGCCCTCATGGCCGCCTTTTCCGCCACCTGCGCTGCGCTCGCCGCCTGGCTCGTCCTGCGCTTCGCCCAGACCGCCGCCGGCAGCGGCATCCCCCATGTCGAGGCCGTGGTCGATGGCCGCCTGCCCCCCGCAGGCCTGCGCCTCGTGCCGGTCAAGTTCTTCGGCGGCATCCTCGCCATCGGCGGCGGCCTCGCCCTTGGCCGCGAAGGCCCCTGCGTCCAGATGGGCGCGGGAATCGCCCACCTGACCACCCTCGTCTTCCGCCGCGCCGTGGTCGAGCGCAGCCTGCTCACCGCCGCCTGCGCCGGCGCCGGCCTCGCCGCCGCCTTCAACGCCCCCATCGCCGGGGCGATCTTCGTGCTCGAAGAACTCGTCCGCCGCTTCGAAAACCGCCTCGCCATCGCCGCGCTGATGGCCTCGTCCGCCTCGATCCTCGTCAGCCGGCTAATGCTCGGCAACGTCCCGGCGCTGAACATCACCGTTGACCTGCCCGACCAGCCGCTCATCAGCGGCATCTACCTGGCCTTCGGCATGGTCCTGGGCCTGATCGCCGTCGCCTACAACCAGACCATCCTCGCCACGCAGGACATCGCCGCCCGCCTGCCGCTGCCCCCCGTCGCCCGTGCCGCGCTGATCGGTGCCGCCGTCGGCGCGCTGGCCTGGTTCCTGCCCGCCGTGGTCGGGGGCGGCGACAGTCTCTCGCAGGCCGCCATCGACGGCCACGTCGGCCTCGCCGCCCTGCCCGCGCTGATCGCGATCCGCTTCCTCCTCGGGGCCGTCTCCTTCTCGGCCGGCACGCCCGGCGGCCTGCTCGCACCCATGCTGGCGCTCGGCGCCCTCATCGGCCTCTGGATCGGGCACGGCCTGTCGGTCCTGCTGCCCGGCCTGGACATCACGCCGGAAGGCTTCGCCGTCGTCGGCATGGCCGCCTTCTTCGCCGGCTCGGTCCGCGCGCCCCTGACCGCCATCGTCATCGTGACCGAGATGACGGCCAACGTGGCGATGCTCCTGCCCATGCTTGCCGCCTGCGCCGGGGCGCTGATCCTGCCCACCGTGCTGCGCAACCCACCCATCTACAACGCGCTCGGCGCCCGCCTCGCCGGCGCACCGCTGCGCAAGCGCGATTAGGTCATCGGTTAACGAAACCTGAATCGGCGCGCGCAAGCCATTGATATTGCCCACACCACAATGGCGTCCGAGCTCGGACGCCTATAAGGACGCCTCCACCCGCAGTGGCGCGGGCACCCGGTCCCGCCCCTCCAGCACCAGCTCGGCCATCACCTCGCCCACCAGCGGCGCCACCCCGAAGCCGATCTTGAACCCCCCGTTGGCCACCCAGTGCCCCGGCCGCCCCGGCCAGGCCCCCAGCATCGGCGCCCGGCTCCGCGCCCTGGGCCGGATGCCCGCCCACCGCTCCGCCACCGCCGCCCCCGCCAGCGCCGGCACCGCCGCCACTGCGCGGGCCACCAGCCCCTCGGCCAGCGCGTCCGGCCCCTCGCCCTCCCATTCGGTCTCCGAGGTCGAGCCCACCGCCACCGTCCCGTCCACATGGGCCACCAGGTGCAGCCCGCCCGCGTAAAGCTGCGGCGCCCCGTCACCGGCCACGAAGGCCAGCCGCACCGCCTGCCCCTTCACCCCGCGCCCCACCTCGCGCCCCAGGTCGGCCGACAGCGCCGCCAGCCCAGCCGCCCCCGTGGCCCAGACCACCGCGCCCTCATCCTCCGCCTCGCCCAGCAC
Organism: Neotabrizicola shimadae; assembly: GCF_019623905.1. NCBI lineage: Bacteria > Pseudomonadati > Pseudomonadota > Alphaproteobacteria > Rhodobacterales > Paracoccaceae > Neotabrizicola > Neotabrizicola shimadae. Next base: position 3,828,412 of record NZ_CP069370.1, on the reverse strand, counting down.
CAACTCGCCCCCCATCGCCTGAAGGGCCCCCGCCAGCGCCGCCCCCGCCAGCCGCGGGTGCAGCCGGGCCGACAGCCGGTCCTCCACCAGCCAGCCCGAAGCACTGGCAGGCTCCCAGGCCGCCCCCGTCGCCGGCACCAGCCGCCACATCCCCGGCCCCCAGTGCCGCTCCGCCGCCTCGCCCGCCACCCGCGCCGCCGCCAAAGCGGCCTCGTCGGCCAAGGGTTGCAGCCGCCCCACCCGGCCATAGCCCGTGGCCAGCCCAGACACCGCCGCCACCTCGCTCCACCAGGCCGGCGCCTGCTCCAGCGCCTCCAGCTGGAACGCCTTCACCTCGTCCCACCGGCCGGGCGCAAAGGGCGACAGCGCCCCCACCACCCCACCGCTCGCCCCCGCCCCGATCCGCGCGGTCTCGACCAGCCGAACCCGCGCCCCGCGCCGCAGGCAGGCCCAGGCGACCGACAGCCCGAAGATGCCGCCGCCCCGCACCGTGACATCCACTCTTGCCATTCCCGGCCCCCTTGCCCATACGTCGCCCGCTCCCCCTCGGCTTAGGCCAGATGTCCACACCCGACCAGACCGCTCTGACCTGGCGCGACGGAACCATCCCCGTCTCGACCCGGTTCGACGACCCCTATTTCTCGCTGGCCGGCGGCCTGGACGAGACGCGCCACGTCTTCCTTGCCGGCAACCACCTGCCCGCCCGCTTCCGCGACAGCTTCCACATCGCCGAACTTGGGTTCGGCACCGGCCTCAACCTGATGGCCACCCTCATCTCCCGCGCCGCCAGCCCGGCGCCCGGCACGATCCGCTACACCTCGTTCGAGGCCTTCCCCCTTCCCGCCGCCGACATCGCCCGCGCGCTGGCCGCCTTCCCCGAGGCCGAAGCCGTGGCCGCCCCCTTCCTCGACCAGTGGAGCCGGGGCGAAACCCGCCTGTCCCTGCCGGGCATCGAAGCCGAAATCATCCTGGGCGATGCGCGCGAAACCCTGCCCGCCTGGGCGGGCCGCGCCGATGCCTGGTATCTGGACGGCTTCGCCCCGGCCAAGAACCCCGACCTCTGGTCCGATGCCCTGATGGCCCAGGTCGCCGCCCACACCGCCCCCGGCGGCACCTTCGCCACCTACACCGCCGCCGGCCATGTCCGCCGCGCGCTGGCGGCATCGGGCTTCGCCGTCACCCGCCAGCCCGGCTTCGGGCGCAAGCGCCACATGACCACCGGAACGCTGACATGACCACCTCGGCCGCGCCCCTGCCCGTATCGCAAAGCCGCAATTCCCGGCTTGGCATCTGGCTCATGATCGCCGCCGTCGCGACCTTCGCCGCGCAGGACGGCTTCTCGCGCCACCTGGCGGGCAGTTACAACACGCTCATGGTGGTGATGGTCCGCTACTGGGCCTTCGCCGGTTTCGTGATCCTCCTGGCGCTGCGCCGGCCCGAGGGCTTCGTGCCCGCCATCCGCTCGCGCCGCCTGCCCGCGCATGTGCTGCGCGCGCTCCTCCTGGTGGCCGAGATCTGCATCATCATCTGGGGCTATACGCTGATCGGCCTGATCGAAAGCCATGCGGTCTTCGCCATCTGCCCCCTGCTGATCGTCGCGCTCTCCGGCCCGATCCTGGGCGAGCGCATCGTCTGGCAAAGATGGGCGGCCGTCGCCGCCGGCATGGCCGGGGTGCTGGTGATCCTGCGCCCCGGCGCGGGGGTGTTTTCCTGGCCGGCGCTCTTGCCCTTCGCCTCGGCCCTTATGTTCGCGCTCTACTCGGTGCTCACTCGGCTCACCACGCGGGACGAGCCGACCTTCCCCGCCTTCTTCTGGCCCGGCGTGATCGGCGCAGTCATCATGACGGTGATCGGCCTGCCGCACTGGCAGCCGCTGTCGCCGCAGGACACCGTGTTCCTCGCCATCTATTCGGCCCTGTCGATCCTGTCGCACTGGCTGCTTCTCAAATGCTACCAGGCAACCGAGGCGGCCCGGGTCCAGCCCTACGCCTATCTCCAGATCGTTTTCGTCACGATCATCGGCATCACCATCTATGGCGAACACCTTGCCTTGCCCGTGGCCATCGGCACGGCCATCGTGGTCGCGGCGGGTCTTTACGCCCTGTCGCTGGAACGCAAGCGCCCATGACCCAGCAGAACACCCGTCTCGGCATCTGGCTGATGATCGCCACCACGGCGGTCTTCGCCGCGCAGGACGGCGTGTCACGTCACCTGGCGGGCACCTACAACGTCTTCATGGTGGTGATGATCCGCTACTGGTTCTTCGCCGCCTTCGTCACCACGCTGGCCATGCGCCAGCCCGGCGGGCTCAGGCACTCGGTCCGCTCGGCCTTTCCCTGGTTGCAACTGGCGCGCGGCGCGATCCTCATCGCCGAAATCTGCGTGCTGATCCTGTCCTTCACCAGGCTCGGCCTGATCGAAAGCCACGCGGTCTTTGCCTGCTATCCCCTGCTCATCGCGGCCCTTTCCGGTCCGATCCTGGGCGAAAAGGTCGGCTGGCGGCGGTGGAGCGCGATCCTCGTGGGCTTCCTCGGCGTGATCATCATCCTGCAACCCGATTCGGGCGTGTTCTCGCCCTGGGCGCTGGTGCCCTTCGCCGCCGCACTGCTCTTCGCCGTCTACGGCCTGCTCACCCGCTTCGTGGCCCGGCGCGACGCCGCCTCGGTCAGCTTCTTCTGGACAGGCATCATCGGCGCCGTGCTCATCACGCCCTTAGGCCTGACGCACTGGGAACCCATGACCGCGCCCGACTGGGGCTGGATGGCCGCGCTCTGCCTGATGGGCGTTCTGGGCCACTGGCTCCTGATCAAGGCCTATGCCGTGGCCGAAGCCAGCGCCGTCCAGCCCTTCGCCTACCTGCAGCTCGTCTTTGCCTCGGCCATCGGCCTGACGCTGTTCAGCGAGGTTCTGCGCCCCAACGTCGCCATCGGCGCGGGCCTCGTGGTGGCCGCGGGCCTCTTTACCCTGTGGCGCGCGCAAGTCCGCGCCCGCGCCGCGCGTCAGTCGTAGAACGGCGTCATCTGCGCCACGATGACCGAATTCTCGGCCAGCGCCCGCGCCATCAGCGCCTGTTCCTCCTCGTCGATCTCTTCCCCGGCCTTCAGCCGCTCTTCCAGCGTCCCCAGCCCTTCCACCTCCAGCGGCGCCAGATCCGCCTCGCGCAGGATCGCCACCGTCTCGCGCACCGCCTCGGCCTCGTCCACGCCGCTGGCATAGCACAGAAGGCCCGCGCCCGTGGCGCCCTCGGGCAGCCCGTCGCCGTCCTTGCGCCCCACTTCAACCAGCAGCGAATAGACCTGCTGCGCCCGCTTCGCCTTCACCGGCTTGCCTTCGTCGTCCATGCCGCTTCTCCCGCCACCCCGGCCGGTCTGCCCGCGCCCCCAGCCGCTGTCAACCGGCGGGTGCGGGCGGGGCGAAGGTGACGAAGCGCCCGATCAGGAAACTCATCACCGCCGCCGCGGCCGAGGCCAGCAGATACACCCCGGTATCCGCCCAGAACTCCCGCGTCACGAACAGAGCGGACGCCCCGGACACCAGCGCCAGGCTCGCCCCCTGCGTTGCGGCATAAAGCGGAAACGCCATGCGCCGCGTGCGCTCCACGCCAAAGGCGAAACGGCGCTGGCAATAGAAGGCCGGCGGGATGCAGGCCAGCCAGACCACCACCGCCGTCGCCACGGGCGGCGTACCAGCCAAGGAGATCAGCGCCGCACTGCAGGCCGAAAAGATCAGGCTGAACAGCCCGCCCACCACCAGGAACCGCAGGAACGACGCCATCAGCCATCCCCCATCGCGGCACGGTCCACCCGAAACACCGCCAGCGCCTGCGTCTCGGGCAGCACCGGCACCAGCCAGTCCGGCGCCCGGCCCTCCAGCAGCTCATGCGCCATCACCAGCGAGGCGCCATAGGTCGAACCGCGGCACACCACCACGTAATCCACATCCGCGTCCCGCACCGTCTTCTTCAGGTTCTCGGCGCTGCGATAGGGGAAGAACTCGTTCCAGAACCCCATGGCCGACCGGTGATAGGGGGCCGTCGCGCCGTTGTGCTGCGTCAGCAGGATCAGCGGCACCGCCATGTTGCTCGTCGTCAGCACGGTCGAGGGCGGCAACGCCTCCAGCTCCGCAAGGCTCGCCGCATCGCGGCAGCCATTGTCCCAGGCCGCGGGATCGCCCGTCGCCGCCTCGGCGCTGAACAGCTTGGGCACCGCGGTCACGCCCGTGGCGACCGGCTGGATGAACAGCGTCGCCGCCATTGCCGCCACCATGGCCAGAGCCGCCCGGCCGCTGCGTCCGCGGTACCAGCCCACCGCCAGCCGCGACAGCACGAAGCCGCCCAGGAAGGCAACCGCTGGCACCGACATGTGGATCATGCGGATCTGCGAAAAGGTCGCCAGCACCCCGATCGCGCCCAGCACAAGCATCTGGTCCAGCGTATCGCGCTGTGCCGCGCTCAGCCGGTCCCGGTCGGTCCAGCGCAGGATCGCCGCGCCCGCCACCGCCACCACGGCCGGAACCATGATGATGGCATATCCGAAGGGGCGCCCCTCCAGGTAAAGAAGCCCCGGCTGCGCCTCGGTGATCTGGGTCGAAATCGCCCGCTGCACCTCGGCCGGCAGGGCCGCATAGGGGCCCGAAAGGCAGGGCACCAGCAAGGGCGCCGCCATCGCGCAGCCCGCAAGAGCCACCGCCAGCATCACCCTGGCCATCGGCAGGGCCGAAAGCCGGTTCCCCACCAGCACGGGCACCATCGACGCTGCCGCCCCCGCCGCTACCAGCGCAAGCGCCGGCGTCGCCAGCTCGTCGCAATAGGGCGCCAGCCATTCCGAAGGCGCCGTCTGCCCCGCCATCAGCAGCGGCGCCAGCACCAGCATCGCCCCGCCGAAGGCCGCAAGGAACACCCGCGCGCCCGGCTTGTCGAAGGCCGCGCGCAGCCCCAGCATCACCCAGATCACCAGGAACAGCGGCAGCGCCTCCAGCCCCACGGCCATCGACCCGGCCACCGCCGCCCCGGCGATCGCCCCGCGCACCACGGGCCGCCCCGGCCAGATCATCGCGAAGGCCATCGCCGAGATCATCAGGATCTGCACGTTGTGATGGTCGATCCGGCCGATCTTGAAGGTGATGTCGGCCACCGGATTCCACAGCAAGACCAGCATCATCGCCAGAACCGAGGCCACCGGCCCCAGCACCCGCCAGGTCCCGCGCCCGACGATCAGCAGCAGGATCGCCAGCAACAGCGTCGGCCAAAGCACCAGCATCAGCCGCTCGGCCAGATCCGGCGGGAACACCAGTTCCAGCCCCCGCAGCAGCCCCCCCAATCCGGCGTCGACATAGCGCGACCAGTGCATCGGCACGCCCTCGGGCGGCAGGATGCGGTATTGCTGCATGTCGAACCAGCCCTGCCCGGCCAGCCAGTCGCGCACCTCCATCAGCCGCATGATGTCGTCATTGTCGCCACGGACGAAACTGTCCATGACCGTGCCCAGGCGCGAAAAGGCCCGTGCCACAAGGATGAGGGCGATCATCAGAATCGCCAGGGGCATGAAGCGCCAGCGCGCGCCCGGTTTCAGAAGGTCGTCTTCCACGTCGCGTCCACCGTATCCCGGATTGCGAAGAACAATTGCCAGAATGGAAACGCTAAAGACGGGGCAGAATCATGGCGGGCCGCGTGCAAAACCGGGGATTCCGCGGCGGCTCGGCCACCAAAAGACACAAGACATGCCCCAGATCTGCCGCATCCGGCGGCGAAGTTCGCCTCAACGGAACGCCCATGTTCCGAAACAATTCCGGGTTTGGGGCAAGCCATGAAAGAACTCACCATCCTGATGCCGTGCCTGAACGAGGCGGAAACGCTGGCGGCCTGCATCACCAAGGCGCAGGGTTTCCTGTCGCGCACCGGCATCGACGGTGAAGTGCTGATCGCCGACAACGGCTCCACCGATGGCAGCCAGGCCATCGCCGAAAGCCTGGGCGCCCGCGTGGTGCCCGTGCCGCGCAAGGGCTATGGCGCGGCGCTCGGCGCCGGCATCGCTGCCGCCGAAGGCCGCTATGTCATCATGGGCGACAGCGACGACAGCTATGATTTCTCCCGGCTCGATGCCTTCGTTGAACGCCTGCGCGACGGCGCAGACCTGGTGATGGGCAACCGCTTCGCTGGCGGCATCGCCCCCGGCGCCATGCCGGTGCTGCACCGCTATCTCGGCAACCCGGTGCTCTCGACCATCGGCCGCGTGCTCTACCGCACCCCGGTGCGCGATTTTCACTGTGGCCTGCGCGGCTTCAACCGCGCCGCGATCCTTAACCTGCGGCTCGACACGCCCGGCATGGAATTCGCCTCGGAAATGGTGATCCGCTCCACCCTCTCGGGCCTGCGGATCGAGGAAGTGCCGACCACCCTGTCCAAGGATGGCCGCTCGCGCCCGCCGCACCTGAAAAGCTGGCGCGACGGCTGGCGCCACCTGAAGCTCCTGCTGACCTTCGCGCCCTTCTCGCTGTTCCTCTTCCCCGGTCTTGCCCTTCTGGGCACGGGCCTCGCCGCCTTCGTCGCCCTTCTGGCCGGCCCGGTCACGCTGTTCGGCGCGCGCTTCGACACGGCCTCGCTCATCCTCGCCTCGGCCCTGGTGCTGACCGGCTTCCAGCTTGTCTGGTTCCACGTCCTCGCCCGGCTCTTCGCCGTCCGGTTCGAGCTTCTGCCGACCTCGGCCCGGTTTGAACGTCTCCGCAACTGGCTTACGGTAGATGTCGCCTGCCGCTACGGCGCTGCCTTCCTGATCCTCGGTGTCACCGTGGCGCTGGCCGCCGTCACCGCCTGGGCGCGGGCCGGCTTCGGCGACCTCGATCCCGGCACCATCGCCCGCCCCGCCGCCCTCGCCGTGGTCCTCGCCACGCTCGGCGTGCAGTCGGTCACCAACGGCTTCCTCTGGGGCCTCCTGAACCAGCGCGTCCCCCAACCCGCCGCACCCCAGGCCAGCCCGGTCGCGGCGCAGGCCTGACCCCCCCACGCCCCGGCGCAGGCCGGGGCCTCGGCCTTCCCCCCCTGGCCCCGGCACCAGCCGGGGCCTTGTCACTTGCGCGGCGCCTATCGGCCACAACTGCCAAAGCACGCGACCACCGTAGGCAGGGGTTCACCCAGGCTCACAAACCCATGCGACCGTGGCATTCCCCCGGACAATCCTTAAGTCCAAGTTAATCCGCGCCGGCAACCCATTGATTTCATTATGTCGAAGGTAGCGTCCGAGCTCGGACGCTCACGGCACCCAGGCCACAGGCTCCGCACCGGGGCTCAGGACCCAGACCCCATCGGCCGCCACCTTCTGCCAGGGCCCCTCGGTCCCGTCCGGCCAGATCACCCGGACCTCGGCCTCCTCATGGTCCGCCAGCCCGAAATGCCAGGGCACCAGCTGCCCGCTGACATGGCCGCCCCCCACGGTCAGCTCCCGCCGGGTCACCATCTCCCCGGCCCTGACCTCGATCCAGCCCCCGATGGCATCCCGGTTGGCCCCCGGCATCAGCGGCTTCAAGGCCACCCAATGCCCCAGCCCCTCGCCCATGTTCCGCCAGACCTGGGCCGGGGCAAAGCGGTTCACCACCACCAGGTCCAGCGCCCCGTCGGCGTTCAGGTCCACCACGGCCCCGCCGCGCCCGGTCAGCAGGCTTGCCACCCCGGCCCGGTCACCGGCCTCCTCGAAACTCCCATCCTCCCGCTGGAGAAGCAGGTTGTTCGGGTCCTTCTCGGCAAAGTCCGGCATCTCCCAGACATTCCCCTTGGCCACGAACAGATCCGCCCGGCAATCGTTGTTCACGTCCTCGAACTGGGCGTGCCACCCGGTCGAGGGACGCAGGTCGCCGCCCGTATAGGGCCGGTGCGCTGTCACCCCCCGCTTGAAGGCCACGTCGGCATAGGCGGGCTTGCCCGGCCCTGCCTTCAGCACCTGCAGCTTGCTGTCGGCCATCGAGGTCAGGAAATACTCGGGGTAGGTATCGCCATCCAGGTCCGCCGAAGCGATGCCCATCCCCCAGACCCTCAGCCGCGCCCAGCCATCCGCCTCGGTGAACAGCCGCGCTGGCGCGCCCGGCAGCACCTCCCACAGCTGCTCCTGCCCGCCCTTGTAATACTCCCGGTCATTGGTCACCCGCAGCGCCTGCGCCCCCGACCGGTTCCAGTCGGTGAAGAGCATGGACAGCGCGCAGAACCCCGGCTCCAGCGCCTCGCCCGCCGCAAAGCGCCTTGCCCCCGGCTCCGGCCGGATCAGCCAGTTGGTCGTGCAGTTGCCCCAGGGAAAGTCTTCCTGGGTCCGGTCGATGTAGGTGCCTACGGCCAGCGTGGGCCAGTCCGCACCCGTCTCCCAGGTCGCCGAAAAGGCCGTGTGCCAGGCATCGCCGCCGTCGAAGCCCCAGGCCTCGTTCGCCCGCTCGAACCGGCAATCGCCAAGCCCCCGCATCAAAAGGTTCTCGCCCACCCGCAGGATGGCAAGGTCCGTGATCCCGTCACCGTCGACATCCAGAGGATAGGCCCCGGTTGCCCCCTCGGTCTCGACACCCGCCTCGGCCTTCTCGAACCGCAAGGCACCGCCCTTTTCGCTGCGGTTCAGGAACAGAGCGGCCTTCGCCGCCCCGCCTGCCGTGAACAGCTCCGGCAACCCGTCGCCCGAACAGTCGAAGGCCGCAACACCGCCGCCGACCATGTACTCCCACTCACCGTCGTAGACCGAGTCCAGCCCCGAACTGGCGGTTTCCTCCACGAAGCGCGGCACAACCGGCCCTTCGGCCAGCGCAGGCGTGGCAGCCAGCGCTACAGCGGCAAAGATCCCCCGCATCACGCTACCCGGGTCTTCAAGGCGGCCGTGTAAGCGCCGATGCAGCGCCCCTGCTCCAGACCACGTTCGATGGCGGCACGGTAGTGAATGCCACCGTAAAGGCGGGACATTGCCGCCTCGTCCGCCGCCGCCCAGAAATCGGGGAAGTCGCGCGCCGGGATGCCATCATCGACATGCGTCTCATCCGAGAAGGCAAAGCCGGGGCCGAACACCGCCGTCAGGATCTCGGCCGCGGCACCCGACTGCGTGCTGTGGCCGCTTGGATATTCAGGAAAGGGTGGGGTGATCAGCAAGGGCTCCCAGTTCGGGTCGATCACCCGCTTGATATAGGTCACCGGACGGACAAGATCGTATTCGTACTTGGCCTGCCAGCAGCCGATGAAGCCATCGGCAACCGCAATGCCAAGCAAGGCCAGAACCTCGGCACAGCGCGATTCTGGCTGACCCTGGGCTTCGAGAATCTGGCAAGCGATCGACACCCAGTGTCCGGGCGGCGTGGGCGAAAGCATCGGGTCATCGGACCAGAACCGCGCGATGGCCTTCTGTTCCGGCGTGACGGATTTCACGGTTTCGTAGACTTCCATCGCCTCGGCATAGAAATCCGAGCCGGGATCTTCGCTGTATTCGGGCGGGGCGGTCAGCGCGCACGTGGCGCCGTTCGGCATGGCGAAGGTGCGGTTGTTCCCCCAGTTCGGCAGCAGCGGAGCCTGCTGCTGGCGGATGGTGCTGGTTGGCACCCAGTACTGCGGCCCCTTCTGAGGAGTGTATTCGTAGGGAAATCCCATGTTCTCGACGACGGCGCCGCCATCCGATTGCGACCAGGCCAGAATGTGGTCGGACACCGCCTTGCCCTGAGTCACGCTGCGGGCGACAAGCCCGGTGTCCTTGCCTTCGGACAGACGCTGCCGCTTGCGCTCGGCCATCCGCGTCATGGCCTGCTGGCCGGAAGGGCCGGTGTTGCCAAAGAAGGAAAGCACCGCCGCTTCCAGGGCGGCATTCAACACCAGGGCCTCGTCATAGGCCAGGGCCGGATCACGGGCGGGCAGCGGCGTCAGGCCGTTCAACTGGCCGGCCAGCGAGTTCAGCGCAGGATCGCCGCCCGCCACCGCCTCGAAGGCGGTCACGCCGACATAGGCGAAGGCGCGGCTCGCCACCGGCGGAGAATAGGTCGCGGTATGGCGCACCAGTTCCAGGATCAGACGATACCAGTCGCGCAGCACCGGCGGCGGAGCCTCCTGTGCGGACAGCACAGTGGACAGCGCAGGCAATCCGGCAAATAGCGCCAAGGCAGCGCGGCGTGTCAGGTGCATCATCCCCTCCCCGGAACAGCGGCGGAAGATAAGCACGGGCAGCGCCGCGCGGGCAAGGGCGCGATCAGGCGGGGCGGCGGCTAGCGGTGACGTAGTTCACCGAAAGGTCCCGTGGCGACAGGCTCCAGGTCCAACTCAGCGGATTGAAGACCATGCCCTTGCGGTCCACGGGCTCCATCCCGGCACGACGCAACAGGTCGTAAAGCTCGTCAGGGGTAATGAACTTGGACCAGTCATGCGTGCCCTTTGGCAGCCAGCGCATCACCCATTCGGCGCCGATGATCGCCATGCCAAAGCTCTTCGCGTTGCGGTTCAGGGTCGAGCAGATCATGAGGCCGCCCGGCTTCAGCAGGTCATGGCAGGCCGTCAGATAGGTGAGCGGGTCCGAGACATGCTCCACCACCTCCATGTTCAGGACCACGTCGAACCGCTCTCCTGCCGCCACAAGATCCTCGGCGGCGGTGTGGCGGTAGTCGATGGTCAGGCCAGACTGTTCGGCGTGAAGCCGGGCCACGGGGATGTTGCGGGCGGCGGCGTCGGCGCCCACCACTTCGGCTCCCAGGCGGGCCATGGGTTCGGACAAGAGGCCGCCGCCGCAGCCGATGTCCAGAAGCCGCAGACCCTGGAACGGGCGGGGCACGCGCAGGTCGCGGTCGAACTCCAGCGCGATCTGAGTGGTGATGTAATCCAGCCGGCAGGGGTTCAGCATGTGCAGCGGCTTGAACTTGCCGTTCGGGTTCCACCACTCGGCCGCCATCGCCTCGAACTTCGACACTTCGGCCGGGTCGATGGTTCCGGTGGCGGCTCCGGTCGATTCCATGGTCGCGGACATGTGGTACTCCTTGAAACTCCGGCCCTGTCGGCGCAGGCTTTGTTCGCTATATAGGACCGTGATGGATCACAGATCAGGCCAAAAGCGCGCAGTCGAGTTCCTTTACCCGCCGATCGACCCCTTCGACCAGCGGATGGTCGAGGTGGGCGACGGGCACAGGGTCTATGTCGAACAGGTCGGCAACCCCTCTGGCATCCCCGTGCTGGTGCTGCACGGCGGGCCGGGCGGCGGGTGCAGCCCGGCGATGCGGCGGTACTTCGATCCTTCGGTCTATCGGGTGGTGCTGTTCGACCAGCGCGGCTGCGGGCGGTCGCGGCCCCATGCGGAGGTGGAGGCCAACACGACCTGGCACCTGGTGCGGGACATCGAGGCGATCCGGAGCCTGTTCGGGATCGACCGCTGGATCTGCTTCGGGGGAAGCTGGGGGGCGACGCTGGCGCTGATCTATGCGATCAGTCATCCCGACCGGGTGGCGCAGCTGGTGCTGCGCGGGGTCTTCCTGATGACGAAGGCCGAGCTGGACTGGTTCTATGGCGGGGGCGCGGGGGCGTTCTATCCGGACCTCTGGGCGCGGTTCGAGGGCGCGGTGCCCGAGGGCGAGCGGGGCGACCTGATCGCGGCCTATCACCGGCGGCTCTTCTCGGGGAACCTGATGGAGGAGGCCCGGTTTGGCCGGGTCTGGGCCAACTGGGAGAATGCCCTGGCCTCGGTCCATCATGACGGGTTCGGGGGCGAGAGCCCGGCGGATTATGCCCGCGCCTTTGCCCGGCTGGAGAACCATTACTTCCTGAACGGGGGGTTCCTGAAGGAGGACGGCTGGATCCTGAAGAACCGGGGGCGGATCGAGCATATCCCGGCGGCCATCGTCCAGGGGCGGTACGACCTGATCTGCCCGCCGGTCTCGGCCTGGCGGCTGGCGCAGGGGTGGCCGCGGGCGAGCCTGAAGTTCATCACCCTGGCCGGCCATGCCCTGTCGGAGCCGGGCATCAGCGAGGCCCTGGTCCAGACCATGGACGGCCTGCGGGGCGCCTGAGGCGTCCGAGCTCGGACGCTTGGCTCATAGCAATGAAATCAATGCCTTGCGAGGCCGCATTAACTTGGACTTAAGAAATGCCCGGCCCGCGCTGCCGCAGGCCGGGCAGGCGTTGACCTAGAACAGGAAGTTCGAGGCGACGCGCAGGTCGGCGACCAGCATGTCTTCGAAGATGCCGGTCCAGGTGCCGAACACCACGCGCACATCGGCGCCGACCTGGGTGAAGGTCAGATCGGCCAGCGCATTGGCTTCCCGCAGTTCCACCCGGTCCTGGCCCACCGTGAAATCGGCCACGCGGTCGGTACCGTCGCCGGTGACGAAGACGAAGCGGTCGACGCCGGCGCCGCCGGTCAGCGAGTCGTTGCCGCGCCCGCCCAGAAGGCTGTCATTGCCATCCAGCCCCGAGATCGTGTCGTTGCCGCCAAGGCCGGTGAGCAGGTTGGCATCCGACCCGCCTTCGATCCAGTCGCCGAAGTTGGAGCCGATGAGGTTCTCGATGCCGGACAGGCCCACGAAGCCGAGGGCCGGCGTCGTTACCCCGGTCGCCGCACCGACATTCTGGATCAGGCCCGGTTGCGCCAGGCTGACGCGCAGCGCGGCGCCGAAGCCCGTCATGTTGGCCGTGTCGGTTCCTTCCCCGCCCACGACAATCATCGTGTCGGCAGCAGTGAAGGCGGACAGGACGGCCGTGTCGTTTCCGGCCCCGAGCGAGACATAGCCGGCACCCGAAGCCCCCGTCGTGACCGAGTCGTTGCCGTCTCCGGTCGAGATGACATCGACATACCCGCCCGCGGCGTTGACGGTGTCGTTGCCGATGCCCGTGCTGATGGCGGCAACGCCGCCGGCCCCCACCGTCACGCGGTCGGCGCCGTCGAAGGTGCTTATGCCATCCACCGACCCGGTTCCGGTGGTGATGATGTCGTTGCCCTTGGACGTCTGGATATAGCCCGCCCCGTCTACGCCCAGTTTCACCGTTGTCGCCGCGACCGTTGCAAAGCTGCCGGCGTAGACCTGAAGCGAGCCGACCCAGCCCGAGGCGGTGACGGTCTGCGCGGCGGCCGAGCCCATGATGAGAATCTCGCCAATGCCGCCCGACCCGATGGTCAGCGTGTTGCGCGCCTCGTAGGACACGAAGGATTCGATGAAGCCGGTGTCCGACTTCAGCACATTGGTGCCGCCATCCATCTTGATCACAAGGATGCGGCCGTCCCCGTTGAGCGTAACGGTTTCGTTGCCGTCGGCCCTAAACTCGCCCACCTGCGCCCCGGCATTGACGGTGAGCCTGTTGGTTCCCGACCCGAGGTCGAGCGAACCGATGTCGGCGCCGGTTAGGGTGACGGTGTCATTGCCCCCATAGGCGCGGGCGCTGCCGATCGAACCGCTGGTCATGGTTATGGTGTTGTTGCCATCGCCCAGAAGCGCCTGACCGACATAGGCCTGTGCCGAGCCGAGTACGTTCAGCGTGTCGTTGTTGGCACCAAGCTGGATCTGATCGACACCGCCCCGCACTGTCACGATATCGACGCCGCCCGAGAAGCCTATGCTGCGCACCTCGGCATTGGCGCCGACGGTGATGGTGTTGGTGCCGGAATACGAGGTGATGGCGCCATAGTACCCATCCAGCAGGTTCACCGTGCTGGTGGACCGGCCGAGGCTGATCAGATCGCCGCCGGCGCGGAACGTGAAATTGTTGGTGGCTTCGTTGACGCGGATCGCGCCAAAGTTCGAGTCTTCGCTGCCCGTCCCGTTGTCGGTGATCGTGTTCACCGAGCCGTCCGAGAATTCCAGCAGATTGATGTAGCCGACGCCGAGGGTCACATTGTTCGTGCCATAACCGAGGAACATGGCATCGACGTTGCCGCTTCCCATGCGCACCGTGGTCTGGGCGGCATCCCAGAGGCCGATGTGACGGGTGGATTGGTTGCCGAGGTTCAGAGTGACATTCGCGTCGGCGCCGCCCTCGATATAGCGAACTCTGGAGTTGAAGAGGGTGAGCGTTGCCGTGCCGCCGCCATCGGGGAGTTGCAGCCGGTCAATCTGGCGAGAGACGCCGTCGTTGGTGTCTGTCAGATTCACGTTAAAGTTGAACGACGTGTTGTCGTAAAGGCTAAGGTGCCGGATGCGCCACGCCGACCCGCTGAACGTGGCATTCAGCGTGTTGTTTTCGGTCGTCGTATCGAAACCTATGCTGACGCGGTTTATGAGACCGTTGTCCCAGGTGAAATTGTCACCAAAGGCTGAAAAAGACGTCGAGCCGTCGAGCGTAATGCTTTGAGTCGCCAAATTGCCCCCCACAGAGCTGTACCCCCGGACAAGATCCCGGGCCAAGCGATCATGCAGAATAATCCTGCGAATCAAATACATGTTTTTGGGGCTCGCGGATTTTGAGCCCCTTGGTTGCGTTTGCTTGTCGCCTGACCGTAGATTGCCTTGGCAAGATGGGGAGACAGGTATGGCCGTGACGCTGGTACAGGTGGATTTTCCGCATCCGGGGCCCTGGGGGGACGAGATGGCGGCGGCCTTCGAGGGGCTGGCGATGTCCATCGCGCAGGAGCCGGGGTTCCTGTTCAAGTACTGGACCGAGGACCGGGAGAAGGGCATCGCCGGGGGCATCTATGGTTTTGCCAGCCGCGCCGAGGCAGAGGCCTATCTGACGATGCACAGCGCCCGGCTGGCAGGTTTCGGGGTGACCGGGATTCGCGGGCTGGTGCTGGAGGTGAACGAGCCCCTGTCGCGGATCGACCGGGCGCCGGTTCTGTAGGGCGCGCTGATACGCCCTTTTCCCTTGCAGACTCGGCCCGGCCTGCCTATATGGCCATCAACAGCGGCTTCGGGGTCCAAACCCGAAGCTACCGGGATGCACAGGCGGGCCGGTGGGTCCGCTTTTTCGTTTTCGGGGTGTCATGTCCGACCTTGTTGCCAAGACTGCCATTGATCAACGCCTGGCCGGCATTGTCGGCCCGGTGATCGAGGGGCTGGGATTCGAATTGATCCGCATCCGCCTGATGGGCGGCGGCGGCAAGGCGAGGGTGCTGCAGATCATGGCCGACCGGCCCGAGGGCGGCATCAGCGTGGACGATTGCGGCGACATTTCCACCGCGGTTTCGGCCGTGCTGGATGTGGAGGACCCGATCGAGGAAAACTACACGCTGGAAGTGTCGTCGCCGGGGATCGACCGGCCGCTGACCCGGCTGAAGGATTTCGAGATCTGGAAGGGCTGGGAAGCCCGGATCGAGACCAGCGAGATGATCGACGGTCGCCGCCGGTTCAAGGGCGGGCTGATGGGCGTCGAGGGCGACGAGGTGCTGATCGAGATCGAGGACCAGGGCACCGATGTGACCATCGGGCTGAAGTTCGACTGGCTGTCGGACGCCAAGCTGGTGCTGACGGACGAGCTGATCGCCGAGATGCTGCGCCAGAAGAAGGTGGCCGAGCCCGCCGAGGGCGAGTTCGACGCGATCGAAGATGACGAAGACGGTGGCGAGGACGATCCCGCCCCGACCAAACACTGAGAGCCTGGGAGAGACCGATGGCCATTACCTCTGCCAACCAGCTTGAGCTGCTGCAGACCGCCGAAGCGGTGGCGCGCGAAAAGATGATCGACCCGGATCTGGTGATCCAGGCCATGGAGGACAGCCTCGCCCGCGCCGCGAAGAGCCGCTACGGCAGCGAGATGGACATCCGCGTGAAGATCGACCGCAAGACCGGGCGGGCGACCTTTGCCCGCGTGCGCACGGTGGTCGAGGACGAGGCGGTGGAGAATCACCACGCCCAGATGACGGTGAAGCAGGCCAAGGCCTATCTGGCGGACCCGCAGATCGGCGACGAGATCGTGGACGAGGTGCCGCCGGTGGACCTGGGCCGGATTGCCGCGCAATCGGCCAAGCAGGTGATCCTGCAGAAGGTGCGCGAGGCGGAACGCGACCGTCAGTATGACGAGTTCAAGGACCGCAAGGGCAGCATCATCAACGGCCAGGTCAAGCGCGAGGAATACGGCAACGTCATCGTCGACATCGGCCGGGGCGAAGGCATCCTGCGGCGCAACGAGAAGCTGCCGCGCGAAAGCTATCGCATCGGCGACCGTATCCGCTGCTATATCAAGGATGTCCGGCGCGAGGCGCGGGGGCCGCAGGTCTTCCTGTCGCGCACCGACCCGCAGTTCATGGCTGAGCTGTTCAAGATGGAAGTGCCGGAAATCTATGACGGCATCATCGAGATCAAGGCCGTGGCCCGCGATCCGGGGTCGCGCGCGAAGATCGCGGTGATTTCCTATGACAATTCGATCGACCCGGTGGGCGCCTGCGTCGGTATGCGCGGCAGCCGCGTGCAGGCCGTGGTGAACGAGCTGCAGGGCGAGAAGATCGACATCATCCCGTGGAACCAGGACATCGCCACGTTCCTGGTGAACGCGCTGCAGCCGGCGGAAGTGTCGAAGGTCGTGTTCGACGAAGAGGCGGGCAAGATCGAGGTCGTGGTGCCGGACGAGCAGCTGTCGCTGGCCATCGGCCGGCGCGGCCAGAACGTGCGTCTGGCGAGCCAGCTGACAGCGCTGGACATCGACATCATGACCGAGGCCGAGGAAAGCCAGCGCCGCCAGGCCGAGTTCGCCGAGCGGACCCAGCTGTTCATGGACACGCTGGACGTGGACGAGATGATGGCGCAACTGCTTGTTTCGGAAGGGTTCACCAACCTGGAAGAAGTGGCCTATGTCGATGTGGACGAGCTTTTGTCCATCGACGGCTTCGACGAGGGCACGGCCGCGGAACTGCAGGCCCGCGCCCGCGACTATCTGGACGAGCAGAACCGCAAGGCGCTGGAAGAGGCGCGCGCCCTGGGCATCGAGGAAAGCCTGGTCGAGTTCGAGGGCCTGACCCCGCCGATGCTGGTGGTGCTGGCCAAGGACGGCATCAAGACGCTGGAAGACTTTGCCACCTGCGCCGACTGGGAGCTGGCCGGCGGCTGGACCACGGAAAACGGCCAGCGCAAGAAGGACGAGGGCCTTCTGGAGAAGTTCGACGTGAGCCTGGACGAGGCGCAGACCATGATCATGACCGCGCGCGTCATGCTGGGCTGGGTCGATCCGACGGAAATGGACGCCGGGGCCGAAGAGGCCGCGGAAGAGGAAGAGGAGGCCGGGGCCTGATGGCCCTGGAATGGCCCCATGACGCGCGGCGGCGCAACCGATGACCGCGACGGGCCGGAGCGCAAGTGCATTGTCACGGGCGCGAGCGGGCCGAAGGCCGGGCTGATCCGTTTCGTGATCGGGCCGGACGGCATGGTTGTGCCTGACGTGTTGGGGCGGCTGCCGGGCCGGGGCATCTGGGTCTCGGCTGACCGGGCGGCGATCGAGAAGGCCGCGGCGAAGGGGCTGTTTGCCCGGGCCGCGCGACAGCCGGTGAAGGCGCCCGAGGGGCTGACCGATCTGGTCGAGGATATCCTCGCCCGCCGGGTGGTGGACCTGGTGTCGATGGCCCGCAAGGCCGGCGGCGCGGTCTGCGGTTACGAGAAAGTGAAGGACTGGCTGGTGAAGGGCGAAGCTGTCGTCCTGGTCCAGGCCTCCGACGGGTCTGAACGCGGCAAGGCGAAGCTTCATCCCCCCGGGGATGAAGACTCGTTCATTGCCTGCATGACCGCGCGGGAATTGGGTTTGTCCTTCGGACGGGAACGTGCAATACACGCGGCGCTCGCCGCTGGCGGACTCACTGTCCGTGTTGTAGAGGAAGCGGCGCGGCTGGCCGGACTGCGCATGGCGCAGGAACCCGGCCGCGTCGGCGGCAGGACCGCCGGGAAGGATACGAAGGACGCATGACGGACAAAGACGGCAAGAAACCCCTTGGCCTTGGTGGTGGCACGGCCCGTCCGGGCCAGGTGAAGCAGAGCTTCAGCCACGGCCGGACCCATGCCGTGGTGGTGGAAACCAAGCGCAAGCGCGTCGTCGTGCCTGCGGCCAAGCCGGCTGCGGGTGGTGCGGCGTCCTCGTCCTCGAACACGGGCGACCCTTCGCGTCGCCCCGCCGGGATTTCCGATGCCGAGATGGAGCGCCGTCTGGCTGCCCTGCGAGCCGCAAAGGCGCGCGAGCATGAAGACAACGCCCGCCGGGCCGAGGAAGAGCGCCAGCGCGAGGAAGACCGCCAGCGTCGCCGTGAGGAGATGGAGGCGAAGGAGCGCGAAGAGCGCGCCCGCGAAGAGGCTCTGCGGCTGAAGGCCGAGGAAGAGGCCCGCGCGGCGCGTGAAGCCGCCGAGGCCAAGGTTGCCGCGGCTGCCGCGCGCAAGGCCGACGTTCTGGGCACGCAGCGCCGCCAGCCGGCCGCACCCGAGCCCGAGGCGCCCGTGGCCAAGCCCGCAGCCCGCAAGACCGACCGCGCCGCCCCGGCGGCGGCGGCGGAACCGGCCGCGGCTGTGCCGGGCGAGGACCGCACCGCGGCAGCGCGGCCCGGCCTGAGCCCGCGCAAGACCGACCGCGAGCGCGACGACCGCGCCGCCGAACGCGACCGCGGGTCCAAGCGGGGCGATGAAGGTCGCCGCGCCGGCAAGCTGACGCTTTCGGACGCAATCTCGGACGAGGGCGGCCGCCAGCGGTCGCTTGCCGCGATGAAGCGCAAGCAGGAGAAGGCGCGCCAGAAAGCGCTTGGGTTCGGCCAGAAGGCCGAAAAGCAGGTGCGCGACGTGCAGCTTCCCGAAACGATCGTCGTCAGCGAACTGGCGAACCGCATGGCGGAACGCGCTGCGGACGTGGTGAAGGTGCTCATGAAGATGGGCATGATGGTCACCATGAACCAGTCGATCGACGCCGACACCGCGGAACTGGTGATCGAGGAATTCGGTCACCGCGCCGTGCGCGTTTCGGATTCGGACGTAGAACAGGTGATCGCGACCGATGTCGACAAGGACGAGGATCTGCTGCCGCGTCCGCCGGTGGTGACGATCATGGGTCACGTCGACCATGGCAAGACCAGCCTTCTGGACGCGATCCGCAAGACCAGCGTGGTTTCGGGCGAAGCGGGCGGGATCACCCAGCACATCGGCGCCTATCAGGTGACGACGGCCTCTGGCCAGCAGATCACCTTCCTGGACACGCCGGGCCACGCGGCCTTTACCTCGATGCGGGCCCGTGGCGCGCAGGTGACGGATATCGTGGTGCTGGTGGTGGCCGCCGATGACGCGGTGATGCCGCAGACGGTGGAGGCGATCAACCACGCCAAGGCCGCCAAGGTGCCGATGATCATCGCGATCAACAAGGTCGACAAGCCGGATGCGAACCCGCAGAAGGTGCGGACCGATCTTCTGCAGCACGAGATCGTCGTCGAGGCGATGTCGGGCGACGTGCAGGATGTCGAGGTTTCGGCCAAGACCGGCAAGGGCCTGGACGAGCTGCTGGAAGCGATCCTGCTTCAGGCCGAAATCCTGGAACTGCGCGCCAACCCGGATCGTCCGGCGCAGGGCGCAGTGATCGAAGCCAAGCTGGACGTGGGCCGCGGCCCGGTGGCGACGGTTCTGGTGCAGAACGGCACGCTGAAGCGCGGCGACATCTTCGTCGTGGGCGAGCAGTGGGGCAAGGTGCGTGCTCTGGTCAACGACCTGGGCGACCGCGTGGACGAGGCCGGGCCTTCGGTTCCGGTGGAAGTCCTGGGCCTGACCGGCACGCCGCAGGCGGGCGACACGCTGAACGTGGTGGCGACCGAGGCGCAGGCACGCGAGATCGTGGACTACCGCGTCAAGACCACGCGCGACAAGCGCGCGGCAGCGGGCGCCGCGACGACGCTGGAACAGCTGATGGCGAAGGCCAAGGCCGACCTGAGCGTGGCGGAACTGCCCGTTCTGGTGAAGGCGGACGTGCAGGGTTCGGCGGAAGCCATCGTGCAGGCGCTGGAGAAGGTCGGCAACGACGAGGTGCGGGTGCGTATCCTGCATTCCGGCGTGGGCGCGATCACCGATTCGGACGTGATCCTTGCGGAAGCCTCAAACGCGCCGATCATCGGCTTCAACGTGCGGGCCAATGCCACCGCCCGGGCCTCGGCCCAGCAGAAGGGCGTGGAGATCCGGTATTACTCGATCATCTACGACCTGATCGACGACATCCGCCAGGCGGCCTCGGGTCTGTTGAAGGCCGAGGTGCGCGAGAACTTCATCGGCTATGCGAAGATCCTTCAGGTCTTCCGCATCACCGGCGTGGGCAATGTCGCGGGCTGCCTGGTCACCGAGGGCGTGGCGCGGCGGTCGGCCGGCGTGCGCCTGCTGCGCGACAACGTGGTGATCCACGAGGGCACGCTGAAGACGCTGAAGCGGTTCAAGGACGAGGTGAAGGAAGTCATCTCGGGCCAGGAATGCGGCATGGCGTTCGAGCGGTACGAAGACGTGCGCGAAGGCGATGTCATCGAAATCTTCGAGCGCGAGGAGGTCCAGCGCAAGCTGACCTGACGCGCGCGTCGCAGGAAATGAAGAGGCCGGGCGATTGCCCGGCCTTTTTCCGTCCCCCGGATGGCTGCCTGCGCCTAGTTCGCCCGCGCGACGGTCGGCACCGGATAGCCCACGAAGTTGCGTTCATCGACACGCACGATCACCTTGCCATCGGCCAGTTGGCCGACGACCACCCCCTGCACTGAGACACAGCTTCCAAGCGTGATGGTCCTGAGCATCTGTCAATCCCCCCTTTGACACTGGATAAACAATATCTCGCGCTGGACAGATTTCCATCACCAATTTGTCTTAATTGTGTATTTCTGTCGCGCGATTTGCGCGCGACTCACAGCCAGTCGCGCAGAATCGGGATCAGGGGCAGGTCTGCGGGGGGCATGGGATAGTCGCGCAGACGGTTGGGGGGCACCCAGGCCAGGGCCTGGCCCTCGCGGCCATGGGCGATTCCCTCCCACCGGCGGCAGACGAACAACGGCATGAGCAGGTGGAAGTCGTCGTAGCCGTGGCTGGCGAAGGTCAGGGGCGCGAGGCAGCTGGATTTCGTCTCGATCCCCAGTTCTTCCTGCAGCTCGCGGATCAGGGCGGTTTCGGGCGATTCGCCCGGTTCGACCTTGCCGCCCGGAAACTCCCACAGGCCGGCCAGCGACTTGCCCTCGGGCCGCTGTGCCAGAAGCACGCGGCCGTCGGGATCGACAAGCGCGACAGCAGCGACAAGGACGACCTTCATCGCGCGGTCACGACCGGTAGTCGGCGTTGATCTCGATGTAGGCGTGGGTCAAGTCGCAGGTCCAGACCGTGCGGCTGGACTTGCCGAGGCCCAGGTCCACGGCGATGACCAGTTCCGCCTGCTTCATGTAGGCAGCGCCCGCCTCTTCGGTGTAGGACGGGTCGCGCCAGCCGTTGCGGGCCAGGACGATGTCGCCCAGGCGGATGGTCAGGCGGTCGCGGTCGGCCTGGGCGCCGGATTTGCCCACGGCCATGACGATGCGGCCCCAGTTCGGGTCTTCGCCGGCGATGGCGGTCTTGACCAGCGGCGAGTTGGCGATGGCGAAGGCGACCTTGGCGGCGTCTTCGTCGCTGGCGGCGCCGGTGACGCGCACCTCGACCAGTTTCGTCGCGCCCTCGCCATCGCGCACGACCTGCAGCGCAAGGTCGCGCATCACGCCGGCCAGGGCCTTTTCGAAGGCGCGGGCCGTGGCGCCCTTCACCTCGGCCGCCGGGCTTTGGCCGGTGGCGGCGACAAGCAGCGTGTCGGAGGTGGAGGTGTCGCTGTCCACGGTGATCGAATTGAAGGTCGCGCCCACGTTGCGCGAGACCATTTTCTGCAGCGTGGCGGACGAGATCTTCGCATCGGTGAAGATATAGACCAGCATGGTGGCCATGTCGGGCGCGATCATGCCCGAACCCTTGGCGATGCCGGCGATGCGGATCGGGCCGCCCTCGCCTTCCACTTCGGCAGAGGCGCCCTTGGGGAAGGTGTCGGTCGTCATGATCGCCTTGGCGGCCATGGCGATGCCATCGCCGGAGAGCCCGGCCACCAGGTCGGGGATGCGGGCGGTGATGCGGTCATGCGGCAAGGGTTCGCCGATGACGCCGGTAGAGGAAGAGAACACGCGCGCGGCCGGGATGCCAAGGGCAGAGGCCACGCCGCCGGTGACGGCGGCGACCGCCTCGTCCCCCACCTTGCCGGTGAAGGCATTGGAATTGCCCGAATTCACGATGATCGCGGCCCCGGCGGAAAGGTCCGGTTTGCCGGCGAGCTTGGCCTGGCAGTCGCGCACACAGCCCGAACGGGTGGCGGATGTGGTGAAGGCCCCGGCAATCACCGTGCCGGAGGCCAGCCGCACCAGCATGACGTCGGTGCGGTTCTTGTACTTCACGCCGGCCTCGGCGGCGGCGAATTCCACGCCGGCGATGGCGGGCAGCGCGGGGAAGCCACCGGCGGGCGCAAGGGGAGAGACAGGCTTGGCCGCCTTGGCCACCGCCTCGGAGGCGGCGGCGACCAGATCGGTCGCCCCCTCCGTCAGGCGGGACTTCAGCTTGTCGACCTTCTTCTTCAGCTTCTTGGCTTCGGCTTTCCAGTCGGTCTGTGCCATCGGTCCCTCCGTTGCGCGCCGTCTGTTGCGGGCGATTACTGGTCGATCAGAGCGGTGTTCTTCAGAACGGCCGGATCAAGCCCTTCGCCGTGCTTTTCGATCTTGGCGGCCTTGGTCAGTTCCTCGACCTTGGCCTCGATCGCCTTCTGTTCCAGATCCTGCGCGATTTCGTCGTGCAGTTCGTCCAGGGCGGGCGGGGCGGCAGGGCGGGTTTCCTGCACCAGGATCAGGTGCCAGCCGAAATCGGACTGCACCGGATCGGTGACCTTGCCGATCTGGGCCGCGATCACCGCATCTTCGAAGGGTTTCACCATCATGCCGGTGCCGAACCAGCCAAGGTCGCCGCCTTGTGCGCCCGAGCCGGTGTCGGTGGAATTGGCCTTGGCCAGTTCGGCGAAATCGGCGCCGCCATCCAGTTGGGCCTTCAGTTCCTTCGCCTTTTCTTCGCTGTCCACCAGGATGTGGGCTGCGTGGTATTCGGTCGCGGGCGGAATGGCGGCGATGCGCGCATCGTATTCGGCCTTGATCGCCTCTTCGGTAACGGCGGCGGTCACCACGGGCACGAGGGCCTGCTGCGAAAGATAGCCCCGCCGGTCGTTCTGCAGGTTCAGGTCGTCGCGCAGCGTGATGGCGTTTTCCACCGATTCCATCAGCACTTCCTGCTGGACCAACTGGTCAAGGATGCCCTTGAACAGCACGTCATCCGGCAGGGACTGGTACTGCGCGGGCAGGCGTTCGCGCAGCGCGATCATGTGGCCAAGCGTGATGTCGGTGCCGTTGACGGTCGCCACCACGGTGGCGGCGGTCGGCGCGGCATCCTGGGCCAGGGCCGGCGTGGCCAAGGCGGCCGACAGCATCAGGGCCGCCCAAAGACCGGCATGTTTCATGATTCTCACTTCCTCATGATCGGGCCGCGACCCGGCGCGGCGTTGACTTGACCGGGTGTTCCCACTACATCGCGGCAGTCGCGTGAGACGGCCGCTGAAGCGGGGCGCGCCCGGCGCCTTCCCGGCTCTTCTATGGAAGGCGGCGAAAGCGGGCAAGGCCGCTTGGTTCAATGCCTCACACGATCATGTCAGGAACGACCAGGCGGAGAAAACATGCTGGGTCTTGGATCGCTTGCGCGGAAGGTCTTCGGGACCCCGAATGACCGCAAGATCAAATCTGTCCGTCCGCTGGTCGCAAAGATCAACGCGCTGGAACCGGAATACGCGGCGCTGACGGACGACGGCATCAAGGCCAAGACAGCGGAATTGCAGAAGCGGGCGCAGGGCGGCGAAAGCCTGGATGACCTGCTTCCCGAAGCCTTTGCCAACTGCCGCGAGGCGGCGAAGCGGGCGCTTGGCCTGCGCGCCTTTGACGTGCAGCTGATGGGCGGCATCTTCCTGCATCAGGGCAACATCGCGGAAATGCGCACGGGCGAGGGCAAGACCCTCGTCGCCACATTCCCGGCCTATCTGAACGCGCTGGCCGGCAAGGGCGTGCATGTCGTGACGGTCAACGACTATCTGGCCAAGCGCGACGCGGACTGGATGGGCAAGGTCTATGCGCAACTGGGCATGACCACCGGCGTGGTCTATCCCTACCAGCCCGATGCCGAAAAGCGCGCGGCCTACAAGGCCGACATCACCTATGCCACCAACAACGAGCTGGGCTTCGACTACCTGCGCGACAACATGAAGGGGTCGATCGAAGAGATGGCGCAGCGCGGCCATTTCTATGCGATCGTGGACGAGGTCGACTCGATCCTGGTGGACGAGGCGCGGACGCCGCTCATCATCTCTGGCCCCAGCCAGGACCGCAGCGACCTGTACACGACGGTCGACAAGCTGATCGTGAACCTGCTGCCCGACCACTACAAGCTGGACGAAAAGGCGCGCAACGTCACCCTGACCGATGCGGGCAACGAGTTCGTGGAGCAGCTGTTCCGCAACGCCGGCCTGCTTACGGAAGACCAGACGCTGTACGATCCGGAATCGACCACCCTGCTGCACCATGCCACGCAGGCGCTGAAGGCCCACATGCTGTTCCACCGCGACCAGCAATACATCGTGCGCGGCGGCGAGGTGATGCTGATCGACGAATTCACCGGCCGCATGATGCGGGGCCGCCGTCTTTCGGACGGCCTGCACCAGGCAATCGAGGCCAAGGAAGGCGTGCAGATCCAGCCCGAGAACGTGACGCTGGCCTCTGTGACCTTCCAGAACTACTTCCGTCTTTATGGCAAGCTGGCCGGAATGACCGGCACCGCCGTGACCGAGGCCGAGGAGTTCATGGAAATCTACAACCTTGGCGTTGTGGAGGTTCCGACCAACCGCCCGGTCGCGCGCAAGGACGATCATGACCAGGTCTTCCGCACCGCACGGGAGAAGTTCGAAGGCATCATCAAGACCATCCGCGAGGCCAATGCCAAGGGCCAGCCGATCCTGGTGGGGACGACCTCGATCGAGAAGTCGGAATACCTGTCGGACATGCTGAAGAAGGAGGGCATCGCGCATAACGTGCTGAACGCCCGCCAGCACGAGCAGGAAGCCAAGATCGTGGCCGAGGCCGGGCGCTTTGGCGCCGTGACCATCGCCACCAACATGGCCGGCCGCGGCACCGACATCCAGTTGGGCGGCAGCGTCGAGTTGAAGGTGCTGGAGGCCATCGCCGCCGACCCGCATCTGCACCCCGACGAGGTTCGCGCCCGGATCGAGGCCGAACACGCGCAGGAGAAGGAGCAGGTCAAGCAGGCCGGCGGCCTGTTCGTGCTGGGCACCGAACGCCACGAAAGCCGCCGCATCGACAACCAGCTGCGCGGCCGGTCTGGCCGCCAGGGCGACCCTGGCCGGTCGTCGTTCTTCCTGAGCCTGGAAGACGACCTGATGCGCATCTTCGGGTCGGAGCGGCTGGATTCGGTGCTGTCCAAGCTGGGCATGAAGGAAGGCGAATCCATCGTTCACCCCTGGGTGAACAAGTCGCTGGAACGCGCCCAGGCCAAGGTGGAAGGCCGCAACTTCGACATCCGCAAGCAGCTTCTGAAGTTCGACGACGTGATGAACGACCAGCGCAAGGCGATCTTCAGCCAGCGCATGGAGATCATGGAGGCCGAGGATCTGTCGGAGATCGTCGGCGACATGCGACACCAGGTCGTCGAGGACGCGGTGGCGCAGTTCATGCCGCCCAAGACCTATGCCGACCAGTGGAAGCCCGAAGCCCTGCGCGACGCGGTGCGCGAACGGCTGAACCTGGACCTGCCGATCATCGAATGGGCCGCCGAAGAGGGCGTGGACCAGGCGGTGATGGAAGAACGCATCCGCGAAGCCAGCGACAAGCTGATCGCCGAGAAGCTGGAAGCCTTCGGGCCCGAGACCATGCGCCAGATCGAGAAGCAGCTTCTGCTGCAGTCGATCGACGGCAAGTGGCGCGAGCACCTTCTGCGGCTGGAGCATTTGCGGTCGGTCGTGGGCTTCCGCGGCTATGCGCAGCGCGACCCGCTGTCGGAATACAAGACCGAGGCCTTCGCACTGTTCGAGACCATGCTGAACTCGCTGCGGCAGGACGTGACGCAGAAGCTGTCGCTGATCCGGCCGATCACGCAGGAAGAACAGCAGGCGATGATGGCGCAACTGATGGCGCAGCAGGCCCGTGCCGCGGCGCCGGCCGCCACCGAGGCCGCGCCGGCGCCCCAGCCCGAGCTGGAGACGGCCGGGGCGGTCGCGGGTGCCGGTGTTGCCGCAACGGCAACGGCGCGGCCGGGCTTTGTGGAAAGCGACCCCTCGACCTGGGGCAACCCAAGCCGCAACGATCCCTGCCCCTGCGGTTCGGGCGAGAAGTTCAAGCACTGTCACGGCCGCATCGCCTGATTGTGGCCGGAAAGGGACGGGCGCGGCCGACATGCGCCACGTCCGCCCGATTCCGGCCCTGACATCAGGAAACATTCCGCCATTTCGCCATCTGCCCGCCCGGTTGACGGCCTAGCTCTTTCTGCATCGACCGCCATCGGAGGATGGGCAGATGCAGAATCGGACCAGACGACTTGTTCGCGTGATTGCCATCCTGGGGGTGGCCGTGGCAGCCGGCCAGCTGGTCCAGACACGCTTTGCCGATCCGCGTCAGGGCGCGCTGTCCAAGCCGCAGGACATCCAGCAGGTTGCGGCCGGGCCCGCGACCGAGACGATGCCCAACATGTCCATGACGCTGTCGTTGCCCGCCCTGCCCGGCATGTCCCCTGCCCCCGCTGGCACCGCCCCCACACGGGCCGAGGCGGTCCAGGCCACGCTGCCGGGGCCGGAAACCGCGCTGCCCGCACTGGTGGCACCCGACCTGCATGTCCCCAGCCAGGCCTCTGCCTGTGACCGCGCCCTGCTGTTGCGCGCCGGCCCGCAGGCGACCATCGGCGTTTCGCTTTCGGCGCCCTGCGATGCGGGGCAGCGGGTGGTCCTGCGCCATGCCGGGCTGGCCGTCACCGCCCGCACCAGCGAACAGGGCCAGCTGACCCTCGCCCTGCCCGGAATGGCGCCCGAGGCCACGGTCTCGGTCCTGTTCGAGGACGGAACGCAGGCTACGGCCAACGTCGCCCTGCCGGATGCCGCCAGCTATCGCCGCTTTGCCGTGCAGTGGCAGGGACCGGACGAGTTTCAGCTTCATGCCTTCGAGAACGGCGCGGATTACGGCGATCCCGGCCATGTCTGGGCCGGCGCACCGCATCTGCCGGTGTCGGGCCAGCCCGCGACCGGCGGCTGGATGATGGTCCTGGGCGACGCCTCGGTCGCCCTGCCCCTGCAGGCGGCGGTCTATACCTTCCCGTCCATCCCTGGCCCGGCCCCGGAAATCGTGATCGAGGCGCCGGTGATGGAATCGACCTGCGGACGGGAGATGCTGGGCGAACTGCTGACCGCAAGTGCCGGCGCGACCTCGACCGAGGAACTGACCCTCGCGATGCCCGACTGTTCGGCCGTGGGTGACATTCTGGTGTTGAAGAATCTTGCCCCCGCCGTGAAGATCGCCGCCACGAACTGAGGGGTGGGCAGGCAATAATGGGTGCCGGCATCTGGCGGGCTTTGGCGCGCGCGGCGGTCTTCGCCGCGCTTTTGCTTGCGCGCCCGGCCGTGGCGCAGGACGTGGCGCTGGTCGCGCGCGATGGTGGGCTGACCATTGCCGGCATCCTGCAAAGCTTCGATGGCGAGTTCTACCGCATCGACACGGATTACGGCCCCCTGACGGTGGATGCCGAAGGGGTGATCTGCGAAGGGCCGGGCTGCCCCGACCTTGTGGCGCCGCGCGCAGCGATCCGCGTGGTGGGCGTTGCCGATGCCGGGGCGGCGCTGGTGCCGCCGCTGTTCGAGGCCTTCGCGAGGGTACGCGGCTATGACTTCCAGCGCGGGGAAGGCCCCGGCTTTTCGGCGCAGCTGATCGACCGGACGGGCGGGCAGGTGCTGGCCGATGTCAGCTTTGCGGCGCAGCCGGCCGAGATGGCCCGCGCCACGCTGAAGGCGCGCGAGGCCGAACTGGTGCTGGCCGCCGGGCCAGAGCCGGGGCTGGCAAGCCGCGCGGTGGCGCTGGATGCGCTGGTCACCATCGTGTCGCCCGACAACCCGACGCCCGCGATCTCGACCCCCGATCTGGCGCGGGTGCTGTCGGGCGAGGTGGACAACTGGGCGCAGATCGGCGGGCCGGACATGCCCTTGGTGCTTCACGCCCTGATGCCCGAAGCCGACCTGAGCCGCGCCCTGACCGCCCGGCTTGGCCGGCCGGTGCAGGCCGCGATCACGCATCCTGACCTTGCCTCGCTGGCGCTGGCCGTCGCGGCGGACCCTTGGGCCATTGCGGTGACCGGGCGGGTCGCGGTCGAGCCGGCCAAGCTCTTGCCGATGACCGACAGCTGCGGCTTTCCCCTCCTGCCCTCGCGTCTGGCGGTGAAGGCCGAGGATTACCCCCTGTCGCTGCCCATCCTGTTCGTGACCCCGCGCCACCGCCTGCCGCTTCTGGCGCGCGAGTTCCTGGAGTTTCTGGGCACGCCCGCGGCGCAGATCGCCGTGGCCGAGGCCGGCTATGTGGATCGCCGCCCCGAACGCCAGCCGATGACCGCCGACGGGTTCCGCCTGATCAATGCCATCGAGGGCGCGGGCGAGGAAACCACGCTGGCCGACCTGCAGCGGCTGGTCGGCGTGATGGCGGGGGCCGACCGGGTGTCGCTGACCTTCCGCTTCCAGGACGGCTCGACCGAGCTTGACGCGCAAAGCCAGGAAAACGTGCTGGACCTTGCCCGACTTCTTGGCGCGGGGGCGTTCCGCGACGAGGTGCTGGTGCTGGCGGGGTTTTCCGACGGTGAAGGCGCGTCAGAGGCCAACCTGGAACTGTCACGCCAGCGGGCCGAAATGGTGCGCTCGGCCCTGATCGGGGCGGCGCCCGATCTGCCGGATGACCGCCTGCCCATCGTCTTTGCCTTTGGCGAGGCGATGCCGCTCGCCTGCGACAAGACGGGGCCGGGCCGGCACCTGAACCGGCGGGTCGAGCTGTGGGTGAAGCCCGCGCTTGGCGACTGGGCCAAGGCCGCGCTAAACGAAGGCGCCGACGGGGAAGACGTGCCGTGAGCCACAAGGACGACCTGCGCGCCCTGGCGGTGGCCCGGATGGCGCCGGTGGTCCCGGTGGTTCACCCCGGCAAGGCGCGCTGGTCGGTGGCCGACTGCCTGCCGCCGCAGGGCAACATCGGCATCGAACTGGGCGTGGCGGCGGGCGGCTTTGCCGCGCGCATGGTGGCCTCGGGCCGGTTCGACCACTACTTCGGCGTCGATGTTTACGGCGACCTGCACAACACGCGCGAATACAAGAAGGCGTTGGCCGCGGTGGGCCTGCTGTCACCCTGCCGCCTGTTGCGCATGACCTTCGATCAGGCACTGGACCTGTTTCCCGATGCCTTCTTCGATTTCATCTATGTCGACGGCTACGCCCATACCGGCGAAGAAGGCGGCCGCACCCTGGTGGACTGGCTGCCCAAGCTGAAGCCGGGCGGTGTGATGGCGGGGGACGACTATTCGCTGGCGGACTGGCCGCTGGTCGTCTGGGCGGTCAACGATTTCGTGGCGCAGCTTGGCGTGACGCTGAACGTGACCGCCGAGCTATCCGACGAGCCTTATGCAAGGTTCCCCTCCTGGTGGTTCGTGGCGCCCGCGGTGTTCGATGCGCGCAAGGTCGTGCTGACGCCCGACCTGCTGGACGTGGCCGATGCGGAAAAGCTGGCGGTGGCCGAACAGCGGCGCCGCAAACAGGCGGCGCGGCGGCAAGGTCAGAAGTAGCCCTGGCTGCGAAAGCTGACCTCGCGCGATTTGCCGATGATCAGATGGTCGTGCAGCGTGATGCCCAGAACCTGCGCCGCCTCCTGCACCTGCAGCGTCATCGAGATGTCGGCCTGGCTTGGCGTGGGGTCGCCTGAGGGGTGATTGTGGACCAGGATCAGCGCGCTGGCGTTCAGCTCCAGCGCGCGTTTCACCACCTCGCGCGGATAGACGGGGACATGATCCACCGTGCCCTTCGCCTGTTCCTCGTCTGCGATCAGCACGTTCTTGCGGTCCAGGAACAGGATGCGGAACTGTTCGGTTTCCCGGTGCGCCATGGCGGTGTGGCAATAGTCCAGAAGCGCATCCCAGGACGACAGCACCGGCCGGTGCATGACCCGCGCCCGCATCATGCGCTGCGCCACGGCTTCCAGGATCTTGAGGTCCTGCACCACCGCCTCGCCCACGCCCTTGACCGCGGACAGGCGCGCGGGGCTGGCGGTGACCACCCGGTTCAGGTCGCCGAACGTGTCCAGCAGCAGGCGCGCCAGCGGTTTGACATCCTGCCGGGGGATGGTGCGGAACAAGAGAAGCTCCAGCAGTTCGTAGTCCGGCATCGCCTGCGCCCCACCCTCCATGAAGCGGGCACGCAGCCGGGCGCGGTGGTCCTTGATGTACGATGGCAGCCGGTCGGGCAGCGGCGCGGCTTCGGCCTCATCCTCGTCCCCGGCGGGGAAAAGGGGAAGGGCGGCTTCGCGGAAGGCGGAGTTCTGGCTCATGCCGCCAGCCTGCCCCGCCTTGGTGAAGACCTGGTTAACGCCTCAGGCGCTGCGGCCGCGGTCGATGCGGCAGAACTCGGCCGTGCGGCGGCCGGTCACAGGCACCGGCACCGGGCGGCGGAACAGCTGCTGCCACAGCCGCCCCAGCTCCTCCCGTTCGATCCGCAGGAACTCCTTCGCGCGCGTGCCCCTGGGCGGGCTGCGATGGTCGGCGAGGTGACGGGACATCATGGCCTCCTCTCGGTTGGGCCCCCAGCATGGCAGCGAATCGCCTCGATGCGAAGCATCCGGTTATGCTGCATTGGCACGATCCGCCGAAAGCGGGGTCAGACTTCGGCGGCAAGCCGCCTCAGCGCCCAACCCGCCGCCTCGGCCACCACGGGATCGGGGTCGTCCAGCAGGGGACGGGCCGCATCGGCCAGGGCGGGCAGGCCGGAGTTGCCAATGGCATAAAGCACGTTGCGCACGAACCGGTTGCGCCCGATGCGCTTGACGGGTGACCCGGCAAAGCGTGCGCGGAAGGCGGCATCGTCCAGCCCGGCCAATTCCGCCAGGGCCGGCGCCTGCGGGTCCCGCGCGGCATATCCGATGTCGCTCGCCGCCACCGCGAACTTGTTCCAGGGGCAGACCGCCAGGCAATCGTCGCAGCCATAGATGCGGTTGCCCATCAGCGCCCGCAGATCGGGGTCCACCGGCCCGTGATGTTCGATCGTCAGGTAAGAGATGCAGCGCCGGGCATCCAGCTGGAAGGGCGCGGGGAAGGCGCGGGTGGGGCAGATGTCCAGGCAGGCGGTGCAGCTGCCGCAATGTTGAACCTCGGGCGCATCCTTCGGCAGGTCCAGCGTCGTGAAGATCGCGCCCAGGAACACCCAGTTGCCGAACTGCCGCGACAACAGGTTGGTGTGCCTGCCCTGCCAGCCCAGCCCCGCCGCCTGGGCCAGCGGCTTTTCCATCACCGGGGCGGTATCGACAAAGACCTTGATCCCTGCCGCCTCGCCCTCTCGCCGGGCCTCGTCGATCAACCAGCGGCCCAGGCGCTTCAGCCGCCGCTTCACCAGGTCGTGGTAATCCTTGCCCTGCGCATAGACCGACACCGCCGCCCGGTCCGGCCGGTCCAGTATGGCCAGCGGATCGGCCTCGGGCGCATAGCTTTCGGCCAGCATGATGACGCTTCGCGCCTCGGGCCACAGCGCGGCGGGGTCGGCCCGCCAATGGGTGCGCTCGGCCATCCAGGCCATCTGACCGTGCCGCCCGGCCTCCAGCCAGCGCGCCAGCCGTTCGGGCGCCCGCGGAATGGCGTCAGGGGCGCAGATCCCCATGGCCACGAAGCCCTCGGCCCGCGCCTGCACCTCCAGCCGGTCGCGCAGCGTCGCGGCCATCAGGCGGGCAGGATGGCCAAACGGGCGGCCATCTCGGCGCGGATGCGCGGAATGACGAATTCGGTGAAGAGCCGCACCTTGGGGTCCTTCAGCCGCCGGTGCGGGGTCAGCACCGAAAGCTGGGTCGGCAAGGGCGGCGTGGCGGTGGCCACCGGCACCAGCGCGCCGGTTGCCAGATGCTCGGCCACCTCGAACAGCGGTTTCATCACGATGCCGCGCCCGTCCAGCGCCCATCCGGTCAGCACATCGCCGTCATCGGATTCGAAGGGACCGGTGATGTCGAACCGGCGCGGCCCGTCCGGGGTGGCCAGCGTCCACTGGAATTCGCGCGCGCCGGGAAAGCGCAGGTTCAGGCAATCGTGCCGCCCGCTCACCAGCGCCGCCCCATCCTCGGGCATCCCGCGCTGCGCGATGTAGGACGGCGCGGCGCACAGCACCCGGGCGCAATCGGCGACATGGCGCACCTTCAACGCCGAGTCCTCCAGAAGCCCCAGATGAAAGGCCATGTCCAGACCCTCGGCCGCCAGGTCGATGATGCGGTCGGACAGCCGCAATCGCAGGTCGATCTGCGGCCAGTCGTCCTTGAAGGCCGGAACCGCCGGCGCAATCAGCCGCCGCCCGATGCCAAGCGGCGCCGCCACGAAGACCGTGCCACGCGGGTTCTGCGTCACATCCATCACCGCGGCCTCGGCCTCGTCGATGGATTCCAGGATGCGGCGCGCGCCGTCATAGAACAGCCGCCCGTTCTCGGTGGGCTGCAGAGTGCGGGTGGTGCGGTTGAACAGGCGCACGCCCAGGTGCTTTTCCAGTTCCGAGATCCGGGCCGATGCCACGGCGGGCGAAGTGCGCTGGTCGCGCGCCGCCGCACTCATGCTGCCCAATTCATAGACACGCACGAACATCTTGATGTTGTTCACGTAAGACATGGGCGCGCGCTGCGATCTTCCGGGGCTGTTTGAAAGTGATCCGGCATTTACCGGATTAACAGATCAATCACCCCCGGTATAGCCTTGCCCCGTCAGAAGGAGAGCCGCGATGTACGACTGGGCCGTGCTTTGGGAATGGGTGGAAATCGCGGCACGCTGGACGCATGTGATCACCGCCATCGCCTGGATCGGGTCGTCCTTCTACTTCATCGCGCTGGATCTTGGCCTGTACCGCGACCGCAATCTGGCCAGCGGCGCCGATGGCGAGGAATGGCAGGTCCACGGCGGCGGGTTCTACCATATCCAGAAATACCTGGTCGCCCCGGCCTCGATGCCCGACCACCTGACCTGGTTCAAATGGGAAAGCTATGCCACCTGGCTGTCAGGCTTCACCATGCTCGTTCTGGTCTACTACCTTGGCGCGGACCTGTATCTGGTCGATCCAAGCGTGGCCGACATCAAGGTCTGGCAGGCCATCCTGATCTCGCTCGCCTCGCTGGCCTTCGGCTGGCTGGCCTACAACCAGATCTGCAAGACCTTCGTGAATGCCAACCAGACCGTCGTGATGGTGGCGCTGTTTGTCGTGCTGGTGGCCATGGCCTGGGGCTATACCCAGGTCTTCACCGGCCGCGCGGCCCTGCTGCATCTGGGCGCCTTCACCGCCACGATCATGTCGGCCAACGTGTTCATGATCATCATCCCGAACCAGAAGATCGTGGTCGAGGATCTGAAGGCTGGCCGCAAGCCCGACCCGAAATACGGCAAGATCGCCAAGCAGCGCAGCACCCACAACAACTACCTGACACTGCCCGTGCTGTTCCTGATGCTGTCGAACCACTACCCGCTGGTCTTTGCCACCGAATACAACTGGATCATCGCCAGCCTCGTCTTCCTGATGGGCGTGACGATCCGGCACTGGTTCAACACCCAGCATGCGCGCAAGGGCAACCCGCACTGGACCTGGGCCGTCACCGTGCTTCTGTTCCTGGTCTGCGCCTGGCTCTCCACCGCCCCAATGCGGGCCGAGCCCGAGGTGGAGGGGCAGGCGCAACTGTCGCCCGAGGCGCTGGTCTATGCCGCCGCCCCCGGTTTCGATGACGTCGTGGGCATCGTGCAGGGCCGCTGTTCCATGTGCCACGCGGCCGAGCCGGGCTGGGAAGGCATGTACTGGCCACCCAAGGACGTGCGGCTGGAAACGCCCGAAGAAATCGCCACCGAGGCACGGCGCATCTACCTGCAGGCCGGCATCACCCATGCCATGCCGCCCGCCAATGTCAGCTACATCGAACCCGAGGAACGGGCCCAGATCGTGAAATGGTTCCGCGCTGCGGGTGTCGGCGGCGTCGAAGGTTAGTCAAGCGTTAGCAAACCGCCATTCGGTAACCTGGATGCAAGGCGCCTCGGGTCCGACCTCGATGGACGGAAATCCGGCATGGTTCGGCGCGTCGGGCCAGTTCTGGGCCTCGATGGCGATGCCTTCATAGAATGGCCCGCCGGGGCGCGCGGCGCTGCGGGCATCATAAACCTGGATGCCCGGCTCGGTGGTGGCCACGGTCATCGTCACCCCGCCGCGGCCCTTCAGCCACAGCACGTCCCGCAGGTCGGTGCGGGTCTCGGACAGGCAGAAGTTCGTGTCGAAGGGCGGCTCGCCGGGGGCAATTTCACGAGCCTCGCGCAGGTCCCAGGGGGTGCCCGCCACATCGGCGATCTCGCCGGTGGGTGCGAAGAAATCGGTGGTCGGCAGGCGCCGGTCGGCGGCGACCCGCAGGGAATGGCCGGCCCAGTTGGGGGTGCCGTCCAGGTTCCAGTAGGAATGGTTGGCAAAGTTCACCAGCGTCAACTCGTCAGTGGTGGTCGTCACTTCCATCCGCAGGCTGGCGGGCGCCTCTACCAAAAAACGGCAGGTCACATGACGGTTGCCGGGAAAGCCACCTTCCCCGCGGGAAAGATCCACCGCCAGGGTGACTTGGGCTTCGTCCGCCGAAACGATGGTCCAGTGCTTTGCCCGCGTGCAGCAGGCCCCGGAATGCTGGGTGTGCTGGCCCAGAAGATTGGCCTCGAACCGGTGCATATTGCCGCCGATGGGCGCCTGGGCATTGGTGAAGCGGTTCACCACCGGCCCGATCAACGAGCCGTGGCTGCGCATCGGGCCGATGTAATCGGCCAGCCGGTCGGACCCAAGCGTCAGATCATGCGCCACGCTTGCCAGCCGCACCGATTGCAGGATCGCCCCCAGGGTCAGCACCCGCACCGTCAGGTCGCCCGCCGAAAGGGTGACGGCTTGCACGTCGATCCCGCTGTCGGTCGTGCCGAAAACCTCAATGCCCATGCGTCACCTCTTGGTCCGGCCCTTGGTGGCCGGGCCATGCGGCAAGGTCAAGCCGGGCTCAGGGCTTCAGGCAGGCCACCAGCGTGTCGGCCATCGTGGACAGCACCGCCGGGTACAGGTCCGGCCCCGGTTCCATCGACGATCCCGTGGGGTCCAGCGCGCCGCCCTGCTTCACACCGGTATCGGCAACGATGGTTTCCACCATCTTCGGGTCATGCTGCACCTCGGGAAAGATGCAGACCGCGCCATGCTCGGCCAGGTCGCGAATCTCGGCCAGCCGCGCCGCACCGGGCGCCGAGGCATCGCCAAGCGCCACGGTCCCCTCGAGCGTCAGGCCGTAATGGGCGACGTAGTAGCCATAGGCGTCGTGGAAGGCGATGAACGGCCGGTCGGCAATGGCGCCAAGCTGGGTGGTCAGCCGGACATCCAGCGCCCCGATCTCTGCCTCGGCCGCCGCAGCATTGGCGGCATAGGTCTCGGCATTGGCCGGGTCGAGGCGCGACAGTTCGCCGGCGATCAGGTCCAGCCAAAGCACCGCGTTCTGCGGGTCAAGCCAGGCATGGGGATCGGTGCCATCGTGGTGGTGGTGCTCCTCCTCGCCGGCTGCCGCTTCGTCATGATCGTGGTCATGCCCCTCTTCGGCGCCTTCCTCATGGTCGTGATCGGCACCCTCCGGAAACTGCCGCGTCACCGTGCCCGGCGCATCCAGCAGCACCAGTTGCGCCGGCCCGGCGGACAGCGCATCCAGCGCCCGGTCCAGCCAGGGCGTCAGTTCCGGCCCGATCCAGACCACCAGCCCCGCCTGCCCAAGCGCGGCGGCCTGGCTGGGTTTCAACTGGTAGGAATGCTCGTCTCCCCCCTTGGGCAGCAGAAGCTCGGGCGTGCCAAGGTCGCCCATGACCATCGACACCAGCGAATGAACCGGCTGGATGTCGGTGACGACCACCGGCACTTCGGCCGCGACGGGAAGGGCAAGGGTGCTGGCAATAGCCAGAGATATGATATAACGCATCGCATCGCTCCGGGGTTTGGGCTGGGCATAGGGGTTACAGTATAACATGTCAACCGACGATCCGGCCGAGCGGGCCTTCGCCCATCACGATCACGCGCATTGCACCGCCGACGTGCTTGCCCAGGCCGAGACGATGCTGGCCGCTCAGGGCGCTCGCCTGACGCCGGTACGCCGCCGTGTGCTGGAAATCCTGCTGGAAGAACATCGGGCGCTTGGCGCCTATGACGTGTTGAATCGGTTGGCGGCGGAAGGCTTCGGCAACCAGCCGCCGGTGGCCTATCGCGCGCTGGATTTCCTTGAAGAGCATGGGCTTGCGCACCGAATCCGTCGCCTGAACGCCTTTTGCGCCTGCATGCACCCCGGTGAGGCGCACGCCCCGGTGTTCCTGATCTGCCGATCCTGCGACATGGTGGCCGAAGCCGCCGGGGCTTCGGTGCGGACCGCACTTGAAGAGGCGGCGGCCGGCGCAGGCTTTGTCGTGGAACGCTCCACGGTCGAGGCGCTTGGCCTGTGCCCCGCCTGCCGGGAGGCCGCGGCATGAGCCTGATCGGGGCACGCGGCCTGACGGTCAGGCTGGGCGGAGAAGAGGTTCTGAAGGGCGTCTCGCTGGCGGTGGAGCCGGGCGAGATCGTTACGATCCTTGGCCCGAACGGCTCGGGCAAGTCCACGCTGCTGCGGGCACTTCTGGGGATCCTGCCCGTCTCCTCGGGCGAGGTCACGCGGGCGCCGGACCTGCGCATCGGCTACGTGCCGCAGCGGCTGGCCATCGACCCGTCGTTGCCGATGACGGTGCGGCGGTTCCTTTCGCTGCCGGCGCGCGTCCCCGACGACCGGGCCGCGGCGGCGCTGAGGCGCGTGGGTGTGCCAGAGGTCGGGCAGCGGCAGATGGCGGCGCTGTCGGGCGGCCAGTTCCAGCGGGTCTTGCTGGCGCGGGCGCTGTTGTCGGACCCGCAGGTGCTGATTCTGGACGAGCCGACGCAGGGGCTGGACCAGCCGGGCGAGGCGGCATTCTACCGGCTGATCGAGGAGGTACGGGCGGAAACCGGGGTGGCCGTGCTGATGGTCAGCCATGACCTGCATGTCGTGATGGCCGCCAGCGACCGGGTGATCTGCCTGAACCACCATATCTGCTGCGAGGGAACGCCTCGGGTTGTCTCGTCGGCGCCGGAGTATCGGGCGCTGTTCGGGCTGGGCACCAGGGGGGCGCTGGCGCTGTACCGGCACGAGCACGACCACAGCCATGAGGGCGACGACCACCTGCCCCATGCCCATGAGCACGAGCACCACCATGCTTGACGATTTTCTGGTGCGGGCCGTGCTGGCCGGGGTGGGGCTGGTGCTGGCGACGGGGCCCCTTGGCAGTTTCGTGGTCTGGCGGCGGATGGCCTATTTCGGGGATGCGACAGCCCATGCCGCGATCCTGGGGGTGGCGCTGGCGCTGGCCACAGAGCTGCCGGTGGGCCTGGGCGTGCTGGTCGTGGCGCTGGCCATGGCGGTGACGGTGTCGACCCTGGCCGCGAAGGGCTGGGCGATGGACACCACCCTTGGAGTGCTGGCCCATTCGGCGCTGGCGGTGGGGCTGGTGGCGGTGTCCTTCCTGCCGGGGGTCCGCACCGACCTGTCAGCCTGGCTGTTCGGGGATATCCTCGCGGTGAGCCGGATGGACCTGGCGTTCATCTGGGGCGGGTCCGCCCTGGTGGTGGCGCTGATGGTCTGGCGCTGGCCGGCGCTTCTGACCGCGACCCTGAGCGAAGACCTGGCCCATGCCTCGGGCATAAGGCCCGACCGGGAGCGGCTGGTGCTGACCCTGGCGCTGGCGCTGGTGGTGGCGGTGGCGTTGAAGATCGTGGGGGCCCTGCTGATTGCGGCCCTGCTGATCATTCCGGCGGCGG
Source organism: Neotabrizicola shimadae (assembly GCF_019623905.1). Taxonomy (NCBI): domain Bacteria; kingdom Pseudomonadati; phylum Pseudomonadota; class Alphaproteobacteria; order Rhodobacterales; family Paracoccaceae; genus Neotabrizicola; species Neotabrizicola shimadae. The sequence goes on along the minus strand of NZ_CP069370.1, from coordinate 3,790,332 downwards.
CGGCGCGGGGGGTGGCGCGGACGCCGGAGGCGATGGCCCTGCTGGCCTCGGCCGTGGGGGCGGTTGCCGTGGGGGCGGGGCTTTGGGGGTCCTTGACCTGGGACACCCCGGCAGGGCCCTCGATCATTGCGGCCGCAGCGGCCCTGTTTGCCGGGATCGCCCTGGGGGGCGCTTTCCGGCGGGGCTAGGCGTCCGAGCTCGGACGCTTGGCGCGCCCCATATATTTCAATGGGTTGCGCAATCCGATTCATGGGCGGTTAAGGATTGGCCGCTAGAGCGGATTGTATCCCACAGGGACGCCGGGTCCGTGCCGGACGGGCATGGGGTCGCGGCACCATGGGCAACTTGATTTTCATACGCCACTGGAGTATGAATTCTGCAGAAACATGACGTGGACTACCGCCTGCTGGATGACGGTTCGGAAGGTCTGGTCGCCACACTGGTGATCGACCTGCCGGGGGCAACGATCATCGTGATGGGCGAGCTTGAGGACAGGGACGGCGGCCTTGTCGTGGATCGCGTTCACATCTCGACTTCGCCGGTGGGCGCAGGCGCCCTGACGCGGCGGGTGATGGCAGTGATCGCGGCGCGCATCTTGGAGGACACCGGTTATGACTGGATCATCGTTCGTGGAGCGGCTCGCACGACAGGGGCGCGTCCAGGCCATATCCCGCGTGAATTCCGGTTCCCCTGAAGAGGTGGTTCTGAGACCTGGCCGCATTGCGCCGGATGTGGTTGAGGCGACCTTGGCGCTCGCCCGGCGCGGCGCGACACTGCTGCGGGCCAAGCGCGCGATCGAAAAGGCGCTGGAATCGGGCGATGCCGTGGTTTCGCTGCCGACGGTGGAAGATGCGGACCGGCTTGCCAGCGACCTGGAGGCGGCGGGCATCTCCGTTGTCATCCGCAGCGCCATCGACCGTGATCTGAAGGCGCATTTCGCCGCGCGCGTGAAGGACCTGCGTGCCCGGCTTCGCCTGTCTCAGGACGAGTTTGCGCGGGACTACAACCTGAACAAGAAGACCGTACAGGGTTGGGAGCTTGGCAAGAAGGTCCCCGACCACGGCAACCGGCTGCTGATCCGAATGATCGAGACAGATCCGGCCGCGGTCAGGCGCCTGGTCAACGGCGGCTGAAGGAGCCGAAGCCCGGCCCATGGAGACATCGGGGAAGGGAGCCGGAGAGCGACTCCCCTCCCCCTTCCGTCAGTTCAGCGCGCGGCGCAGGCCCGGCATGAAGCGCAGGACGAGGGCGTCGAGCGCGATCACGGCGAGCATGGCGAGGCCTGCCAGCGGGAACATCACGCCCACAGCCAGAACGATGACCAGAGCGCCCTTCCACAGAGTCATGTCCTGCGGGCGGGGCGGCGCGCCCAGGCGCGAGGCGCCTTCGGGGCGGCGTTTCCACCAGAGCACAAGGCCGGAGACGGGCAGGAAGATCATCGACAGGCAGAACAGCGTGTTCAGCGCGAGGTTCCAGACGCCCATGTCGCCTTCGTGGAAGGCAATGCCCCAGGCCATCATCTTGGCGTAAGCGGAGTAGTCGGCATAGCGCACGTCGGCCAGCACGTTGCCGGTGTACTGGTCGATATGGAGCGTGCGGTCGCCCCAGGGGTCCGGGCCGTCATTCGACATGGAGTCGTGGCTGATGGTCCAGACGCCTTCGGCCCCCGAGGGCATGTTGACCTGGAACCGGCCATTGAAGCCAAGCGCGCGGGCGAAATCCGCGATGCCGTCGAAGGTGACGGGCATGGCGACCGCGGGCTGGCCGGCGAGCGAGCCGGATTCCGGCATCGGCGTCTTTTCCAGCGCCCAGGGCACCTCTTTCGCCGCGCCGTGGTTCATGTCGGCATGGGTCTTGTCCGAGAGCGGCACGGCATCCCATTTCTCGGCCGGAAAGGTGGACCAGGCCTGCACGAACTTGTCGCCCCAGATGCCGGCCCAGGACAGGCCGGAGATGAAGAACACCAGCATGACGATCGAGGCCCACCAGCCGACCACGCCATGCAGCGACTTCCACAGCGCCCGGCCCTTTGCGGCAAGGCGGGGCGTGAAGGGGTTGCCCGAACCGTTGCGCGGCCAGTGCAGGTAGATGCCGGTAACGACCAGCAGCACGCCGAGGCTCGCGGCGGTTTCGATCAGCCGGTCGCCGAAATTGCCAAGCAGAAGGGTGCCGTGGATGTCGGTTGCGAAATCGTACCAGCCGGCGCGCCAGGGGAAGGTTTCGACGACGGTGCCGGTGTAGGGGTCGATGACCACGGTGGTGGAGGCATCGCCGGCATCGACCTTGAACACGGCCACGCGGTCGGGGGCCATCGGCTCGATATACTGGCTGGCGGTGCCGCCGGGGATTGCGGCTTCGGCGGCGGCCTGGAGTGCCGAGACGGCCATCGGGGCGCCGGTGACGGTGACATAGCCGCGCTCGCCGTTCAGTTCGGTGGTGGCGCTGACCCAGAGCATGATGAGGCCGGTGACGGCCAGCATCATGAGGAAGGGAATGACGTAAAGCCCGGCATAGAAGTGCCAGCGCCAGGCGGTAAAATAGTGACGGTTGAGCTGCGCCTTGGCGGCAGCCTTCGGTTGGACGGTATCCATGATGACCTCTGCTGATTTCGGGAAAGGGAGAAATCAGGCGAAGGACGGGGGGCCGCGGGCAGAGGGGGCGATGACCTGCTCTGCCGGCGCGCCGGAAGCGGGCGGAGGCAGTTCAAGGGTGGTGGCAAGCTGCCACAGCGGATCGGGCAGGAGGAGCGGCTGCGCCTCGGCCCAAAGCGGCTGAGCGCTGGCCCAGTCGCAGGTGCCATGCGGGTTGTCCTGCGGCACGGGCCGGGTTTCGCCGGTGGCAGGGTCCAGCACCATCTGCACCGGGCCATCTCCGGTGCAGAGCACGAGAACAAGGCTGCCGTCGGCCGCAACATAGGGCATGGCGGCGCGCGGCAGGAGCGAGCCGAGCGCCAGCACGGCGACCATCGCGGCCAGGGTGAGGCCGCGAAGCTGCGGGATGCCGCGAAGGTGCCGGAACGGTGCCATGGCCGTTGGCTAGCGGCGCGCGGCGGCGCGGTCAAGTCGCGCGGCGGCGCTTGCGGCGCCCTGCGTTCGGCTTCATTCTTGGGACATGAGCGAAGACCACAGCATCTTGGCCGTCACGCCGATGATGGCGCAGTATCTGGAGATCAAGGCAGAGCATCCCGATGCGCTGCTGTTCTACCGGATGGGCGATTTCTACGAGATGTTCTTTGACGATGCCGTGCTGGCCTCGGAGGCGCTGGACATCGCGCTGACGAAGCGGGGCACGCATCTTGGCGAGCCGATCCAGATGTGCGGCGTGCCGATCCATGCGGCGGAGGGCTATTTGCTGACGCTGATCCGCAAGGGCTTTCGTGTCGCCATCGCCGAGCAGATGGAAGACCCGGCCGAGGCGAAGAAGCGTGGGTCGAAATCGGTGGTGCGGCGCGAGGTGGTGCGGCTGGTCACGCCCGGCACGCTGACCGAGGACGCCCTGCTGGAGGCGCGGCGGCACAATTACCTGGCGGCATGGGCCGAGGTGCGCGAGGGGGCGGCGCTGGCCTGGGCGGACATCTCCACCGGCGAGATGCGGGTGATGCCCTGCCCGCTGGTGCGCCTGGGGCCGGAACTGGCCCGGCTGGCACCGCGCGAGGTTCTGGTTTCGGAGGCGCATGAGCGGGCGCTGGATGGGGTGGTGGCCGAGGCGGGCGCAGCGATGACGACGCTGTCGCGGGGGAGCTTCGATTCCTCGGGTGCCGATAAGCGGCTGTGTGCGCTGTGGGGCGTGGGGACGCTGGAGGCGTTCGGCAGCTTCGAGCGGGCCGAGCTGTCGGCCATGGGCGCGTTGGTGGATTACCTGGAGCTGACGCAGCGCGGGCGGCTGCCCCTGTTGCGCGCGCCGGTGAAGGAATCTGCGCTTGGCGCGATGCAGATCGACGCGGCGACGCGGCGGAACCTGGAGATCGTTCAGGGCATGTCGGGCGGGCGCGACGGCTCGCTTCTGGCCGCGGTGGACCGGACGGTGACGGCCGGGGGGGCACGACTGCTGGAGCGGCGGCTTGCGGCGCCGTCGCGCGACCTCGGGGTGATCCGGGGCAGGCTGGAGGCGGTGCGGTCGCTGGTGGAGGCGCCGGGGCTGCGCGAGCGGTTGCGCGATGGGTTGCGGCGGGTGCCGGACATGGACCGGGCGTTGTCACGGCTGGCGCTGGAGCGCGGGGGGCCGCGCGACCTGGCGGCGGTGCGGGCGGGGTTGGAGCAGGCCGGGCGGATCGCGGCGGAGGTGGCGGGTAGCGTGGCCGTGCTGGACGAGGCGGCGGCGGCGCTGGTCGGGCATGACGCGTTGGTGGCGCTGCTGGATGCGGCGCTGGTGGCGGAGCCGCCCTTGCTGGCGCGGGATGGTGGGTTCATCGCGGCGGGCTATGACGCCGAGCTGGACGAGACGCGGGCCCTGCGCGACGAGGGGCGGGGCGTGATTGCGCGGATGCAGGGCGAGTTCGTCGAGCTGACCGCGATCGCCAGCCTGAAGATCAAGCACAACAATGTGCTGGGGTATTTCATCGAGGTCACGGCGACGCATGAAGACAAGATGCGGTCGATGCCCGAGACCTTCATCCACCGCCAGACCACGGCGGGGCAGGTGCGGTTCACCACGGTCAAGCTGTCCGAGCTGGAGACGCGCATCCTGAACGCAGGCAACCATGCGTTGGAGATCGAGCGGCGGCTGTTTGAGACGCTTCGCGCGGCGGTGCTGGAGCGGGCGGGCGCGGTGGGCGCGGCGGCACGGGCGCTGGCCGAGGTGGATGTGACGGCGGCGCTGGCCGATCTGGCCGCGGCCGAGGGCTGGGTGGAGCCGGTGGTGGACGAGAGCCGCGCCTTTGACGTGGCGGGCGGGCGGCATCCGGTGGTGGAGCGGGCCTTGCGGCGGCAGGGGGCGGGGCCGTTCGTGGCCAACGACTGCGCGCTCACGCCGGGAGAGACGCCGGCGATCTGGCTGTTGACCGGGCCGAACATGGCGGGGAAATCCACCTTCCTGCGGCAGAACGCGCTGATTGCGCTGCTGGCGCAATCGGGGTCCTTCGTGCCGGCCTCGCGGGCACGGGTGGGGCTGGTGAGCCAGCTGTTCAGCCGGGTCGGCGCTTCGGACGATCTGGCGCGGGGGCGGTCCACCTTCATGGTGGAGATGGTGGAGACGGCGGCGATCCTGAACCAGGCGGATGACCGGGCGCTGGTGATCCTGGACGAGATCGGGCGGGGAACGGCGACCTATGACGGGCTGTCGATCGCCTGGGCCGTGCTGGAGCACTTGCACGGGGTGAACCGCTGCCGGGCGCTGTTCGCCACGCATTACCACGAGATGACGGCGCTGGCCGGCAAGCTGGATGGCGTGGAAAACGCGACCGTCGCGGTGAAGGAGTGGGAAGGCGAGGTCATCTTCCTGCACGAGGTGCGCAAAGGGGCGGCCGACCGCAGCTATGGCGTTCAGGTGGCGCGGCTGGCGGGGCTGCCCATGGCGGTGATCGAGCGGGCGCGCGTGGTGCTGGAGGCGCTGGAATCGGGCGAGCGTCAGGGGGGGGCACGGCCCTCGGCCCTGGTGGACGACCTGCCGTTGTTCCGCGTGGCCCCCGCAGCGCCGCCTGTAGCGGTCAAGGCGGCGCGGCCCTCGGAGGTGGAAGCGCGGCTGAAGGGGGTGCATCCGGACGAGCTGACCCCGCGCGAGGCGCTGGAGCTTCTGTACGAGTTGCGGGGGCTGATGCCGGAGTAGGACGGATGGCTCGCGGTTTCGTGAGCGGCAATGGCGACGGAAAGACGAGTCTACGGCGTATCATTGAGTCGGAAACGCCGCCAAGAGGAGCGCGAGATGACCCGGTTGACCGCCAAGGACTTCCCTGCCGAACTTCTGGAGCTTTACGATTTCTACGCCCACGGCCGCATCACCAAGCGCGAGTTCCTGGACCGCGCGGGCAAGTTCGCGGTGGGGGGCATGACCGCCATGGCGATCCTGTCGGCGATGTCGCCGGATTATGCGCTGGCGCAGCAGGTGGCCCCGGACGATGCCGGGATCGTTGCGGAGAGGATCACCTATCCCTCGCCCAACGGCCATGGCGAAGTGAAGGGCTATCTGGTGAAGCCCGCTGGCGCCACGGGCAAGCTGGGCGCCGTGGTGGTGGTGCATGAGAACCGCGGGCTGAACCCCTATATCCAGGACGTGGCGCGGCGTGTGGCCAAGGCGGGTTACATTGCGCTGGCGCCGGACGGGCTGAGCTCGGTCGGCGGCTATCCGGGCGACGACGAGAAGGGCCGCGAGTTGCAGGCCAGCGTGGATTCGACAAAGCTGATGAACGATTTCTTCGCCGCGGTCGAGTTCCTGATGACCCACGAGGACACCAACGGCAAGGTCGGGATCATCGGCTTCTGCTATGGCGGCGGCGTGGCCAATGCTGCGGCGGTGGCCTATCCTGAACTGGCGCTGGCCGTGCCCTTCTATGGCCGCCAGCCCGCGGCGGCGGATGTGCCGCGCATCCAGGCGCCGATCCTGCTGCACTATGCCGAGCTGGACACGCGGATCAACGAAGGCTGGCCGGCCTATGAGGCGGCGCTGAAAGAGAACGGCAAGACTTATGAAGCCTTCGTCTACCCCGGCGTGAACCACGGCTTCCACAACGACACGACGCCGCGTTATGACGAGGCCGCAGCTACCCTTGCCTGGGACAGGACGCTTGCCTGGTTCCAGAAATACCTGAGCTGAGCGCATCGCGCGGCTCGCTTCCACCGGTCAAGCTCTGCGCCAGACCACAACCGAAAGCAGGAACATGACCGAACTTCCCGTCATCGAACGTCACCGCCTGGAAACCCGCCGCCGCCGCCTGACCGTGGCGGCGGTTGAGCGCCTTTCGCCCGCGATGCTGCGGCTGGTGCTGCAGGGAGACGAGCTTGAGGGCTTTACCTCGTTGTCGCCCGACGATCACATCAAGATCTTTGTGCCGGACGGCACGGGCGGAGCCGCAATGCGGGACTATACGCCGCGCCGCCATGATGCGGCGGCGGGGCGGCTGTGGCTGGACTTCGCGCTGCATGATGCAGGCCCGGCGACGCTGTGGGCTCTGTCGGTGAAACCGGGCGATATTGCCGAGATCGGCGGGCCGCGCGGGTCGCAGGTCATTGGCGGGCCGATCGTCCACTGGGTGCTGGTCGGCGATGAGACGGCGTTGCCCGCCATTGCCCGGCGGATCGAGGAACTGCCCGCGGGCGCCCGGGTCACGAGCCTGGTTGCCGTGCCCTCGGCGGCGGACGAGCAGGTGTTCGACACTGAGGCCGACCATCGGGCGATCTGGGTTCACCGCGACTCTGCCACCGACCCGGTTCCCGTGCTGGCTCGGCTGGCCGAGGTCGAGATGATCCCCGGCACCTTTGTCTGGATCGCGGCCGAGGCCGGGGTGGCGCGGGCCCTGCGCGACCATTTCCTTGACCGCGGCCACCACAAGGCCTGGATGAAGGCCTCGGGCTATTGGGTGGCGGGGCAGGCAGACGCCAGCGACAAGAATCTGTAGGGCCGATTGCGTTCAACCCGATTCAGATTGAACGCTATCAAAGACAGACAGACCGTTGGGGGTGTTTCGCATCTTGCTCGATCAGGTGAAACTGATCGAGCGGGATGCGCACTCGTCCGGTCAGACCCGTTCCAGCGCGATGGCGATACCCTGGCCCACGCCGATGCACATGGTGGAGAGCGACCGGAGACCGCCGATCTGGCGAAGCTCCAGCGCCGCAGTGCCGGTGATGCGGGCGCCGGTCATGCCAAGCGGGTGGCCAAGCGCGATGGCGCCGCCGTTGCGGTTCACGCGGTCGTCGCCATCGGAGATGCCGAGCATCCGCAGCGAGGCAAGGCCCTGGGCGGCGAAGGCTTCATTGATCTCGATCACGTCGAAATCGGCCTGGGTCAGGCCAAGGCGCTGCATCAGCTTCTGGCTGGCGGGTGCCGGGCCGATGCCCATGACGCGGGGCGGCACGCCAGCGGTGGCGCCGCCCAGGATGCGGGCGATGGGGGTGAGCCCGTGCTTGCGGGCGCCTGCCTCTGACGCGAGGATCAGCGCGGCGGCGCCGTCGTTCACACCGCTGGCGTTGCCCGCAGTGACCGAGCCGCCGGCGAACAGAGGCTTCAGCTTGGCCAGCGCCTCGGGCGTGGTGGCGCGCGGGTGTTCGTCGCGGTCCACGATGACCGGATCGCCCTTTTTCTGCGGGATGGTCACGGGGGTGATTTCGCGGGCCAGGCGGCCGTTGGCCTGGGCGGCAGCGGCCTTGGCCTGCGAATCCAGCGCCATGGCATCCTGCGCTTCGCGGGTGACGCCGTAGTCGTCGGCGACGTTCTGGCCGGTCTGCGGCATGGAGTCGGTGCCGTGCATCGCCTCCATCGCCGGGTTCACGAAGCGCCAGCCGATGGTGGTGTCGAAGATCTCGGCCTGGCGCGAGAAGGCGCTTTCGGCCTTGCCCATGACGAAGGGCGCACGGCTCATGCTTTCGACGCCGCCGGCGATCATCAGGTCGGCCTCGCCGTTGCCGATCTGGCGGGCGGCGGCCAGCACGGCATCCATGCCCGAGCCGCAGAGGCGGTTGATGGTGGTGCCCGTGACATCCACCGGCAGGCCCGCCAGCAGGGCGGCCATGCGGGCGACGTTGCGGTTGTCTTCGCCGGCCTGGTTGGCGCAGCCGTAGATCACATCGTCTACCGCCTGCCAGTCCACGCCGGCGTTGCGGGCGACCAGCGCGCGGATCGGCAGGGCGGCCAGATCGTCGGTGCGGACCGAGGAGAGCGACCCGGCATAGCGGCCAATGGGCGTGCGGACGTAGTCGCAGATATAGACGGCGGTCATGTCAAAGCTCCGGTACGATCAGGTCGGCCACGGGGCCGGCCAGGTGAAGCCGCGCCCCGGTGAGGGATTGCAGGGCATCCAGCGACAGGGCAGGCAGCTTTTCGCGCAGGACGAAGTGCCCGTGTTCGATGTCGATCACGGCAAGGCTGGTGTAGACGCGGGTGACGCAGCCCACGCCGGTCAGTGGCAGGGTGCAGCGTTCCACGAGCTTGGGCTTGCCGTCGCGGGTGACATGTTCGGTGATGACGGCGACACGCTTGGCGCCGTGCACCAGGTCCATAGCGCCGCCGACGGCGGGCACGCCCTTGGGACCGGTGGACCAATTGGCAAGATCGCCGGTTTCGGCCACTTCGTAGGCGCCGAGGATCGCCACGTCGAGATGGCCGCCGCGCACCATGGCGAAGCTGTCGGCGTGGTGGAAGAAGGCGGTGCCGGGCTTCAGCGTGACAGCCTTCTTGCCGGCGTTGATGAGATCCCAGTCCTCTTGCCCCTGGGGCGGGGCCTCGCCGAAACCGAGGATGCCGTTTTCGGTGTGGAAGATCGCCGCGCGGCCGGGGGGCTGGAACCTTGCCACCATCTCGGGGAAGCCGATCCCCAAGTTGACATAGGCGCCGTCGGCGATGTCCTGGGCGGCGCGCCAGGCGATCTGGGTCGGGGTGAGGCGGTCGGTCATGGCGCGGGCTCCGGGTAGATGGCGCCGGCGCGGTTCAGGTCTTCCTCCTGCGCCGGGTGCGGGACCTGGACCACGGAGGTCACGAAGATGCCGGGGGTGATGACCTGTTCGGGGTCGATGTCGCCGGGTTCGACGAGGCGCGAGACCTGCACGATGGTGGTTGCGGCGGCCATGCACATCAGGGGGCCGAAGTTGCGCGCGGCCTTGTTGTAGGTGAGGTTGCCCAGGCGGTCGCCGAGATGCGCCTTGACCAGAGCGAAATCGGCCTTGAGCCAGCGTTCCTGGACGTAGGGCCGCCCCTCGAATTCGGCCACCGGCTTGCCCTTGGCGAGGTCCGTGCCGAAGGAGGTGGGGGTGTAGAAGGCCGGGATGCCCGCGCCGCCGGCGCGGATGCGTTCGGCCAGCGTGCCCTGGGGGACCAGTTCCAGCTCGATTTCGCCCGCCAGGTATTTCTGGGTGAACACCACCGGATCGGCCGAGCGCGGGAAGGAGCAGATGAGCTTTGCCACCATGCCCTGTTCGATCAGCGCGGCGAGGCCGACATGGCCGTTGCCGGCATTGTTGTTGATGACCGTCAGGCCGGTCGGGTGGCCGGTGGCGGTGTGGCGGTCGATCAGGGCGTGGATCAGCTCGATGGGCGAGCCGGAGCCGCCGAAACCGCCGATCATCACCACCGCCCCGTCGCCGATGCCGGCGACGGCTTCGGCAAGGCTGGGAACTGACTTGTCCATCGGATCCTCCTGTCCGACTTCGGGTACGGCAGGCGGGGGGCTTTCGTAAAGCCGATTTGTGCGATATGATAACTTTGTTCGATTATCGCACGGAGGCTGCGTGCCGGAACGGGACATCATGGGCGGGCTGGCCAAGGGGCTGGCGGTGATCGAGACCTTCACCGCCGAGCGGCCGCGCCAGACGATCTCCGAGGTGGCCGCCAGCGCAGGGCTGGACCGGGCGACGGCGCGGCGCTGCCTGCTGACGCTGGCGCAGAACGGCTATGCCGACCATGACGGCAAGTTCTTCACCCTGACGCCCAGGGTGCTGCGGCTTGGCACGGCTTGCCTTGCGACGATGCCCCTTCCCCAGATCGTGCAGCCGCTCTTGGACCGGCTGTCGGATGCCATCGGGGAAAGCTCTTCCGTGTCGATCCTTGACGGGGAGGAGATCGTCTATGTGGCACGGGCGGCGCAGCGGAAGGTGATGTCCATCGCGCTGATGCCGGGGAGCCGGTTGCCGGCCTATTGCACCTCGATGGGACGGGTGTTGCTGGCCGCCCTGCCCCCAGCCGAGGCCGAGGCGCGGCTGGCGGCGGCGGCGCGGCCGGCGCGGACGGCGCATACGCTGACCGGGGTGGCCGAGATCATGGCCGAGCTGGACCGGGTGCGGGCGCAGGGCCATGCGCTGAACGACCAGGAGGTCGAGCTGGGGCTGCGGTCGCTGGCGGTTCCGCTGGTGACGTCGCGGGGCCGGGTGGTGGCGGCGGCCAACATCGGCCTTGCGGTGGCCAGCCTGCCGGGGGAAGAGGTCCTGCCCCGGCTGTTGCCGCCGCTGATGGGCTTGCAGGCGGAGCTACGGGGGCTTTTGCGGTAGCGGGGGTTCGGCCGCATCGAAGGGCTTGCCTGTCCCGCATTGCCCTCAATCCGGGGCAGATCGAACGCTATCCACCCGATTGCAGAACCGTTGGGGTCGGCTGCGGCTGCGGGGCCCGGACGGCGGCCTTGTCGACCCAGCCGCCGCCCATGGCCTTGTAGATGCGGACCATGCTTGCCATCATGTCATACCGGGTCTGGATCTCTGAAAGCCGGCTTTCGAACAGATCCTCCTGCGCAATCAGAACCGTGGTGTAGCTTTCCATGCCTTCGTTGAAGCTGAGCATGGCCAGCCGCGCCGTCGTTTCCTGTGCCGCGACCAGCTTCTGCTCGGACACGAGCCGTCGCCCGCTTTGCGTATAGTCGACAAGGCCGTCGGACACCTCGCGCAGCGCGTTCAGGATCGCCTGCTGATAGTTCGCCACGGCTTCCGCCTTCTGGGCCTTGGTCACCAGGATGCCGCCCCGGATCAGGCCGCCATTGAAGATCGGCCCGACAAGATCGGCGCCGACCGCCCAGGAGGCGGCCGATCCGTCCAGAAGATTGCCAAGGTCGTCCGAAGCGCGGCCAAGGCTGCCGGTCAGCGAGACGTTGGGGTAAAGCAGCGCCTCTGCCGCCCCGATGTCGGCATTGGCCGCGATCAGATCGGCCTCGGCCTGGGCGATGTCGGGCCGGCGGGTCAGAAGGTCGGAGGGAAGGCCCGCCGGGACGCGCGGCAACCGCAGCGCGGCGAAGGACCGGCCGCGCGGGATGGCCTGCGGCGGCTGGCCGATCAGGACGGACAAGGCATTTTCGGTCGTGCCGATCTGCGCCTCGATCTGGGGCACGGCGGCGGATGCCGTCTCGTATTCGGCCTGCACCTGGCTGAGTGTCACCTCGGAAATCTGGCCATAGGTAAAGCGGTCCTGGAACAGCTGAAGCTGTTCGCCGTAGGTCGCCTGCGTTTCCTTGGCAATCTGCAACTGGGCATCCAGGGCGCGCAGGCGCAGGTAGGCCTCGGCGACAGAGGCGACCAGCGTCAGGACAACACCGCGCCGGGCCTCTTCCGCCCCCACGAGATTGGCTTGTGCGGCCTGGCTCTGGCGCCGGATGCGCCCCCACAGATCGAGCTGCCAACCGGCATCGATCAGAGGCTCGTACAGCGAATTCGGGTTGGGGACGGGTGTGCCCTCGCCCGTGCTTTCCGACACCCGCGCACGTTCGGCCACGCCGGAGTATCGGGCACTTGGGTAAAGACCGGAGCTGTCCTTCAACAGGATTGCGCCCGCCTGATCCACACGGGCGGCGGCAGCCTTCAGATCCCAGTTCTGCGCGAGGGCGCGGTTGATGAGATCGACCAGCGTCGGGTCGCCGAACTCTTTCCACCATTCCACGTTTGCGGCATCCGCCGATCCCTGGACCGCGAACCGGAAACTCGCGGGAGTCGCGACGTCCGGGCGAACGTAATCGGGCCCGACCGTGCAGGCGCAAAGCATGGCGGCCATCATGCCGCCCAACAGGGCCTTGGTGTGCATCATTCGGTCCGGTCGCCTGTCCTGACTTGGTCGGAGGCAGTTTCGGCTGCCGTGCTGCCTTGCCCTGCCGCGGGGGAGCGCTTTCGCATCGATTCGAACATCCAGAAGAACATCGGGACAAACAGAAGAGCCAGGCTCGACGCGCCGATCATGCCGCCGATGATGCCCGTGCCGATCGAATGACGGGCATTTGCCCCGGCCCCCGTCGCTGTTGCCAGCGGCAGCACGCCGAAGATGAAGGCAAGCGAGGTCATGATGATCGGGCGCAACCGAAGCTCGCCAGCCTCGACCGCGGCCTCTTTCAGGCTGCGCCCCGCCTTCCAGCGTTCGACCGCGAACTCGACGATCAGGATGCCGTTCTTGGCCGCCAGCCCCACCATCAGCAGAAGGCCGATCTGGAAATAGACGTCGTTGTCGAGCCCGCGCAGCCAGGTGGCGACCAGGGCACCGAAGACGCCAAAGGGCACGGCCGTCATGACGGCGGCCGGAAGCGACCAGGATTCATACTGCGCCGCCAGGATCAGGAACACCAGAAGCATCCCCAGACCGAAGGCCAGCGCCGAAGTGTTTCCCGCGGTCGTCTGCGAATAGGCAAGGCCGGACCAGCCATAGGTGTATCCCTGCGGCAGGGCGGTTGTCGCGACCTCTTGCATGGCCGCGATGGACTGACCCGAACTGTAGCCGGGCGGAGACTGGCCGGTGATCTGCGCGGCGGGGAAGCCGTCGAAATGCGGAACCAGCGTCGGGCCGGCCTCGTAGCGCGTGCTGATGAAGGTGTTCAGCGGCACCATCGCCCCGTTGCGGTTTCGGACATAGAGGTTCTCGAGCGCGGAGGGGGCATCCCGATAGGGGGCATCGGCCTGCACGATCACATTCCAGACCCGGCTCATTTCCGTGAACTGGCTGACCGAGGCCGAGCCGAACTGGATCTGCAGCGTCTGGTACACCTCGTCCATGTCCACGCCCAGAAGCGCGACCTTGTCGCGGTCGATGTCAAGCTTGAGCTGCTGCCCCGACGCGCGGAAGGTCGAGCTGAGGCCGGTGATTTCCGGCCGTTTGCGGGCCTCGGCGATGAAGTCGGTCGTGACCTTTTCCAGATCGGCAGGCGTTTGCGTGCCCGTCGCCTGAATCCAGAAGTTGAAGCCCGACTGCGTGCCAAATCCCGGGATTGCCGGTGGGCTGACGGCAATCGCCATGGCCTTGGTGAAGGACCGCGACTGTTCCATGAAGCGGGCGATCACGCTGTTCGCATCAAGGTCCGGTGTCGTGCGTTGGTCAAAGTCCTTGAGCTTGACCCAATATGTTCCGAAGTTCTGGAGATACTGGCTGTCGACAAGGCTGTAGCCGGTCACGCCGACGCGGTATTCTACCGCCGGGTCCTTGGCGAAGATGGCATCGACCTGATCCCCGACCTCGTCCGTGCGGCCAAGGCTGGCTGAATCGGGCAGACCGAAGGCCGCCAGGACAAAGCCCTGGTCTTCCATGGGGACAAAGCTGGTTGGCAGGACCTGGAACAAGGACCATGCCGCCCAGACGATTGCGGCAAAGGCGACCAGTGCCACGTACCACAGTTTGATGACCCAGCCGATCAGCCGACCGTAGCCGCGCTCCATCGCCTTGAAAGCCCGGTTGAACAGCGCGAAGGGACCGCGCGTCGCGCCCGCCCCCGGCCGCAGCAGAAGGGCCGCCATGGACGGCGTGATCGACAGGGCGACGATGCCCGATATGGTGACCGAGACCGCGATGGTGATGGCAAACTGCTGGTACAGCGCACCGGTCGGGCCGCCGATGAACGCGGCCGGAATGAACACCGAACACAGGACGAGCACCGTCGCGACAACGGGGCCTGTGACCTCGCCCATCGCCTTAATCACCGAGTCGCTTGGGCTGGCGCCGCTTTCCTCGATGTTGCGCGTCGCGTTCTCGATCACCACGATCGCGTCGTCCACGACAAGGCCGATGGCAAGCACCAGACCGAACAGCGTGAGCAGGTTGATCGAAAACCCCAGGGCCAGCATTCCGGCGAAGGTGCCGACGATCGAGATGACAATCGCCGCCGCGGCCACCGCGGTGGCACGCAGGCTTTGCAGGAACAGGTACATCACGACCATCACAAGGCCGAGCGCGACGAAAAGCGTGTTGATGACGTCGCGGATCGAAAGGCGGACGAAGTCGGTCGTGTCCAGCGCGATGACGTAGTTCAGACCCGGAGGGAAATTCGCCTTCAGGCTTTCGAGCGTGGCGCGGACGTTGTTGGACACCTCGATGCCGTTCGCCCCCGGCTGCTGGTAGACCACGACGAGGGCGGCAAGCTCTCCGTTCAGGGTGTTGTTCGACAGGTACTGTTCGAAACCCAGTTCGGTCCGCGCCACATCGCCCAGGCGCAGGATGGCCGCGCCATTCTTTTCGTCGGCGCGAAGGATCAGGTCATCATATTGTTCCGGTTCGGTCAGCTGCTGTTCGACCGTCATCGGAAAGGTCTGCTGGACGTCGGTTCCGCCAGGGGGCGCGCCGATTTCGCCGGCGCCGACCAACTGGTTCTGAAGGGCAATGGCGTTGGACACATCGGTTGCCGTCACCCCAAGCGACGCCATGCGCGCGGGATTCAGCCAGACGCGCATCGCCTGGTTCGGATCGCCGAACATGGAAGCCTGACCGGCGCCATTGACCTTCTGGATCGCGTCGAGAACGATCACGTTGGCATAGTCGGTCACATAGGTCAGCGGCAGAAGCCCGTCTTCGGCCGTGATCGCGACCAGCATCATCACGCTGGACGACACCTGCTGGACCGACACGCCATAGGCGGCGACCGGCTTCGGAAGCCTTGGCAAGGCCAGATCGACACGGTTCTGCACCAGTACCTGGGCGATATCCGGATCGACGGTCGCATCGAAATAGACCGAGATCGACATCTGCCCCGAAGCCGAACTGGTCGAGGTCATGTACAGCATGTTCTCGACGCCGTTGATCTGCGCTTCGATCGGCGCCGCGACCGATTCCGCGACCGTTTCGGCATCTGCGCCGTAGTACACGGTCGTGACGTTGATCTGCACGGGCGAGATTGCAGGGTACTGCTCGACGGGGAGCCCCGTCGTGCTGATCCCGCCGATCAGCACGATGATGAGCGCCAGAACGGTCGAGAAGATCGGGCGTCGGATGAAGAAGGCGGAAAGCATCAGTTGCCCTGACTTTCGGTGCCTGCCGACGAGTCCTTCGTCATGGGTTTTGGATCAACCACGGTGTTCGGCTGCATGATCAGACCGTCCACCACCACCTTGTCACCCTTGGCCAGCCCCTTCGAGATGATCCATCCCGTGCCCTGCCACTCCCCGACCTCGACAGGCCGCAGCTGCGACTTGTTGCTTGCGTCGATCACCCAGACGAAATGGCCGGTCTGCGACTGGTGCACGGCGCGCTGGGGCACCACGATCGCTTGGGGTCGGACAAAGCCGGACACGAGAGCCGTCACATACTGGTAGGGCTTCATCACGCCATCGGGGTTCTCGAACGTGCCGCGCACCTGAAACGTGCCCGTGGTGGCATCGAAGGACGGCGCCTCGAATGTCACCACGCCGCCATTCGGAAACGGCGAGCCATCCGGCAGCAGGAGCTTGAACGAAAACTCGCCGTTGGCCGGGGGCTTCAGCGTGCCTTGCTGCGTCTCGCGGCGCCAGTCCGTCAGCTGGTACTCTGACACGGAGAAGTTCACCCACATGGGCGAAACCAGCGATACTGTCGTCAGGGCGGAATTGGAAAAGCTGATGTAGGTCCCGTCCTGCTGCAAGGCCTTGTCCGCCATGCCCGTGACGGGCGAGCGGATCGTCGTGTAGGACAGGTTCAGCTCTGCCTGAGCGACGCCCGCTTTTGCCTCGTCCACATTGGCCAAAGCCCGATCCACGGCGCCGCGCGCATCGTCCAGATCCTTTTTCGACACCGCGTTGGCGGCGGCCAGCGGTTCGATCCGCGCCAGAGTTTCCTGGGCCACCGTCAAGGCGGCCTCCTGCGCACGAACCGCGGCCTCTGCCTGCTGCAGTGCAACCTCGAACGGTTTCGGATCCATCTGGAACAGCACGTCGCCCGCGCGGACCAGCTGACCCTCGACGTATTTGCGGCTGTCCAGGAAGCCCTCGACCCGCGCATTGATCTGAACCGACTGCGAACTTTGCGTCTGAGCGACGAACTGCATCGTGACGGCCAGGTCTTCGGGCGCCGCCTCGACGTAACTGACCTCAACCGGCTTCGGCGCGGCCGGAACCGACTTTGCCGCCTGGCGCCGGTGCTCGAACTCGACATAGCCGAAATAGCCGGCAGCTCCCGCAGCACCGATGAACGCACAGACCAAAAGCCACCGCAGCATCCGGGACGAACTCCAAACTCGCAGGGACCTCGTGCCCTGATTGAACACATGTCGCATCCGCAATTTCAGAGTGTCCTGAACTGGACACCGAAATCCAGCCCCCGACGGCCACTTAGCTGCAACCTTGTCTGAAATGACGGTCTGAGGTCGAGAATGGTCCGCCGATGTTGCAGCGCAGCATCAGCCCGCAGTCCGGGCGGCATCCAGCCCCTGCGCGACAGGCCGCGGCAATCGGTCGGAAGTCGCGATCGGACGGGCCGCAGCATTTCGTGCCGACTGATCGGTGGGCCTCGAGTCACCCGGGGCTAATGCCGGGGTGTTCGCCACCGGACGATCCGCCAACGCCGAAGGATTGCCCAATAAACAGGCACTTGGAGTGAAACGGGGCCGCCGGGGAACCATCAGAATGGCATGACGCCTACCCAAGGTTGGCTCGCCCAACGGTCGAACGGGGAAATCTCTCTACGCCCCGGAGATCTGCTTGCAAGCCCGGAGTCGGGCGTGACAGGTTGCCCGCGCTTCCATGCCAAACGGTCAATCTGTTCAATTAGGGTGCCTTCTTGTCGGACGAAGAAAACCAGACGAGTGTCGAGTCAAACAGTGCCCTGCTTGAAGGAAGGATCGTCAGAACCCCGGGCTTGCTGTTCGAGCTTGGGGCGATCTTCTTCAATCTGCCCCGCAACTGGGTCGTGGTCGGCGACCTTTCCGACATCAACGAAAACTACTTTGGCACCGACCAAGCCGACAGCATCGACGCCGGTGGCGGCGATGACTGGGTTCTGGGGGGCAACAGTACAGACCTGCTGCGCGGTGGAACCGGCAACGATACGGTGTTCGGTGGCACGGACGGCTGGTTCGACGAAATCCATGGCGACCAGGGCAACGATGTCCTCGTGGGTGGCGGGGGTGGTGACGATCTCTTCGGGGGAGAAGGCGACGATACCATTTTCGGTGACACGGCCGAGCTGGATCTGGCCATGCCGCCCGGATCGGGGACGGCGGCCCAGGACGTCGAAGCCTTCCTGCGCGAGAACGAGGAGATCATCGGCTATGTGAAGGCCGGGCTGGAGTTCCTGCACGCCATTCTGACAGGCGGGTTGTCGGCCGGTTTCGCGTTCCTGCGGGACTTTGCCTTTGGCTGGTTCACGGACCTGCTGAAATCGGCGCTGACCGAGGCCGCGCTCGCCGCCACCGAGACGCAGAACGACGATCTGTACGGCGGCCTTGGCAACGATCTGATGAACGGCGGCGCCGGGCGCGACACGCTGTACGGCGGCGAAGGCAACGATACGCTGCTTGGCGGCAACAGCCTGGACCGGCTGGAAGGCGGGGTTGGCGACGATGTGTACTACATCCGCTACTCTCTTGACGACGAGATCGAGAACCTGCGCGCGGGCCGCTCTGGCGCGATCATCGACGAGGTGGTCGAGTCCGCGGGCGGCGGGTTCGACATCGTGCGTTCGGACGTGTCCTATACGCTGACAAACCATGTCGAAGGGCTGGAGCTTCTGGGCACCGGCGCGCTTACCGCAACCGGCAACGCGCAGAACAACGTGATCCGCACCAATGCGGGTTTTTCCACGCTTTACGCGCTGGAAGGTGACGACACGCTGAAGGGGTCTGAACAGACCGGCGGCGGCAATGCCCATATGTACGGCGGCACGGGCAACGACCTCTATGAACAGGTCCGCAGCGGCGATGTGATCTTCGAATATGCGGGCGGCGGGTTCGACACGCTGCGCGTCGCGGTGGACTATTCGCTGGCGGTCGCCGCTGCGGTCGAAGTGATCTACCTGATCGGTTCGGCCGGCCGCTTCTATGGCAGCGACACCGCGAACCTGATCAAGTCCAATATCCTTGCCAACCTGATCAATGGCCTGGGCGGCAACGACACGATCCACGGCGAAGGCGGCAATGACAGCCTGGACGGCGCCGAGGGAGCGGACCTGATCTATGGCGGCGACGGGGACGATGCCATCGGGACGGCCGATCCGACGGCGCTGCTGGCCAACAACACGACCGGCAGAGACACGGTCTATGGAGACGAGGGCAACGACAGCATCACTGGAGCGCGCGGCGGAGACAGCCTGTTTGGCGGCAACGGCGATGACCTGGTGCGTGGCCATGCGGTTCTGGCCAGCGGTGCGCCGGTCTGGTCCGCGACGCTGGATGCCGACATGCTGGATGGCGGCGCGGGCAATGACACGCTGATCGGTGGCGGCGGGGCCGACACGATCCAGGGCGGTCTGGGCAACGACCTGATCCTGGCCGATTACGAGGTGGCGATCGCGACCACGGCAGGCGGCGACCAGGTGTTCGGCGGCGAGGGCGACGACACCGTCTGGGGCAGCGAAACCGGCGATGCGATCTATGGCGGGGCGGGGCAGGATTCCATCCAGGGCTCGGCCGGGGCTGATCTGATCGACGGCGGGGCGGGCGCCGACACGCTGTCGGGTGGCGTCGGAGCCGATACGCTGATGGGTGGGGGCGGCGACGATTCCCTGACCGGCGGCGCCGATGCCGATGTCCTGAACGGCGGACGTGGCAATGACACGCTGTCGGGCGATGCCGGGGACGATCAGTTGGACGGCGGCGGCGGGATCGACCTGCTGCAAGGCGGGCTGGGCCGGGACACGCTGCGCGCCACCTCGGGCAATGCCACGCTGATCGGCGGCGAGGACGACGACAGCTATATGCTGGGCTTTGGGTCCTTCACCGTGGTCGAGGACGCGGGCGGCGGCACCGATCAGGTCACGACGACCGGCAACCTGACCGTGCAGGGTGCGGTCGAGCAGATCACCGTTGTCGATCTGACGCTGCGGAACAACACACAGACCGAGCATTTCGTGCGGGTGGCAGGCGGCGACGGGTCCAGCCTGATCACCGGCGCGAACGGCGACAACTGGCTTGACGGCGAAGGCGGCGACGACACGATCGAAGGCGGCGGCGGCAACGACACCCTGCGCGGCGGCGCAGGCAACGACGTGCTGACCGATCATGGCTGGGGCGATTCCAGTCCGCGCTCGGTGCATTCGGTCGGCGTGGCCGTAACCACCTCTGGCGCCGACCCGTTGCGTCGCGGGCTCCCCACGTCGGCCGGCGAAGGCAGCGTGCTGCTGGGCAGCCTGCTGGTCGGCACGGCCAACGGCGGGACGCAGCAACTGCTGTTCGAACGCACGGCCGTGGTGTTCCCTGATTTCTCGACACTGCTTGGGGCGAATTGCACCCGCCTGTCGAATGTCTATGACGGGGCGCCGGATTTCGACGCGCTGAACCTGCTTGGCGCATCCGATGCCATCACCGGGCTGACCTCGTCCTGGCCGCCTTCGGTGATCGAGGCCGCAGCGACGGCGCAATCCACGCTGATCGCCGTTCTGACACCCGCAACGCTTTCGGCCGGGGATACGAACGGCCTGAACGACATCTATGTCCGCGACGGCACGACCTGGACGCAGATCAATGTCACCGCGTCCGGCACCAGGATCGGCGGCGCCACGCAGCTGGACATGTCGACTGATGGCAGTGCGGTGGCCTTTGTCAGCGGCAACCGCGTGCATGTGTCGGCCAGCGATGGCAGCGGGACGGTCGATCTTGGCTATGGCTTCGGGATCAAGGTGGCGGCAGCCGGGCATGTCGTGGCCGTGCAAGCCCCCGAGGAGGGGGCAACCTATCTTTTCGCCGCCGGATGGATCGAGCTTCGCGACGGCGTGACGGGCGTCTTGCGCGCAAGGATGCAGACCACCGACGGCGGAGAACTGAACGGCAAGACCACCCTCAACGATGTGTCCGACGACGGACGCTATGTGCTGTTCACCTCGACGGCGACGAATGCGGTGGCCACCGGAAACCCGGCCGCCTACAACAACAACCTTGCCGCCGTCTACCGCGACCACCTGCCGACGTCGGTGTATCTGTGGGACAGCGTGACCGGAGAGGTCACCCGCATCTCGCAGGGCAGCACCAGCCCGGAGGATCGCAAGGCCAGCTGGGGCGGAGTGTTTTCGCCCGACGGCCGCACCTTGGCCTTTGTCAGCGCAGACGACTCACTGGATGCCGGCGATGGCAACGGACGCGCGGATATCTTCCTGCTGGACATCCCGACCGGCAAGATTACCCGGATTTCCACCCTGGGCAACGACGCCGACGAAATCACCGATCCCACCAGCGGTCGTGCGCTGGGATTCGACACCACGTTCTCGCTGGTGGGTGACATCCGCTTTGATGCGGAAGGGGATTCGCTGACCTGGGTGGCCAACAACCGAGTCTACCGTGCCGATCTGAGCCTTTCAGGCGGTGCGCGATCCGATGATTGGCTGGATGGCGGCGCCGGGGCCGATACGATGGACGGCGGCGCGGGCGCCGACACCTATATTCTGGACGATGTCGGCGACCGCGCCCAGGACAGCGGGTCCGCACCCTATTTCAGCGGCGGCGAACTGCGCAACGTCGACCGTGCCTTTGTCACCCGGTCGGGCGACTATAGCCTGACGATGGACGGCACGACCCTTTCGGGCATCGAGGAAGTCTATCTGGAACATGTCGCTGCACCGGGCGAAGTGGTTGTCACCGGTTTGGTGGGCGATGCGGTCAACAACCGGCTGTTCGGCAATGCTGGCGCCAACGCGATCGACGGCGGCGCCGGGGCGGACTACATTGATGGAGGGATCGGCCGCAAGAACCTTGATGGCAGTACCCCGGTCCTCTCCGGTGCCGATACGCTGACCGGCGGCGCGGGGAACGACACGATCCGCGCCCGGCTGGGCGTGGACACGGTGGTCGAGCTTGACGGAACCAATGGCGGGATCGACACGCTGATCTCTGTCGGCACGCGGGTGTTCCTGGAAGAAGACCCTGACCAGCTGGCCTATTCGCGCGACTATCTGGCCGCCAATGTGGAGCATGTCGAGATCGAGTCGGAGCTGTCCGCCTATGTGCGCGGCAGTGCCGCGGACAACCGGCTGACAGGCAATGCGGGCAATGACACGTTGCTGGGTCTGGGGGGGCTGGACACCATTTCCGGCGGCGCAGGCAACGACCTGATCGACGGCGGCGCAGCCGTCGGTGGCCTGTTCGGCGGCGGAACGCAGAGCGGCGAGCTGCTTCTGGGCGGGGCGGGCAACGATACCATCCGCGCGGCAGGGCCGGCCAGCATCGCGGGTGGGGCCGGGGATGACCTGATCACCCTGACCGAGATCCTGCCCGATGCGACGATGGTCGGCGCCGATAACATGCTGCCTGTGGCCGTGCTGTCGGGCGGGGCGGGATATGACCGCGTGGTGCTGACCGCGCAGTATGACGCGATCAACTTCCGCACCGCCGACATCTGGATAACCGATGCCGAAACCGGGCTGGCGCGGCTGGTTCAGAACATGCTGATCCTGTCGACCATGGTTACACCGCTGGCTGGGGGCGCGGCGCAGTCGCGCGATTTCCTGTATCTGTTCGAGGTTGAACAGGTCGGCTTCACCAATGGCGTGAACACCTGGTCCGGCCTCGTGTCCGACCTGACTCCGGTGGCTCCTCTGGCCCCCGTCATCATCGACCGCGGGCAAGAGGCATCGGCCCTGGGCGATGTCACGCTGATCTCGACCGTGGCGGGGCCGGGCACCACGATTGCCACGCTGGACGCACGCGACGCCAATGCGGGCTTTGGCGAAACGATCACCTACGAATTCGTCTCGACCACCGGCGGATCGACGGCCACGCGGGTGGCGCTGACCGCCGCGCAGGCCGCGCAGGCCTTTGAGTTTTCGGGCAACCGGCTGGTGCTGAAGGATGCCTCGGTGCTGCAATCGGCGGGGGCCCTGGGGGACTTCCGCTGGACCAGCAGCGACCTGCGGGATGCCGATGACCGCAGCGTGGTCATCTCGGTCCGGGCGGTTGATGCGCGCGGGCTGACCGGCGCGGTGCAGACGGTTGAACTGGCGCTGGCCAATTTCTCGAACCGCTACATCCATGTGATAACCGGCGACGCCTATACCGCCGTGATAGAAACCGACCGGCGCGGGCTGCCGTCGGGCAATGACACGATCTTCGGCCAGAACACGCTGGATCCGGTGTTCGGGGAATACTACGGCGATATCATCCACGCCGCGGACGGCAACGACCTGATCTATTCCGGCGGCTCGGGCTGGCGTGCGCCAGGCACTGTTGCGCTGTTCGATCTGGGATACATCACGAGCGGCGGGATGCCCGCCTATGGCGAGGCAGATGCCATCTGGGCCGGTGCGGGCGACGATACCGTTTACGCCCTGCGCGACCTGACCCGGCGGCTGGATGGCAACGGGCAGGAACTCTTGCAGATCGGCGGCTTCCTCTCGGGCGATGAGGATGGGGCGGGGGCGAACGCGGCCGGGCATGACGTTCTGTATTCGGGCTTCTCCTATGACGGGGGGACCTTCGAGGAAGTCCACCTGACCGATTTCCAGGGCAGCGAGCTGATCCGCATGCGCGAGATCCTGGATCTGACCGAGGCGAGCTACGCGGTCTTTGCCCCGCATGATGTGCCGCTGGACCGCGCGATGATCGCGGGGGGCAACACGCGGAACAACCTGATCACCGGCAATGCGCTGGACAACCTGCTGCTGGGCTATCATTCGCAGTTTGGCACATTGGCGCGCGACACGCATACGGCGGATGGTGACGATACGCTGTATGGCGGGGCCGGCAATGACACGCTGCTTGGCGGGAACGGCAATGACAGCCTGTTCGGCGGCGATGGCGACGACCTGATCACCACCGACGGGGCCGGCGTTGCGATGCTGGATGGTGGCGCCGGCGACGACCACCTGCGCGCCTATGGCAACGGATCGTCGCTGTTTGGCGGTGCGGGCAACGATGTTCTGGGGGATTTCGGCGGATGGAACCGCAACTCGCTTCGCGACGCGTCAGGACTGACGACGCATTACTATGGCGGGGATGGCAATGACCATGTGCTGGACCTGCCGTTCAATGCCACCCTGTACCTTGGTGCGGCAGAGCATGTCTGGGCGGATCTGGGTAGCGGCGATGACCGTATTGACCTGATGTTGACCGCCGATGCCACCATCTTTGGTGGTCTGGGCGACGATACCTATTCCTTCGACGGTCTGTCCGAGGACGGCTACTGGTTGTTGCCGAGCCGCCTGACGGGCCCCGGCACATGGCAAGTGACCGATGCAGGAGGGCACGATACCTTCATCATCGGCGGTGGCCGGGTGGATGGCACCTCGACCATGGATCTGACCGGGTTCGAGGTGCTGGACAGCCAGCTGATCAACGGTCGCTTCCGCTTTGGCGCCGAAGCCAACAACATCACCGTGCGCGGCGCACTGCTGGTCGAGGCGGGTGAGGGCAACGATACCATCACGGCCATGGGCCGATATGGCTTTGACACTGTCGAACAGAGACAGGCGGCCAGCGATGGGGTGACCTTGCAGGGTGGCCTGGGCGACGATCTCTATCGCTTGCAGCACCATACGGCCGCTTCGCTGGGCGCGCTGACGATCACCGAAACCGGCTCCGGCATCGACACCGTGGAACTGGTCGGGCACAGCCTGCTGGACTACACGCTCGGCGCCGAGCTCGAACATCTGACCCTGACCAACAGCGGGGTCTATGGTGCCCGGACGGATGGGGGTGTAACCGTCGAGCTTTGGGGCGATCAGGCGTTCAGCGGCAATGCCGCCGCGAACCGGATCACGTTGGACGACTATTCAGTCGGCCGCATGTATGGGCTTGATGGAAACGACACCATTCGCGGCGGGCTCTACAAAGACGGGCTGTTTGGCGGTGCTGGCGATGATCTGCTCGAGGCTCGCAACGGCGACGATACGGTCGAGGGCGGCAGCGGCAACGATGTGCTGGACGGCGGCCTCGGGCTCGACACGCTGCGCATGGCACGGACAGCGGCGCAGATCGCGGTCACCGACCTGGGCGACGGGCGCTACCGGGTCACCGACCTTGCCGGGGATCTGGGCGTTGACACCGTCTCAGGGTTCGAGCGGGTGGATCTGAACGGCACGGGCTATGACTTTGCCGAACTGGTGCCCACCGCGCCCAACGGCCTGAAGCTGGGCTTTACCCATGTGGTCGACTGGTCGGACTATCACTATGTCTCGGCGCATGTCAGCCCGGACTTTGCATCACTGGCCACGGCCTCGACTGGTCCATATTATCAGCTCAGCAAGACGGTGCTTCTGCCGAAATTCCACCACGGTCAGGGCGAAAGCACCGTTGGCGTGGTCACGATCGACGACATCAACGCCCGCGCGGGCGACAGCTGGACCCTGAGCTTTACCGACGCAACGGGCGTCGTGACCGGACCGGGCGCCGCGCGGGGCTGGACGGTGACGGCGCTGGATGCCACCCTGGCGGCTGCGCTGTTCGAATTCGACGGACAGACCCTGCGCCTGCGCGCCGATGCCGATTTCGCAGCCCTGGAGGCGGCGACCCGGGCGGCACAGCCGAGTTGGGACACTGGCTACGGCTCCAACGGCCTGGAAGGATCGGCCTATCTGGACGATCCGGATTATGCCACGGACACGAATCTGAATGCAGCCTGGGTCAACCGCAGCCCCAATCGCCCGATAACCCTGCAAATCGGTGTTTCTGTGACCGATGCGGCGGGTCTGACCACCATTCGCATGATCGAGCTGGACTATCAGCGCCCGGTCATCTCGCTGAACGGCGAACAGACCGGCCTGCGCGGCACGTTCGGTATGGACACATTGGTCGGCGGCGATGGCGACGACACGATCCTGGGCGACAGCGACGGAAGCGACGACCAGGGCATCACCTCTGCGGGGGCCGAGACCTGGCATGCCACCCACCGGACCGATGACCACCTGACGGGCGGCGCGGGCAATGACGTGCTGTTCGGCGATCTGCGGGCCCATTCGGGCTACGCGATCTATTCCGACGGCACACGCGATCTGTGGTATGGGCTGGTCCCCTATGCCGTGGGCGACGACACGCTGGATGGCGGCACCGGGGCCGACACCATGTATGGCGGATTTGGCAATGACGTCTATTACGTCGACAATGCCGGGGACATTGTGGTGGACCGGCGCAGCGACGGCGGCAATGAAATCCGCGCCAGCGTCAGCTATGCCATGGGCGATCAGGCCGAGGTGCTGCGCCTGATCGGCACCGCCCGCGAAGGGCGGGGCGGCGATTTCGCCGATGCGATCTTTGGCAATGCCGCGGACAACCTGCTGCGCGGTGGTGGCGGGAACGACACGCTGGAGGGCGGCGCGGGCTTTGACACGCTACATGGCGGGGCGGGCAACGATCTTTTGATCGGCGGCGATGGCCGTGACCTGGCCGTCTACGAGGCTCGGATCGGCGATATCGAACTGATCGACCTGGGCAATGGCGACTGGATCATCCGCGACCTGCGGGCCGATACCGTGGCCGGCTTCTTTGGAACCGACACGTTGCAAGGCATGGAGCTGGTATCGCTGGATGGGGCCGTGGGCACCTTGGCCGCCGCTGCGGCCACGACGCTGCCAGGGGTCGATCTGATCGGGCTGGGTGCGTATCGTGCCCCGGTGTTCGGTGTGCAGTCGCAGGCGGGCGATGTGATCGGCCGCGTGGTGCTGCAACCCACCGGCAGCTTCTTCCCGATGGATCCGAGCTATGCGCTGACCGGCGCTTCGGCCAGCGCCTTCCGGCTGGAGGGCGATCTGCTGGTTCTGCACGACCCCTCCTTGCTGGTGGCCGGGCAGGACCTGGTCCTGTCCATCACGGTCACCGCCGGGGTGCGGACCCAGACCACCGATATCCACGTGACCGTGGGCACGGGCGGCGGCATCAAGGCAACCTCCGGCATCTCGACCGGAACGGCCGGGTCCGACACGATCGAGGGCGGCGAAGGTGCCGACAGCCTGGTGGGCGGCGATGGCGACGATCTGTTGACCGACGGCGGCACCCCGCCCGAGGCGGCGGTGATCACCTCTGCCACGGGAAGCCTTGCGGGCTATCCCGATGGCTGGGTGGTTGTGCGCGGCTATCACGTGGGGGGGATCGGAGATATCAGCGTCAGCACGCTGCAAGGACTGGGGGGGCGGCCCAACCCTGCGACCCTGTTGCAGGAAAGCACCCAACAGCTTTGGCTGACCGATGCCCTGAGCGGGCGCAAGACGCTGGTCTCCCGCGCGGCCGATGGCAGCGCCAATGACGCAGATGCCCAGATGCTGGGCCTGTCATCTGACGGGCGATATGTGCTGTATCAGACAGCCGCGACCAACATCGGCCCGTCCGGAGCCGGGATGGATGTGTTCCGGTTTGACAGGCTGTCCGGCCTGACCGAGATCGTGACCACGACCGCCACGATCAGCTCGGGCCAGGACCCCTCGCTGGGCGGGCAGAACGGGGCAATGTCGGCCAATGGCGGCTTTGTCGTGTTCGAAAGCGCGGCGGCTGGCTATGCCGGTGGCACGGGCACCCTGCCCGCGGCGCAGGTCTGGTTGCGCGACATGGGGGCCGGCACGATCACGCTGGTATCGGACGGCGCCACCGCCGGGGCGGGCGGGGCGCGTATCAGCGCGGATGGGCGGTATGTCGTCTTTGGCAGTGCGACCGATCTGGCCGGGGGCGAGGCGGGCACCACCGACCTGTACCGCTGGGACCGATTGACGGGCACTACCGAGCTGGTTTCGGCCAATGCCGCCGGGACGGCGGCGAGCGCGAATGCGACTGGCGCGAGCCTGTCAGGCGACGGCAGGTTCGTGCTTTTCGTTTCGGCGGCGCAGAACCTGGGCGGGGGGATGGCCGGCACGACCGACATCTTCCGCAAGGACATGCTGACCGGCACGGTGATGCTGGTGTCGACCGCTGCCTATGGGGCAGCCGACGGTGACAGCCGCAACGCGGTTCTGTCTGCCGATGGCCGCTATGCGGCCTTTGAAACCCGGGCGACCAATCTGGTGTCCGGCGCCACCTCGACCGACTGGAAGCTGGTCGTGCGCGACCTGTGGACCGGGGTGACGGCCCTCGTGCCGACCAACGCGGATCTTGACTATTCGCCGTTGACCGCTGCCCGTGCCGCATTTTCGACGGACAGCACCCGTCTGACCTGGATCTCCGATGCGGAAGGCAAATCGGTTTCGCTGGCCGCTTTGCTGGCCGAGTCCCCCAATGACACGCTGGACGGCGGTGCCGGCAACGACACGCTGGCGGCCGGCGCGGGCGAGGACCAGCTGTTCGGTGGCACCGGCAATGACCGGCTGTCGGGCGAGGATGGCCACGACCGGCTGGAGGGCGGATCGGGCGACGATACGCTTTATGGCGGCGCGGGCTGGGACAGCCTGTTCGGCGGCGACGGGTACGATCTGCTGAACCTGGGCAACGGCGGGGCACAGGCCGATGGCGGCAACGGGCAGGATACGCTGCGGATTGATGCCGATTGGGCAGACCTGTGGATCTCGGGCGATGCTTCGCTGATCACGGTCAGCCATGCCTCGCAGCCCTTGCCTCCGAGCATCGGTCCCCTGGGCTTTCTTGACGTGACCGGGGTCGAGATGTTCGACCTGAACGGCACGGTCGGATCGGCGCTTGCGGCGGTGAAGCAGGCGGCCAGCGACATCACCCCGGCCAGCACCATCATGGTGCGCGTGGCCGAACCGGGCGACGTGGTGGCCAGCTTTGCCGTGACCGATGCCAACAGCGTGTTTGGCGACGTGCAGACGCTGTCCTTCGGCTCGGCCCCCGGCGGACTGTCGGATTATGACGCTGCGGCACTGTTCGAGATCGACGGGCTGACTCTGCGGCTGAAGGCCGGTGCAAGCCTTGCCACTCAGGGCGATGTGACGCTCCGGCTGCTTGCAACCGGGCTGGATGGGCTGGTTTTTGGCAAGACAATCACCTTCACTCTGCGCGACGGCTATGACCTGGCCGGCACGGCCGGCAGCGACACGCTGACGGGCGCGAATTCGCCCGACACGCTGCGAGGCGGCGATGGCAATGACCTGTTGCAGGGTGTTGGCGGCAATGACCTGCTGTATGGCGATGGCGGCGCGGATACGTTGCTGGGCGGTGCGGGGGCGGACAGCCTGACAGCCGGCGGCGGCGCCGACCTGCTGATCGGCGGGGCCGGCAACGATACCCTGGTGGGCAACGGCTGGCGGGCCGAGGGCGGCAGCGTTCTGGCGCATTTCGAGGGCGGCTGGTGGAACTATGGGTTCGAGTGGATCGAGGACGGGGCCGCTTTGCGCGTAACCGACCTGCGGGACGCCACGGTGCCCGGTCATACCGGGGTCGATCTGGTCTATGGGGTCGATGCGATCAGCTTTGGTGCAGTGCCTGGAGAATGGGGCTGGGTCTATGACAGCATCGTCGCCCTGCTCCCCGAGGCACCCACCGAAATGTTGGTCACCGGCACCCATGTCGGCGGTACGGTCGGTTCGGTGGTTGGACAGCTGTCGGTGATCGACGGCAACATGTTCCTGGGCGACACGCCGGACTTTGCCTTTGCCGATACGTTGGGCGGTCTGAGCGCGGCGGAGGCCGCGCGACTGTTCGAGCTGGTCAAGACTACCTATTTCCGCACGGAATTGCGGATCAAGGACCCAGGCGCCGCAGCCCTGATCGACGGACAGACCCAGCTGACGCTGGTGGCGACCGGCAAGGACGGCCTCAGCATCACCCGCACCGTCACCCTGACATCCGAGCGCAACAACCTGCTGAGCGGCTCAGCCCTGGCGGATGTGCTGGATGGCGGCACGGGCAATGATACGCTGCAGGGCCTGGCGGGCGATGACACGCTGATTGGCGGGCTTGGCAATGACCTGATCTACGGCGGCGACGGAGCGGGCGACCTGGCGGTCTACTCCACGGCCTGGACCAACCTGCGGGTGCTGGCTGCGGGCGGGGGCTATGCTGTGACAGACCTGCGCGCCGCATCCACTCCGGGTCAGCTGGGGGCCGATACCGTTTCCGGCGTTGAGCTGCTGCGCATTGCCGGGCGCACCGGGGCCATCGACAATGCCGTGGCCCAGGCCGCCACGGCGATCACCCTGTCGGGCGGTCCGCTGACCGGCGCTGCGCTGGCCGGGGCTGTCGCCGGGGTGCTGACGGTGACCGATGCCAACGCCATATTCGGTGATGTGAACAGCCTTCAGCTGGTGGATACGGCAGGCGGCCTGACCGCAGCGGCCGCATCTCAGCTGTTCCGCATCGTGACCGAAGATGGCGTCGCACGGCTGGTGCTGCAGGCCGGGGTCAATCTGGCAGAAGGGCCCGACAGCTATACCGTCGGCCTTCGGGCGACGGGACTGGATGGCTTGTCTTATGTTCAGGCTGTCACGGTAGCGGTGAACACCGGCTTGGCCTTGACCGGCACCCCTGGCGCCGACACGCTGACCGGGGGCTGGGGCGATGACACGCTGACCGGAGCCGAAGGCGATGACCTGCTGGAAGGCGGGCGCGGCGACGACCGGGTCCTTGGTGGCCAGGGCGGGGCCGATACGGCGGTCTATCGGGCAGCGTGGCAGAACCTGACGGTAGCCCAAACTGGCGGCGGCCAATGGCAGATCACCGATCTGCGCGGCCCAGGGTTGCCCGAACATCTGGGCACTGACACGCTGAGCGGCGTGGAGTTTGTGACGATCGACGGGCGCACCGGCACCATCGCGGCGGCGGTGTCTGTGGCCCCAACGGCGGTCCAGGCCGGCACCACCAACTTCAGCCAGACCCTCGCCGCGGGCAGCACCATCACCACGCTGACGGCAGTGGATGCCAACGCGGTATTTGGCGATACGTCGGCGTTCCGTCTGGTCGATGCTGCGGGCGGGCTCACGGCGGCGCAGGCGCAGGCCATGTTCGCGATCGTCGGGTCGGAACTGCGCTTTATCGGCAGCAACGCGCTGGCACATGGCAATGCCATGACCATCGCGATCGAGGCGACCGACAGCCGCGGTCTGAGTTTCGTGCAACAGCTGGTGATGACCGTCGACCGGGTAAACAACCACCTGCCCGAGGTAGGTTATGACTATGCCGAGGGTGCGGAAACCGCGGTTCTGTCTGTCAATGTGCTGGAAAACGACACCGATGCAGACCCCTCTGACCCCCTGACCCTGTCGCTTGCGCCGGGCAAGGCGCCCTTTGTCACCGCGCTGGAGCTGATGACCGACGACGGGGTGATGACCATCACCGACGCGACAGAGACGGTTCGGCTGCGCGGGCTGGCGATCAGCGGCCAGGCGTTGCTTGACCAGATCCGCGCGGGCTTTGACGCCCAGGCGGATGGTACGCTGACACTCACCGCCCCTGCGCTGCTGCAGGATTACCTTGTCGCCCGTCTGGGCGAGTGGGGGCCCGTCTACGGGTCGATCAACCTGAGCCCATCCTGGGCCTATGTCCATTTCAGCTATACGGTCGAGGACAGTTTCGAGGCCACATCGGCCACCCCCGGGGCGGGCTACTTCCGGCTGAACGGCAGCGATCAGGCCATCACGGGCACCCCCGGCGACGATGTGCTTCACCTCGACATGGGCAGCCTTGTCCGGCTGTCTGGCGGACGTGATTTGGTTCATCTGGCCGATGGCCGCAACACGGTCGAGATCTCGGGCGGTGAAGTCACGATCCATGGTGGAGCGGTGCAGGACAGCATCGCCGTGTCCGGCGGCCTTGCAACCGTTCATGCCGGCGGGGGGAACGATACCCTGTCAACCGGCGTTGGCGGGACGATGTATCTGGATGGCGGCGCGGGCGATGACGTGATCATCGCCGTCGGCGGGGCCGCTCAGACCGTGGAAGGTGGTGCCGGCGATGACAGCATCATTCTCCATGCGCAGGGCGGCACGACCCTGGTCTACCAGGGGGTAACCTGGGCAGACCTGCGGGTAGAAGGCGACCGCATTTCCGACATGCGGGCCACGGGCACGGCCGGTCATCTGGGAAGCGACACCATACAGCGCCTGGGTGGCGAACGGTTGGTGATCGGCGGGCTGGAAGGTGCCTATGACGATGCCATCGCGCGGGCTGCCAGCGCCATCGCGCTGGACATGTCACCGGCGGGCGCGGCGCTGACGCGCGGGGCAACGGTCGCCGGGATCATGGTGACAGACGTCAACGCAACCTTCGGAGACCGGCATGCGGTGACCTTTGCCTCGGCCGCCGGCGGGCTTTCAGCGAGCCAAGCCGCCGCGCTGTTCCGGATCGTGGACACGGGGACCGGCCCGCGCCTGGTGATCCTGGATGCCGCGGGAGTTGCGGCGCTTTCGCAGCCGATACAGCTGGCGCTGACGGCGACAGGTCTGGACGGGTTGTCGTATACCCAGGTGCTCCAACTGACCCTCGACACCGGAGCCATCACGGGAACCGGCGCCGACGACCAGCTGACCGGCGGAACCGCTTCCGACTTCATGTTTGGCGAGGGCGGGAACGACATCCTGCTGGGTCGTGGCGGCCGTGATACCCTGGATGGGGGCACGGGCGATGATACGCTCGACGGCGGTGCCGGCAACGACCGCATGCTCGGCGGCGACGGCAACGACAGCTATCGTCTGGACAGCGCCGGCGATGTGGTAATCGAGGTCGCGAACGAAGGGCAGGACACGATCTACGCCAGAACCGATCTCCACCTGGAGGACAGCCAGCATGTCGAGGTTCTGGTCGTCTACGGCGCCTTGCGTGACGCCTCCCTGGGCGGGAACGGGCTGGAAAACGAGCTGATCGGCGGCGACGGAAACGACACTCTGTCCGGAGGAGGCGGGAACGACTTCTTGCGCGGGCGCCTGGGGAACGACGTCCTGGCAGGCGGTACGGGTGATGACACCCTGATCGGTGGAGAAGGCGATGACTTCTATCAGGTCGACAGCCTTGGCGATGTGATCATCGAGTCTCTCGGCGGCGGCACCGACCGGATCACCACTTCGGTCAACTATACGCTAGGCGCCAGTGTCAAGGTCGAACACCTCTTCGCGGCCGCCGATGCGGGCCACGGCCTTGTGCTGACCGGCAACAGTCTTTCCAACCTGATCTATGGCAGCACTCAGGCGGACACGCTGGTGGGTGGTGCCGGGCGCGACACGTTGGTGGGCGGGACGGGCGATGACCTGCTGATCGGGGGGCGTGGGTCCGACTTGTTCGTTCTGCGCTCCACCGCAGGCAACGACCGGATAAGCGATTTCGACAGTCTGTCGAATGACCGGTTCGTTCTGGATCCCGGAGGGCAGTTCACGGCGATGACGCAACTGGATGCCGATCTGGACGGTTCGACCGACGATATCCTGCTGACCTATCAGGGCGGCACCGTTGCGGTCATGAACGGTCCGGCATCGCTTGCGCTCGAGGATTGGAACGCCTGGGTGATCTAGGGTCAGGCCTCTTTCTCGCGTCATAGCCAGAACATTAAGGTTGCGGCGAGTGCGAGGGCGGAAAGGACGACCTTGGGGCACCTGTCCTAGCGGGTTGCGATGTGGCGCCGGCCGTTCAACCGCCCGAACATGATCTCGATCCTGTTGCGGCGTCTGTATCGGCGTTTGTCGTGCTTGATGGGTTTTGCCCGAGACTTCCGGTGTAAGCCTCTGGTTATGGCCGTCTGACACCATTGGCTGAGGTCAGCTAGGACGTGTTGACAAAAGGATTCACAGGGCGGGCTGACTGTGATTCAAGCTGGCATCTGCGATGGAGACCAGCTTGGCACGAGACCTGATGTCGGACGAGGAGTGGGCGTTTCATGAACGCTTCATCTTGGCGGTCCGAGCGCCGAACGGGCGCCAACCCCTGAACCATCGTCTTGTTCTGGATGGTATTTTCTGGATCGCACGCACGGGGTCGCCGTGGCGGGACTTGCCCGAGGCGTTCGGCAAGTGGTCGTCGGTGTATCGCCAGTTCTGGCGTTGGACCCTTGCGGGGCTGTGGAGGGAGTCCTGAAGGCCCTCAACGAGAGCGGCCTTGTCCCGGACGCCATTCAGATGATCGTCAGTACCTTCGTCCGCGCCCATCATCGGGCAGCGGGCGCAAGAGGAGGCTGAGCCATGGTGCGCCACTGGTTCAAGCACCATGGCGAAGGCGACAGGGTCTTGGCCGTTCGCGCGCGTCCGGCGGGAAAACGATCCACTGGATCGTTTTCTGCTCCGCCTCCCACTTCACGACCAAGATCCACCACCGCGTCAACGGTGCCGGCCTACCCATGAGATCGGACATCACGCCGGGTCAGACATCGGACTATCTGGGCTTCGACCTGGTCATGGACGATAACTTACCCGAGCCTGCCGTCCTGCTGGCAGATCGCAGCTATGGCTCTGACAAGGTTTTCAAAACCATCGAGGCGCGCAACGTCGTGCCGGTAACTCCGGTTCGAAAGACCCGAAAACTGCGCGTCGCCGTGGATCGCACCCTCTACCGCCTGCGCGACCTAGTCGAGCGATGCTTCAACAAGCTGAAGAACGACCGCTGTGTGGCTACCCGTTACGACAAGACCGCTGAGAGCTTCCTGGGCTTCATCGACATCACCTCGATCCGCCTCCGGCTCCGCCATTTTTCAACATGACCTAGACAAAACGCTCCGCTACAGAAGGCCTCGCCGGTGCCAGAAACGGCCGACGCTATTTCGGGCACCTTCATGACCTGCCTCCCGGTCGTCCGCCGTTCATGACGAAACCCCCTGGGTTTGATGATGGCGGGTTTCCGCGCGGTCACATCATCGGAGCTCAGTACACACTACCATGTCGATCAAGTCCGGCGCCCATCCCGGCCTCCTGCGTAAACTGCTCGGGAGGTATATCGACCTTGTGTACGGTCGTATGCCCGCGCTCGGAGGTGGCGGGGCTGTATCTCGAGTTGCTGTACGAAGAGCCGATCAACCGCGCCAGCTTCGAAACCAAATCTCTGTCCTTGTGTCAGCGGTCGAGACCTCGACCCGCGCGTTTGAGCCCGGCATCCGCATTGCCGGCTGCCCGGTCTGGTTCATCAGCCAACGCCCGCGCGGCGGCCATCGCGCGCCGCCCGGAGCCTTGATCAGCGCTTGGTGCGCCAGCTGTCGGCGTAGTCGGTCCGCGCCTCGGCCGCATAGGGCGTCGCCGCCACCCGCACGCGGATGTCCGTCTGGCGATGCGGCTCGGTCGAGGTCTTGCCCGTGGTCTCGGGCTCGCCCCATTTCAGCGTCAGGATGTCACCCTCCTGCACCTCCTGCGCGACGACCCCCAAGGACAGCACGCAGCGTTCGTTGTAGGAGAAGCCGTTGAACATGCTCATGCCCACCATGCGGTCGCCCTGCATGACCATATCGGCGCTGGAGGAGGCATAGTTCGACAGCGGGAAGTCGATCCACTTGAACGGCAGGCCCTGTTCGAAGTTCGAGGCGATGACCTTCATCACATCGTCGCGGTTCCATTCGAAGGTCACCTTCTTGCGGTTCTTGGGCGAGCCCCTCATCGCCTGAAGCGCGGCCTTGCCGATGAAGTCGTCCTTCTTCCAGCCGATGTAGAAATCATAGCCCAGTTCGAAGGGGTTGACGTAGTAGTCCTCGATGTTGGCGCTGACGAAGCTGCCGCCGATCGAGCCCGCCGCCTCATAGCTGTCCGCCCCCAGCCAGTCGCGGTAATCGGCCAGCATGCCGCCCCCGGTATAGATCCCCGGCAAGGGCGAGGGGATCCAGCCCGATTCCAGCGTATTGGTCGCATAGGCCCGGCTGCCGCATTGCACCAGGTTCACGCCGACATCGCGGGCGGCCTGCAAGATGGTCGAGTGGATATAGTCCTTGTCCTTGTAGGGCCCCCAGATCTCCAGCCCCGGCGCGCCCGACATGCCGTGGCGCAGCGCCTGCACCCGGCGCGAGCCCACGGTGATGTGATCGACGTGAAAGAACTTGATCTCAGGCAGCGGTCCGCCGTTCAGACGCTCGAAGACCTTGGGCGCATCCGGCCCCTGGATCTGGAAGCGGTAATGTTCGCGCAGGACCCTTTCGCCCTCGGGCCGCGAGGGGCTGCGGGGGTCGTATTTCAACCGCACGTTCCACTTGCCATAGGCCGCGCAGAACATCAGCCAGTTCGAGGTGGGCGCGCGGCCGACGAGGATATATTTGTCCTCACGCTCGCGGAAGATGATGTGGTCGCCGATGACATGGCCCGCAGGCGTCACGGGGACATAGTGCTTGGCGCGGTTCAGGTCGAAACTGGCGAAGGAATTGATGCCGTGATGGGCCAAGAATTCGGTCGCTTGCGGGCCTTCGACGATCAGCTCGTCCATGTGGTGGCTTTGGTCGAACAGCACGGCCGATTGCCGCCAGGCCATCTGTTCGTTGCGCCAGTTCTGGAATTCGGGCGCCACAACCGGATAGACATAGATCCCCGATTTCGAGTTGCGCAGCAGGTCGACCGGATTGCCGGCCTTGGCCATGACCTGGGTCAGATTCGTGGGCATGAGGTCTCCTCCCTGAGATTTCATGTATACATTAACATCAAAGCTCGGGCGGAAATCAAGCGCGAAGCGCGAGGGATCGGCGGTTTATGTGTACATGGGCCGGGAACCCAGCAGCACCTCGACATTGCGGCGGGCGGCGCGGGCATGTTCGCGGGCCAGGGCCTCGGCCCGGGCGCCTTCGCGGCGGGTGATGGCGTCGAGGATGGCGCGGTGCTGTTCCTGTGCATGCGACAGCGTCCGTGTCAGGGCCGCGACCTGGGCCTGGTCGTCCAGAAAGGCCGAAGGGGCGGCATAGGGCAGCGCCTTGACGCGGGCGATCTCACGCAGCAGCACATCGCTTTGCGCCATCTGGGCGAGCAGGTCGTGGAAAGCGGTGTTCAGCTGGGAATAGGCTTCGATATCAAGTTCTTGGGCGGTAAAAAGCCCGTCCAGCCCGGTCAATGTCTCCTGGGCCTCGGCCAAGGCCGTTGGGGCGACGCCACGTTCGGCGGCGAAACGCGCGGCGGTGCCTTCGAGGACTCCACGCAGCTCAATCGTGTCCACAACATCGGAAACCGCAAAGCTGCGGACCACGAAGCCGCCCGCCGGAACCCGGTCCAGAAGCGATTCCACCGCCAGCCGCGCCAAGGCATCGCGGATCGGGGTGCGGGAAATCCCCAGCTCCTCGGCCAAAGCGACCTCGTAAAGCCGCGTGCCCCCCGGCAGGGCGCCATTCAGGATACGCTGGCGCAACAGCGTCAGGGCGCGCTGCGCATGGGTGCCCTTGGCCTGATCCATTCCTGTCTCCATGTATACATGGGCAGAATAGCCGGGTGCCGGCGCAATGTATACACTTACAGCTTCAGGATGCGCTTGGCGTTCTCTTTCAGGATCAGCGGGCGGACCTCGTCTCGGATCGGCAGGGCCGCGAAATCCTTCAGCCAGCGGTCGGGCGTGATGGCGGGCCAGTCCGAGCCGAAAAGCATCTTATGCTTCAGGATCGTATTGGCATATTGCACGAAGAGCGGCGGGAAATACTTGGGCGACCAGCCCGACATGTCGATATGAACATTGGGCTTGTGCTGGGCGACGGCAAGGCCCTCCTCCGTCCAGGGGAAGGAGGGATGGGCCAGCACGATGGTCATATCCGGAAAATCCACCGCCACATCATCGATATGGATCGGGTTGGAATATTTCAGCCGCATCCCCATGCCGCCGCGCATCCCCGAGCCCACGCCGGTTTGCCCGGTATGGAACAGCGCAATCGCGCCCTCTTCGGCGATGGCCTCATACAAAGGATAGGCCATGCGGTCATTGGGGAAGAACCCCTGCATGGTCGGATGGAACTTGAAGCCCTTGACGCCGAAGTCGCGCACCAGCCGACGCGCCTCGCGCGCGCCCACCCGCCCCTTGGCCGGGTCGATCGAGGCGAAGGGGATCAGGATGTCGGAATTCTCCGCCGCATGACGGGCGATGTCCTCGTTGGAATGGCGGTAGAACCCCGTCTCGCGCTCGGCATCGACGCCGAAGATCACGGCGGCGATGCGGCGCTCGCGGTAATAGGCGGCGGTCTGCGGCACGGTGGGCAGCATCCCGTCCACCCCGGCAGGGTTCTTGAAATAGGCCGCCATCCCGGCCTGGAATTCGTTGTAGCCGTCGTCCCGGTGACAGTTGCAGGGCTCTTCGGCATGGATGTGAAAGTCGATTGCGATGATGTCGTCGAGATTCACTTCGGCGCCTCCAGCTTGGCCACGCGCTTCTCCAGGAAGGCGCGCAGGCGCTCGGTCGCCTCGGGCGTGACCGAGGTCAGCGAGGACATCAGGCTTTCCACGAAAAGCCCATCCTCCGAGGACATGTCGCGGATGCGCGGCAGGGCATTGAGGATGGCGTAATTCGACATGGGCGCGTTTTGCGCGGCGGCCTTGGCCAGTTCGATGGCCTTCTCGAGCGCCTGACCGGCCGGAACGACGTAGCTGACGCCGCCCCATTGCTCCATCTGGACGGGGGCGACGGTGCGGCCGGTCAGCATCATGTCGCCCATGCGCTGCGCCCCGATCAGCCGCGCGATCCGCACCGAGCCGCCGCCGCCGACGAAGATCCCCCGCGTGCCCTCGGGCAGGCCGAAGAAGGCGGTCTCGTCGGCGACCCGGACGTGGGCGGCCGCCGCAAGCTCGAAGCCGCCGCCCACGACCGCGCCCTGCAGCGCCACGACGAAGGGGATGCCGCCGCGCTCGATCCCGTCGAAGATCCGGTGCCAGCGGCGCGAGCCCTGGACCGCGGCGATCAGCGGCTTTTCCACATGTTCGGCCAGGTCGAGCCCCGCGCAGAAATGCGTCCCCGTGCCATGCAGCACCGCAGCCTTGGCCTCGGTCTGGGCGCGTTCGACCGCCAGATGCAGCGCCTCCACCACCCGGTCGCTGATCGCATTGCGCTTGGCGGGCCGGTTCAGCCCGATCAGCGCGATATCCTCTTGCAGCGCATAGGTGACCAGCGAGGGCGATATGTCCATGGAAGCCATTCCTCTTTCCGGCGCGTTCAAAATGGTTATGAGATATAACGATTGCTCTGTAAATCCCCTTGCACGATTTTATATTCGAACCTACTGTTATCCAGCATAACAATGCGAGAGCATGGCCCAGGGGAGGGGTGCGATGGGAGAGGAAACCGCGAAGAGGCCGGAGCTGCAGATGACGACGTGTCCGGATGGCAGCCTGCTGATCCGGCAAGGGGCCGAGCTTCCGACCCCGGGGCGCACAATGACGGACCGCCTGCTGCATTGGGCCGAACTGGATCCGGACCGGCTGTGGATAGCCGAGCGTGCCGCCGATGGCACCTGGCGGCGCATGACCTATGGCCAGGGCGCCCAGGCGATCCGCGGCGTCGGGGCGGGGCTTCTGGCCTCGGGGCTCTCGGCGGAGCGGCCCCTGCTGATCCTGTCGGGCAATTCCATCGCCCATGCGGTGATGACGCTGGGCGCGCAAATCGTGGGCGTGCCCTCGGCGGCGCTGTCGCCGGCCTATGCGCTGTCGGGCGAGGATCGGGGCAAGCTTGCCCAGGTCGTGGCGCAGTTGACGCCGGGCATGGTCTTTGCCGATCACGCCGCGCGCTACTTGCCGGCCATCGCGGCGACCCTGGCCCCGGATATCCCCCTGGTCTGCCTTTCGGGAGGCGGGGGTCGTCCGGTCCTCGCCTTTGACGCGCTTTGCCGCACCGAATGGGGCGCCGAGGCCCATGCCGCCTATCAGGCGGTGGGGCCTCAGACCGTGGCCAAGTTCCTGTTCACCTCGGGCACCACGGGCAGCCCCAAGGCGGTGATCCAGACACATGGGATGCTCTGCGCCAATCAGACCATGGTGGAATTGGCCTATGACTTTTTGGCCGAAGAGCCTCCGGTCCTGGTCGATTGGGCGCCGTGGAACCATACGGCCAGCGGCAACAAGGTCTTCAACATGGCGATCCAGCATGGTGGGGCCTATTACATCGACGACGGCCGCCCGACGCCCGACGGCATCGCCCGCACCCTGCGCAATCTGCGTGAAGTGGCGCCGACCTGGTATTTCAACGTCCCCCTGGGCTTTCAGCACCTGATCGAGGCGATAGAGGCCGACGAGACCCTCGCCGCCCATTTCTTCTCGCGCCTGCGGATGCTGATGTATGCGGGGGCCGGGATGAGCCAACCCGTCTGGGACCGGCTGAGCGCGCTCGCCCGCAAGCATGGCCGCCCCGACCTGCCCATCGTCTCGGGGCTGGGGGCGACCGAGACCGGGCCCTTCGCGCTTTATCACGCCGACCGGAAAGAGGGGCCGGGCAATATTGGCATCCCGGCCGTGGGCGTGACGCTGAAGCTTGTCCCGCAAGAGGGCAAGCTCGAGGCGCGGCTGAAAAGCCCCTCGATCACGCCGGGCTATTGGCGCGACCCGGGGCTGACGGCGCAAGCCTTTGACGAAGAGGGCTTTTACAAGCTGGGCGATGCCTTGCGCTTTGCCGTGCCGGGGGATGCCTCGGCGGGCTTTGTTTTCGACGGGCGGCTGGCCGAGAACTTCAAGCTGGCCAGCGGGACCTGGGTGACGGTGGGGCCTTTGCGGACGGCTTTGGTCGATGCGATGGGCGGGCTCATTTCGGATGCCGTCATCGCGGGCGAGGGGCGCGACGATCTGCGCGCCCTTCTGGTGCCGAACTGGGCGGCGCTTGGGGGCGGCCCCGAAGCACGGGCGCTTCTGGCGCGGCGGCTGGCGGATCATGCGGCACGGGCCACCGGCAGCGCCTCGCGCATCGTGGCGGCCATGGTGCTGGTCGAGCCATTGAATTTCGACCGCGGCGAGGTGACCGACAAGGGCTCGGTCAACCAGAGGGCGGTCTTGCGCGAAAGGGCCGACCTTGTGGCGGCCTTGTGGTCGGATGCGCCCGACGTGATCCGGATCGAGGAGGCGTAAGTGATGCGGGATAGCCATATGGCAGTGACGGGCGGCGGCTCGGGGCTGGGGGCGGCGGTGGCGCGGCACCTGGCGGCGCAGGGCGCGCGGGTCACGGTGATCGACCGCAATGCGGAAGCCGCCGTGCAGGTGGCCGAGGCGGTCGGCGGGCTGGCGCTGGCGCTGGACGTGACCGATGCCGGGGCGGGCGAGGCGCTGGACCGCGCCATCGCGGCGCAGGGCGCTCTGTGGGGCCTCGTGAATTGCGCAGGCATCGGCGGGGCCGCGCGGATCCTCGGCCGCGAAGGCCCGATGGAGATGGAGGCCTTCGACCGCGTGATCCGGGTCAACCTTCTGGGCACCTTCAACATGCTGCGGCTGGCGGCGGCGCGGATGCAGGGGAACGATGCGATCGAGGGCGAGCGGGGCTCCATCGTCAACACCGCCTCGGTCGCGGCTTTCGACGGGCAGCTCGGTCAGGCGGCCTATGCGGCCTCCAAAGGGGGGATCGTGTCGCTGGCGCTTCCGGCCGCGCGAGAGCTTGCGCGCTTTGGCATCAGGGTGAACACCGTGGCGCCGGGCCTCTTCCTGACGCCGCTTCTGGCGGAACTTCCGGCCGAGGTGCAGCAGGGGCTGGCGGCCGCCATCCCCTTTCCGCCGCGCCTGGGCGATCCGGGGGAATTCGCCGAGGCCGTCGCCTTTTGCCTTACCAACCGCTATCTGAATGCCGAGGTCATCCGCCTCGATGGCGGGTTGCGTCTGCCGCTGCGCTGATCGTGGTGGCCTACAACATTGGTATGGTATTCCCGCGCGATTTCGCTATTTTCGCACCATGACACAGACCCATACCGACCGTATCGACGACCTCGACCAGGATCTTTCCGTCTTCTTGGGCTATGAGATGAAACGCGCCCTGTCGCTCATCCAGGCCGATCTGGCGCGGGTCTTGGGCGAATTGGGGCTTCGGGCGGTGTCCTTTTCGGCGCTGACGGTGATCGTGCAGACCCCAGGCCTGACGCAAAGCGCCCTGGCCGATGCGCTGCAGATCGAAAGATCGAACTTGGTCACGCTGATCGACGAGCTGTCAGAGCGCAACCTGATCGTGCGCGCCCCCGTCGCGGGCGACCGGCG
The DNA here is from genome assembly GCF_019623905.1 of Neotabrizicola shimadae. Taxonomy (NCBI): domain Bacteria; kingdom Pseudomonadati; phylum Pseudomonadota; class Alphaproteobacteria; order Rhodobacterales; family Paracoccaceae; genus Neotabrizicola; species Neotabrizicola shimadae. Next base: position 3,748,464 of record NZ_CP069370.1, on the reverse strand, counting down.
CCGCCATGCGCTGATGCCCACAGCCGAGGGTCAGCGACTGGCGCGTGTCGCAGGCGCCGCCGTGGCCGCGCATGAGGACCGGCTTTTCGCCGGCCTCACAGAGGAGGAACGTCGCGAGCTGCAGCGCCTCCTCGCCAAGTTTCGCCGCACGGCCTAGATCAGCACCTCATAGACCGAGACCAGCACGCCACCCTCCCAGTCATCCACCGTGCCGATGAAGAAGCTGCGGTTCAGCCAGTCATGGGCCCCCAAGGGCGCGATGAAATCGGGGCGCGAGACCAGGTAGTTGCGGCCGCGCGGGCCAAAGGAGGGCTCGTCATAGAGCCCCTTGTTGTGCACCACGATCACCGTGCCATCGTCCATCCGGATGCGATAAAGCGCATCGACCACGGCCATGGCATCGTCACGAAGGACGGAAATATCGGCGCCAGAGCCGATGACCTCGCCTTCGGACACGACCCCATCCGGGGCAAAGGCGCGCAGGCGCCCGCCGCTGATCGGATAATTCCGCCGCAAGCCATCGGGCGTCCGGCCAAGGTCCTCGTCCGGGCCCAGCGTCACGGCCAAGCGCATGGCCAAACGCAGACCGAACCGGTCCTCGTCATCGGGGCGAGAGAGCAATTCGTCATACATCTTGGGCTCCTTGGTTGCGGCCGGTGAAACGCGCAAGCAGCGTTTCGTCCCAAAAGGCCTTGCGGGCGCCCAGCGGATGGGCGGCCAGGTGGGTCTTGGGGCCAAAGATCATGGTCTGACCCTTGGCGCGGTCGTATTGCGGCCAGTCGCGGGGCTGGCCATCGCGGATGAAGTCCAACAGCGCCCCGGCCATCTGGTCGCAAAGCCTTTGACGCAGCGGGGTGTTTTCGGGCGTCGTGGGGCCGATCAGCTCTTCGCCTGCCGGGGTAAAGGGGCGCGCAAAGAAGAAGGGCAGATCGGCGGCATGCATGGCGCGGACCTTGTCATCGACCTCCATGTCGAAGCGATACATCCAGACCCTGCTTTGCGCCGAGGCGGCTTCGGCCCACCAGGTCGTGGGCAGGGTGAAGCCCACGTCAGAGACGAAATGCATCCCCTGCACGCCTGGGGTCTCTTCGGGGAAAAAGCGGGCATAGGCCGCCACGGCCTCGGCCTGGGTCTGGGCCGAGAGAAAGCCAAAGCGTTCCGCCATCCAGGCGGGCTCGGCCTGGTCAAGGTCAGGATCCCATTGCAGCCAAAGCCCGGCCTCGTAATTGGTATAGCCGATCATCAGATCGATCCCCGCCATGGCGCCCTCAGCCACGGCCTGCATGGGCACCTGGGGGCAGATGTCGCCGTCAAGGCCGGGGTAGAACTGGCCGTCCAGGCCGAAAAGCTCGGCCTCATAGTCGATCTGACCGGTGGCGCGGCAAAGCTCATGGGCGGGGGCATTGAGCAGGCGGTCGGCGTCCTTGATCCCGGCGCGGGTCATCACATCCAGGCTGATCTCACGGACGGTTTCGGGCGCATGGCGATAGCGCGGGCCGTCGCCGCCCATGCCGGCGGGGCCGGTCACATTGCTCATCACCACGGCGCGGCGGATCATCCCCTTGAGCCGCCCCGAGGCCAGAAGCCAGCTGACATCCATCCCCCCCGCGGATTCGCCCCCCAGGGTGATGTTATCGGGGTCGCCGCCAAAGGCCGCGATATTGGCCTTGATCCAGCGCAGCGCCAGAAGCTGATCCTTCAGCCCATTGGTATAGGCGCCGCGATAATCCGGCCCCAGGACGGGCTCCACATCCATGAAGCCCAAAAGGCCAAGGCGATAGTTCAGGGACACGACGACCACATCGCCGCGGAGCGCCAGGGCGTCGCCGTGATAGATCGGCAGGCGGCTCCCTTCCAGGTGATTGGCCCCGCCGTGGATCCAGACATAAACGGGCCGCTTTTGCCCGTCCCGGTTGGGCGCCCAGACGTTCAAGGTCAGGCAATCCTCATCCCCCACCACATCGGGGGCGGCAGCAGGATCGGCGCCAAGGTCGCGCAGCATATCCTCGGCCTCGGGAATGGCGGTCTGCACCGAGGCCGCGCCAAACCGCGTGGCCTCCAGCGGTTCGGCCCAAGGCATCACGGGCTCAGGCGGGCGAAAGCGCAGGGCACCAAGCGGGGGCTGCGCATAGGGGATGCCCAACCAGGCCAGGCAGCCATCCTTCTGGACAAAGCCGCGCACGGGGCCGGATTGGGTATGAACAAGCAGATCGGCGGCCGTCATGGCGAGCTCCGGTCAAGAAGACCCCAGCACTTGGCCGGGAACAGGGGGGGGAGGCCCCGGCCTGTCGGGCCGGGGCGGGAGTGTCATTCGCCCGAACGGAAGCGCGTCCAGGCGCGGTTCCTCTGGCGGTTCAGCGTGTCTTCGACCGTGCCCGTGACGAAGAGCGAGGCCAGGACCTCGCCCTCGGGAAAGATCGTCTTGTCGCCCGCGATTTCGGGCGGCAGAAGATCGCGCGAGGCCGGGACGCCATTGGCATAGCCCAAGGTCACCGTCAGATGGGCCGAGATCTCGGGCGAGAGCAGGTGGTCGATGAAGGCATGGGCCGCCTTGGGATTGGGGGCATTCTTGGGGATGGCCAGGGTCGTGATCCAGGCCATCGTGCCCTCTTTCGGCAGGACGTACTCGATCTTCTGGCCATTGCCCGCCTCGATGGCGCGCGCCTTGGCCTGCAGGATATCGCCCGAATAGCCGATGGCGACGCAGATATTGCCCGTGGCCATGTCGGTGATCAGGCGCCCCTTGTCCAAGGTGACATAGGGCCGGATCTGATCCAGCAGAGCCATGGCCTTGTCGAGGTCATCGGCGCTCTGCGTCTGGGGATCGAGACCCAGGTAGTTCAGCACCAAGGGGATAACATCGGTGGCAGAATCCACCACAGCAATCCCGCAAGAGGCCAGTTTCGCGGCATTTTCAGGCTTGAAGACCAGGTCGAAACTGTCGACCGGCGCATCGGGAAACAGCGCCTTGACCTTGTCGACGTTATAGCCCAGCCCATTGGTCCCCCAGCCGCCGATGGCCGCATATTCCAGCTTCGGATCGGCGCGCTTCAACAGCTCCAGCAATTCGGGCGATTGCAGCGCGTAGTTGGGGATGAGGCTCTTGTCCAGCTTCTCTATCGCCCCGGCTGCGATCTCGCGCTGCAGGAAAGGAGTCGCAGAGGGCACGATGAAATCATAGCCCGTGTCGCCCGACAGAAGCTTGGTCTCCAGCGTCTCGTCGCTGTCGTAGTTGTCATAGGTGACCTTGTAGCCGGTCTTATCGGTGAAGCTATTCAGGATCACGTCATCGAACAGCCCCGCCCAGGCATAGATACGTAGCGTGTCGTCCTGGGCTGAGGCGGGCAGGACATGGCAGGCCAAGGCGGCGGCCAGAAGCAAGGCTGTAGGCAGTTTCATCGCTGTTTCCCTAGTTGGATATGATGGCCGTTTCTTGTGGCCCTGGAAACTTGGGCGGCATCGGGTTCGCGGCGATGGCGCCTTTGCATGGTCTTGCGGTTGATCACAGCCGTGGTGACCAGACCAAGCGCCACAACCCCTATGACGAGGCTAGACAGGGCGTTGATCTCGGGCGAGACCCCGGTACGCACGGAGGAATAGAGCCGCAAGGGCAGCGTGGTCGAAGAAGGCCCCGACGTGAAGGAAGCCATGACCAGATCATCCAACGACATTGAAAAGGCCAGAAGCCAGCCAGACAGGATCGCGGGCGCTATATTGGGCAGCGTCACGAGCCAAAAGACCTTGGCTGGGGTGCAGCCGAGGTCCATCGCGGCCTCGTCCATTGCCCTGTCATGGGTGGCGAGCCGGGATGAGACCACGACGCAGACGAAGCACATCTCCAGCGTGGCTTGCGCCAGCATGATCGTGCCCTGGCCGCGGTCCAGCCCCACCGCGATGAACAGAAGCAGCATGGACAAGCCCATGATGACCTCGGGCATGACGAGGGGCGCATAGACCAGGCCGGAAAACAGCGTCCTTCCCGGGAATGTGCCACCGCGCACCATGACATAGGCGGCCATGGTTCCGAGCACCGTGGCCAGCGTCGCAGACATGAGGCCGATGCGCACGGACACCATCGCTGCATCCAGGAAATCTTGATTGGCGAAGAGGACGCCATACCAATGGGTCGAAAACCCGCCCCAGACGGTCACAAGCTTGGACGCGTTGAAGCTATAGATCACCACGATCAGCATGGGCAGGTAGAGGAATGCCAGACCCAGGGCCACGGCTGTGACGTTGAACCAGCTCATGCGTGCGTTCATGCGCGGGCCTCCTGCTCTTGCAGGCGGGTTTGCACGCGTTGAAAGGCCATGATCGGCACAATCAGGATCAACAGAAGCAGCACCGCCACCGAGGCCGCCACCGGCCAATCGCGGTTGGCGAAGAATTCTTCGAAGAGGACCTTGCCGATCATCAGGGTTGAGGAGCCGCCCAGAAGCGTGGCGATGACGAATTCTCCGATCGCCGGGATAAAGACCAGGAAGCAGCCCGCCACGATCCCATGCCGCGCCAAGGGCACGGTCACCAGCCAAAAGGCCTTGACGCGCGAACAACCAAGGTCCTGCGCCGCCTCGATCAGCGATGCGTCCAGCCGCTCCAGCGTGGAGTAAAGCGGCAGCACCATCAGCGGCAGATAGGCGTAGGTGATGCCCAGGTAGACCGCGAAGGGGGTGTTGAGCATCACGATCGGCTCGGAGATCAGCCCGGTCCACATCAGGAAATGGTTGATCAGCCCCTCATTCGCCAAAAGCCCCATCCAGGCATAGATGCGGATCAGGAAAGAGGTCCAGAAGGGCAGGATGACCAGCAAAACCAGCGTGGGCTGGATGTGGCGCGGCGCGCGGGCCATGCCATAGGCGATGGGAAAGCCCACCAGCAGCGTGATCGCGGTGGACCGCGCCGCGATCCAGAGGCTGGAAAGATAGGCCTTCCAATAAAGGTCATCCGTGGTCAGGAATTCGTAATTGTCAAAGCTCAGCTGGCCCAGGTAGTCCTTCAGCCCCTGCCACCCCGAGGCCGCATCGAAGGTCGGCGTATAGGGCGGGATCGCCGTGGCCGTCTGGGTCAGCGAGATCTTGAAGGCCATCAGGAATGGCACGAGGAACAGCACCACCAGCCAGGTGAAGGGAATGGCGATCAGGACGAAGCGGCGCAGCGTCATGTCTAGCGCTCCAAGATCAGGCCGGCGGTGTCGGTCCAGCTGAGCCAGACCTCCTCCTCCCAGCCGAAATCGCGCCGCGACAGGCGCTTGGCATTGGTCATCTGCGCCTTGACCATCTGCCCGTTGGACAGCCGCACGTGATAGGTCGAGGTATTGCCGACATAGGCGATGTCGATGATCCGCCCGCGCTGCTGATTGGGGCGCGAGGGGTCGGGCTCGGCCGAGACATAGATCTTTTCGGGGCGCAGCGCGTAAAAGACCCTCTGCCCCGGGGTCAGGCTGCCCTCATGGACGGCACGGATCGGCGGAAGGCCCTCGGCATGGGCGATGTCATAGCCGCCGGGGACGGCGGTGGCCGAGCCTTGGATGATATTCACATCGCCAATGAAATCGGCCACATAGACGGAATTCGGGGTCTCGTATATGCCCGCAGGCGTCGCCACCTGGATCAGCTGGCCATGGTCCATCACCGCGATACGGCTTGCGACCGTCATGGCCTCTTCCTGGTCATGGGTCACGATCACAAAGGTCGTGCCGGTCTTTTCCTGGATGTCCATCAGCTCGAACTGGGTCTCGTGCCGCAGCTTTTTATCCAGCGCGGCAAGGGGTTCATCCAGGAGGAGCAATTTCGGCGCACGGGCCAGCGCGCGGGCCAGGGCCACCCGCTGCCGCTGCCCGCCCGAGATCTGGTCGGGCTTGCGGCGGGCGAATTTCTCCAACCGCGTCAGGCGCAGCATTTCTTCCACGCGGGCCGCCATGGCCGGTTTCGCCATGCCGTCGCGCTTCAGGCCAAAGGCGATGTTGTCCCAGACCGACAGATGCGGAAACAGCGCATAGCTTTGGAACATCATGTTGACGGGCCGCAGATGCGGCGGCACATGGCCGATGTCGCGGCCATCGAGGAAAATCGAGCCCGCGGTGGGCGTCTCGAACCCCGCCAGCATCCGCATCATCGTCGTCTTGCCGCAGCCCGAGGGGCCAAGCAGGGCAAAGAACTCGCGCGGATAGATGTCCAGAGTGAGGTTCTCGATCGCGGTGAAGGTGCCGAAGGCCTTGGAGACGCCCTGAAAGCGGATCAGGGGCTGGGCCTGCGGATCATCCCAGGGCGCGAAGAGCGGTTTCTGCGGGCTGTTCATCGGCGCCCCGTTACAGGTTGTTGTGGGTCAGGCGACCCGCGCAGATGGTCAGCCGCGCACCGGACTCGGCCAGGCCGGCCTCGTCGGCCGCCTCGATGTCGCGATCGAAAAGCGTCAGGTCCGCAGCCAACCCCGGGGCGATGCGGCCGCGTGCGGCCTCGTCGAAGGCCACCCAGGCGGCGGCCTCGGTGATGCCGTAAAGCGCGGTGGCAAGGTCCACCCGCTGAACCGGCCCGCCCGAGGACCAGTCGGGGCGATGGACGGCGGCGGCCAGCGTGATCCCGGGTTCCAAGGGCGCTACGGGCCAATCGGTGGCAAAGACAAAGGCCGCGCCCGCGGCCCGCAGATCGGCCAGAGCAAAGGCATAGCGCCCGCGCGCGGGGCCGATGAGGTCGAGGTAGCCCTCGCCCCCCTCGGGCGTATGGGTGGGCTGCATCGAGGCCACCACGCCCAACTCGGCAAAGCGGGGAATGTCGGCGGGGTCGATGACCTCGATATGTTCGATCCTGTGGCGGCTGTCGCGGCGGCCATTGGCCTTTTGCGCCGCCTCATAGGCGTTCAGCACCTGGCGCACGGCCCCATCGCCCACGCAATGCACCGCGACCTGAAAGCCCAGCCGGTCGGCCTCGGTGATGATGGCGTTGAGTTCCTCGTCGGAAAAGAGGGCCGTGCCGCGATTGCCCGGGGTGTGGCTGTAATCCTCCAGCATAAAAGCCGTGCCCGAGTCGATCACTCCATCGGCAAAGATCTTGACGAAGTCGCAGCGCAGCATCTCGGACTGATGCGCCTTGCGCCAGCGCACAGCATGGGCCAGATCCGCTGGCCCATGGCCCTGCTGGATATGGAAGGGCACGCGCACCCGGACGGGCAGACCCCGGCTGGCATCCAGCTCGGCCAGAAGCTCCAGCTGATAGAGGCTGCCGTCCATGTTCTGCACCGCCGTCAGGCCTTGCGCGGCGCAATGGGTCAGGGCGGTCCACAGTGTCTCGCGGTCGGCGGAGCGGTCGGCCTCCGACACATTGGGGCGGCGGAAGGGGTCTTGGGCGGCAGAGAAATGGCGGGCGGCGGCGGGGTTCACCTGGCGGACGAGGTCGATGGCTTCGAACTCCAACAAAGTGCCGGTGGCATTGCCCGCGTCATCCAGCACGATGACATTGCCGGGCGAGAGATCCGCCCCCCGCTCGATCCCCGCCAGTTTCAGCGCGGCGGTGTTGACCCAGGCCGTGTGGTAATCCACCGCCATGACCATCATCGGAATATCGGGGCAGAGGTCGTCGAGGATATGTCGGTCGGGGAAGCTTTCCGCCGAGACGATGTGGTAATCGCAGGACTGAGCCGCCAAGAAGCGCAAGCCCGGATGCCGGGCGCGGTAGTCGCTCACCGCCGCGCGGAAGGCATCAAGCCCCATGACCCCCGCCAAAGACAGATCGGCCAGCGACAGCCCGCCGCCGAAAAGATGCAGGTGGGCGTCGTTCAGACCGGCGGTCAGCGTGGCGCCCTGCCCGTCCAGCCGCCGCGTCAGCGGGCCCAGCGGCGGGGCCTGATCCGCCTGGCCTACGCTCTGGATCTTGCGGCCCGAGATGGCCACCCAATCCGCACGCGGGCAAGAGGGATCGCCGGTCAGCACCTTGGCGTTGTGAATGAGGATATCGGCCTGGGTCGTCATCGCATGTCCTTCCAAGGGTCTGCGCATGACGAGGCCGCTCCCGAAAACCGGGCTCAGGTCCTGATCCGTGTTGCAAAGCGGCCCTGGTCCCTTGGCGGTTTGCCCGCCTTGTGGTGACCCGCGTGCCGCGAACCCTGTTATCTTGTGTGAAACAAATCTGACACCGGGCCGGGCGCCAAACAATATGGGATTGACCCAAGGCACGTCGCGGGTTGATATGGAAACCGGACAAATCGCGACAGGGCGTCCATGACCAAGGACAATCTGACGGAAAACCTGCGTTTCCTGACCGGCTATGCCCCCTCGGTCAAGGAAATCTGCGCCAAGGCCGGGGTCAATCGCACGCAGTTTCATCGCTATCTGGCCGGAGGGAGTATGCCCTCGCTACGCAGTCTGCGGCGAATCTGCGATTACTTCGGGGTCGAGGATCACGAGGTCATGCTGGATCACGACCGCTTTCGCGAGCTGATCCGACTGCGCCCGCCGCGTCTGGGCCATGCACCCGATCCCTATGGCGAGGCTCTGACGCGGCTAAACACCGGCGATGCGGTGCCGCGCGTCTCGATGGGCTTTTATCACCTGATCTTCCGGCCCGAGTCCGAGGTGGATCTTTACTACCGCAGCCTGATCCGGATGCGGACCGAGGCGGGGGGCATCGTCATCCGCCAGATCGAACGCTTTCCGCGCCCGGCTCTCGCTCTGCCCCGCCGCATGACCTATGAGGGCACGGCCTATACCCGCCACGGCAAGCTTTTCGCCCAGGTGCAAGAGATTCGCTATCGCCGCTCGGCCTGGTTTTCGGTCCTGTCGATCGGGGATTTCGCCAATCCACGCATCCTGCATGGGCGCGCGGTCGGGACCGAGCCTGAAGGCACGGCCGGGATTCTGAGTTTTCCGGTCGTCTGGCTTCACCTGGACGAACAGCTTGCGGTGCGCGCGGCTCTGGGGGCCTGCGGTTATTTCCGCGCCGCAGAGATGAACCTGGCGCCCGAAGTCGCCAATGTTCTGGACAGCTTCGCCTGAAGGCGGGCTGGGCAACGAAGGATCGCGCCTCGCCCTCCCCTGGGGGCTCTGCCATACCCCTCCGCCGGGATCACAGTTTGTCGCGCAGGGAGGCTTTGTTGCGCAAATGTGGTGAAGGATTCACGCAGCGAATCCAGCGTGAACGCTGGTTTGCATGAGTAGACCGAAGCCCCCTACCTATCGCACCACGAACTGGCATGACTACAATGCTGCGCTGGCGAGGCGCGGGTCGTTGACGATCTGGTTCGATCCTCCGACAGAATGGATAGCCGCGCCGACCGGCAAGCGCGGCCATCGGCCGGTGTTTACTGACGCCGCGATCCAGACGTGCCTGACGTTGAACGCGCTCTCCGGCTTGCCGCTCCGGCAGACGACCGGGATGGTGGCGAGCCTGCACGATCTCGCGGGGCTGGACTGGCCAGTGCCGAGTTTCAGCCCCTTTGCCGTCGCCAGAAAACGCTGACGGTCCACATCCCCTACCGGCCCAGCACTGGCGCGCTGCGTCTGTTGATCGACAGCACGGGTGTGACGGCCGAAAGCGATGGCGAGTGGGCAGCCAGGAAACTTGGGCCGTCCGAGCCACGGGGCTGGCGCAAGGGTCACCTCGGCATCGATGCCGCGACGCCGGAAATCCGGGCCATCGAGATCACCGGCAGCCGGGTCGGCAATGCGCCCATGCTGCCCAACCTGCTGGACCAGATCCCGGGCGATCAGCCCATCGGCTTCGTCACAGCAGATGGCGCCTATGACACCCGCGCCTGCCACGGAGCGATCGCGGAACGCGGAGCAGCCGCCGTCAATCCCCCTCGCAAGAACGGCAAGCCCTGGAAGGAACAGGCGGCAAGAGCGACCGCGCGCAACGAGGCGCTCCGCAGTTGCCGCCGCCTTGGCCGAGCCATCTAGAAGCGCTGGACCGGCTACCACCGACGGAGTTTGGCCGAAGCCAAGATGCGCTGCCTCAAGCTCCTGGGTGAACGCGTCACTGCTCGGGACTTCGACTGCCAAGTGGCCGAGCGTCCGATCAGGGCAGCCATCCTCAAGCGCTTCACTTCCCTCGGGACGCCGCTCACGCAGCGCATGGGATAGGTCTGTCCAGGGAAAGGGATGGTGCGGCCGTCACGGGATCTGCGAAACAACGCCCGCTCGACCGGCAACTTCCCGATCGCGTATCAAGGGGCCTGTCTTGCAAGGGGCACGGGAACCGAGGCTCCGTCATCTCGGATACCGTTCCGAAGCGGGACGCCGTCGCCTCCGGCGTTACCGGCCATCGTGACAAGTCCTGCGGCGCCAAGAGCCGGTTCATCAACCGCCAGGCCTGCGCTCAGCACCCTTGCAGCACGGCCGACCGTGACCGACCCCGCTCCCGCAAGGCGGTCGTGAAGCCGCTGGTTCAGCGCCTGCACAAAGGCATCACCCAACAGCGTGACATTGCCCGACAACAGGAAGCGATCCGGATCCATGGCCAGGGCCACCTGCACCACCAGGTCGCCTGCAAGCCGGCCCATCTGTGCCGCTACTTCCAGGATCGCCGGATCCCCCGCATTTGCGAGCGCGAGGACGGTGTCCAGATCCGCCGGTCCGCCCGCTGCGGCAACCCGCTCCAGCAAGGACCGCACCGACAGGTATTGCTCGTAGCATCCCCGGCCACCGCAAGCGCAGGGCGGCCCGTTGGGGTCGTGGCACAGATGGCCGAACTCGCCCGCTCGCCCGCTACGGCCACGATGCAGCGTCCCGTTCAGAACGATCGCCCCGCCGACGCCCAGATCAAATTTCAGGAACGCGAAAGATCCGCCGGCCGCTCCGTCGCCCCACAGCACCTCTGCCAGGGCCGAGCAGTTTGACTCATTGTCCAGATACACCGGCAGGCCAAACCGCGCCTCCAGCCCGTCCACGATGGCGCAGCCCTCCCACGCCGGGGCAAGGGACGATGGCCCCAGAACCCGACTGCCCGGTACGACCGGCGCGCCCACGGCGATGCCGATGCCGTCCAGAGCCGTACGGTCGGCCCCGGCTTCCTTGAGGATCGCCTCGATCGCCGCCGCTGCCAGGGCAACACCTTCTTCCGGCTCACTTGGCCGCGCCGGAATCACCAGATGCGCCCGAACCTGCTTGGCCGCATCCGCCAGAACCCCGGTGATCGCCTCTGGCCCGATGGCCAGCCCGATCGACAGCCCGCTGTCGGGCCTGAGCCGGATCGCCCGCCCGGCCCGCCCGGCCTGTGCTGTGCGAAAATCGGCGCCGGTTTCCTCGATCAGCCCGCCTTGGCGCAGCGCCGCCACGGCACGAGACACAGTGGCCTTGCCCAGACCCGAAATGCGCGCCAGTTCCGCCATGCTGGTCTCGCCGCGCTCACGCAGAAGTTGCAGCACACGCCTCTCGCTGCGGGCAAGCGGGGCGGCTGGATCGAGGTCTGATTGTTCCATATGGGCCGAATCCAGAATTGACGACTCGCGATCGCCATCATACGTTCCATTTGGATCGAATGGCGAGTTCGATTCACCGGAGGATGGCCGCTTCTCTCGCTGTAGAAAAGCCCGGGACGCGCGGCCGCAGACCTGACCACGATGACATGACCCGCGGAGCCGCTGCGCTTTCCGCGTCAGGGAGGATTTGACTTGTTGCGACGCACCATCCTGTCGGCGCTTGGCGCCCTGGCCCTTGCCACCGCGCTGGTTCCGGCCACTGCCTCGGCGCAATCGGTGGATATCGGCTTTGCCGTGCCCGACACCACCAATCCCTTCCTCGGCTGGCTTACCTCCGAGGTGCAGAAACAGGCCGAAGCCGCCGGCATGCGGCTTGAAATCGCCGATGCCGGCGCAAGCCCGGTCAAGCAGATGGAGCAGATCGAGAACTTCATCGCCATGGGCGTGAAGGTCATCGACATCATGCCGGTCGACCCGAACAACGTGCAGGACGTCATCGCCCGCGCCCAGGCGCAGGGCATCAAGGTGTTGGTCCAGGGCACCGACACCGGCGTCTATGACGTGATGATGAACATCGACCAGTACAACGCCGGCGAACAGGCCGCCGAGATGGCGATCGACTGGCTGACCACCACCTTCCCGGAGGGCGGGGCCAAGGTCGCGATCATCCCGGCCACCGACACGGTGGATGCCAAGAACCGTTCGCAGGGCATGATCGACACCATGACCAAGTGGGGCAAGGCCGAGATCGTCACGTCGCCCACCGAGGCACGTTCCACCGCCCAGGGCACTTCGGTGATGGAAACGCTCCTGCTGCAGAACCCCGATCTGGATGCCGTGCTCACCTACAATGCCGACACCGCCATGGGCGTGAACGAATATGTCATGGGACAGGCGCAGGTCGATCACGCCAAGTTCGGCGTCTTCACCGGCGACTGGTCGCCGCCCGTGCAGGAAACCATCAACGCCTCGGCCAACAACGAGTCGGTGTTCCGTGGCACCATCCGCATCGTCGGCCCCATGCTCGACGGCCAGCAGGTTGATCTGCCGATTGCGACCTTTACCATCATGAAGGCGCTCAGCGAAGGGCAGACCCCCTATGGCAAATGGGTGAAGGACACCATCGCCAAGGCCGGCCCGGAAGCGAACTGATCCGATGGACATCCAGGGAACGGGCGCTGCCGCGCCCCTTCTTTCCCTGACCGGCATAACGAAGACCTGGCCGGGCGTTGTCGCGCTGGACGACGTCTCGGTCAGCTTCGCCGCCGGCGAGGTTCATGCCGTCATCGGCGAGAACGGTGCAGGGAAATCGACACTCATCAAGACCATCGCCGGCGCCATCGCGCCCGACACCGGACGCATCGCCATCGCCGGCCAGGGCCACGACTCACTGACGCCCGCATTGTCCCGCGCATTGGGAATCGAGGTCATCTACCAGGAATTCAACCTCGTCCCCACGCTCTCGGTGGCCGAGAACATCTGGCTGGGCCAGCCCCGCGGCTGGCGCGCCGACCGCGCTGCCCAGGAACGCGAGGCGGCGGTTCTTCTGTCCGACCTGGGCGTGGCGATCCCGCCGGCAACACTGGTGCGTGACCTTCCGTCCAGCCAGCAGCAACTGGTGGAAATCGCCAAGGCCATCGCCAAGAGGCCGCGCATCCTGATCATGGATGAACCGACTGCCCCCCTGTCGATGGCCGAGGTCGAAAGCCTGTTCGCGATCATCCGCAAGGCGCGAGCGACGGGCACCTGCATCCTCTACGTCTCGCATCGGATGGACGAGATCTTCGCGATCTGCGACCGCATCACCGTCTTGCGCGACGGCCGCTTCGTGAAGACCCTCGCCACCGCCGACACCGACCGTGACGAACTGGTCCGCCTGATGGTCGGCCGCGAAGTGACAAGATCCTACCCCGACCGACCTGCACCGCGCCCCGAGATCGCACTGGAACTGAAGGGCTTGGCCGGCAACGGGAATGCACCCATCTCATTCGCGCTGCACCGGGGCGAGGTGCTAGGGGTCGCGGGGCTCGTCGGAGCCGGGCGCACCGAACTCGCCAAGGTCATCTGCGGCGCTGTTCCCGCCGATGGTGGCACGATGATGATGAACGGCGCTGCCGTCCGCTTCCGCTCGCCGGGCGATGCGCTGAAGGCCGGGCTGGGCCTTGTGCCGGAAAATCGCAAGGAGGAGGGCGTCTTCCTCGAAAAGCCGATCCGATGGAACATCGCCATCGCGGCGCTGCGCCGCCTGTCGCGCCTTGGCCTTGTGAACCGCCGGTCCGAGGATGACCTTGCCGCCCGTTTCCGGGACCGGCTGCGCATCAAGGCGCCCTCGCTGGACCAGCGCGTGAAGAACCTCTCGGGCGGCAACCAGCAGAAGGTGGTCATCGCCAAGACACTGGCCGCGGAGGCCGGGGTCATCATCTTCGACGAACCCACCCGTGGCATCGACGTCGGCGCCCGCGCCGAGGTCTATGGGCTAATGGCCGAACTGGCCGCCGAGGGCCTCGCCATCCTGATGATCTCGTCCGACATGGAGGAATTGCTGGGCATGTCCGACCGCATCCTCGTCCTTCACCAGGGCCGCGCCGCCGGCCTGATCCCCCGGGCCGGGGCCACGCCCGAGCGTGTGCTCTCCCTCGCCTCGGGCCTTGCCGAAAGCGCCGCCGCATGACCACCGCTCCCGCATCCACCTTCGCCGCGACCCTGATCCCCCGCCTGCGGCTCTTCGTGATCCCTCTCGTTCTCGTGGGCCTGATCGCGCTGTTTTCGGCGCTGTCGCCGGTCTTCCTGACACCGCAAAACCTGACCAACATCCTGATGCAGAACGCCTACGTGGTGATTGCCGCGGTCGGCCTGTCCTTCGTAATGATCTCTGGCGGGATCGACCTGTCGATCGGCTACCAAATGTCGGTGGTGGGCGTCGTGACCGCGGTGTTCATGAAATGGCTGAACGTTCCGGTCGCGCCCTCCATCGCCCTGGGCATCGCCTGCGGCGTGGCGATGGGCCTGACCAACGGCCTTCTTTCCATCACGCTGAAGGTCCATTCGCTGATCGTCACGCTTGGCACGCTGACGGTCTATCAGGGGCTCAGCTACATCATTTCGAACCAGCAGGCGATCATCAACCTGCCGCCCTCGTTCAAGTTCATTGGCCAGGGCTATCTTGGCCCGGTGCCGGTGGCGGTGATCCTGATGCTGGCCTGCGTGGCGCTAGCTGCCTTCATCCTGAATGTCACGTCCTTCGGCCGCATGATCTATGCCATCGGCGGCAACGAGGATGCGGCCTTCCTGACCGGCATCCCGGTGATCAAGGTCAAGATCGCCGTCTATTCGCTTTGCGGCCTGTTCTCTGCCATCGCCGCCGTGGTGCTTTTTGCCCGCTCCGGTTCGGCCGCCTCGTCTACCGGGCCGGGCACCGAGTTCACTGCCATCACCGCCGCCGTCCTGGGCGGCATCAGCTTCAAGGGCGGCGAGGGGAAGATGCTTGGCCTTGTCGCCGGCGTGCTGATCCTCGGCGTGCTGTCGAACGGCATGCAACTGGTCGGCCTGAACAACTATGCGCAGTACATCGTCAAGGGGCTGGTGCTGCTGGCCGCCGTCGGTTTCGACACCTGGCAGAACACTCCCCGCACCAAAAGGAAAGCCGCCTGATCATGGCCGATCCCAATTCCCCCGATGGCCCGAACGGCATCTATGTCCTGCCCTTCGCCGACACCTCGCATGTCGCCCGCCGGAATCTCGACCTGGCCTATGCCTCGGCCAGTGCGTTCCAGAAGCTGGACCTCTATCTTCCCGATGGCCCGGCCCCGGCTTCGGGCTGGCCGCTCATTGTCTATGTCCATGGCGGCGCTTGGATGATGTGCGACAAGGCCGACGTCCAGCTGAACGCGCCGCTGTCGATGCTTGCCCAGGGCTTCGCCGTCGCCTCGGTGAACTATCGGCTGTCGTCGGAGGCGCGCTTTCCCGCGCAGATCCATGACGTGAAGGCCGCGATCCGCTGGCTGCGCGCCCATGCCGGACGCCATGACCTCGACCCGGCGCGCTTTGCCGCCTGGGGCTGCTCGGCCGGGGGGCACCTTGTCTCGCTTGCGGGCATGACCAACGATGTGCCGGTCATGGAAGACCCGGCAATGGGTCATGCCGAGACCTCCAGCGCCGTGCAGGCGGTGGTCAGCTTCTTCGGTCCCACGAAGCTTGACCAGATGGACCAGTTCCTGATCCAGACCGGGGCAGGCGAGGCGGACCACCTTGACCCGCAAAGCCCCGAATCCCGCTTGCTTGGCGGCGTTCCCACCACGGTTCCGGGCCAGGTCATCGCGGCCAATCCTGAAACCTGGGTCACCCCGGCCTGCCCACCGTTCCTTCTTCTGCACGCGCCGATGGACCCGATCGTGCCGGTCCAGCATTCGGTGATGCTGTCGCAGCGCATCACCGCCATCGCGGGCGAGGGGCGCGCCCGGCTGCGCCTTGTCGAAGGCGCGGGCCACGCCACGCCGCAGTTCGACCAGCCCGACCTCCTGGCCGAGGTGGCCGGCTTCCTCGGGGCTGTGCTCAAGGCCCCGGCGGCCTGAGGGCGTCCGAGCTCGGACGGTCATGTGACATTAGGAAAATCAATGACTTGCCAGATCGCTTTAACGATCTGGCAAGAATTGTCCGAGGTCAGCCGAACATCGTGTCCGGGATCAGGAGCGCGATCTGCGGGAAGGCGATGATCAGCCCAAGCGTCACGATCATGGCCATCAGGAAGGGCATGACCCCGCGGAAGATCACGGACATCGGCACATCGGGCGCGACGCCCTTGACGACGAAGACGTTGAGACCGACTGGCGGGGTGATCATCCCCATCTCGACCACGATCACCGCCACCACGCCGAACCAGATCGGATCGAAACCGTTGGCCAGGATGACCGGAAAGACGATCGGTATCGTCACCACCAGCATCGACAGCCCGTCAAGGAACATCCCCAGCACGACATAGGCAAGGAGGATGACGAGGAGCGATCCGTAGGGGCCAAGGCCAAGGCCCGCCAACCCCTCGCCCAGGGCGGTGGGGATCT
The DNA here is from genome assembly GCF_019623905.1 of Neotabrizicola shimadae. Lineage (NCBI taxonomy): Bacteria > Pseudomonadati > Pseudomonadota > Alphaproteobacteria > Rhodobacterales > Paracoccaceae > Neotabrizicola > Neotabrizicola shimadae. Next base: position 3,731,998 of record NZ_CP069370.1, on the reverse strand, counting down.
GCGTGACAGCGAGGAACGGGTTCAGCACGTTCGCCCCGATGACGACCATGTAGAGCATGGCCGAGGTCTTGACCGTGTCGAACAGCGCGGCCCGGAAGGCGGAGGCGGTCAGCGCGCGCCGCGCGAGGGCCAGCAGGATCACCAGCGCCGCACCCACGCCCGAAGCCTCGACCGGGGTGAAGACGCCGACATAGATGCCGCCGATCGACAGCACAATCACCGCCACAAGCGGCGCGGCGCCCAGCATCAGGCTGAAGCGTTCGCGCCAGGTGACTGCCGGGCCACGCGGGCCGGCCGCCGGATCGAATACCGAGACAAGCCAGACGGTGACGATGAAAAGCGCCATCATCAGGAGGCCGGGCAGGATGCCGGCCATGAACAGCCGGCCGATGGATTCCTCGGTCAACACGGCATAGATCACGAAACCGGTCGAGGGCGGGATCAGGAAGCCGAGCGTGCCGCCAGCTGCGATGGCGCCGGTGGCAAGACCCTGGCCGTAGCCGAGGCGCTTCATTTCCGGCAGGGCGACCTTGCCGATGGTCACGGCGCAGGCCACCGACGAGCCCGAAACCGCCGAGAACAGCGCGCAACCCAGAACCGAGGCCGAGGCGAGCCCGCCGCGGAAGCGACCGACCCAGGCAAAGGCGGCATCGTAGAGCCCGCGCGAGAAGCCCGCGGCTGAGGAGACGTTACCCAGAAGCACGAACATCGGCACGACGATCAGGGAATAGCTTGAAACCGCGGCATAGCTTTCGGTCAGCAGCACGCCTCCGGCGGCCTTGAAGCCTTCGAGGATCCAGAGCCCGAAGAAGCCCGAAATCAGCATCGAGAAGGCCACCGGCGTGCGGAAGGCCATAAGGAGGAACATGGCGGCGATGCCGCACAGCCCGACCAGGACATCAGACATGGTTCGGCCCCTCTTTCAGGATCAGGGCAAGCTGACCCAGCAGCACCAGCACGCAGAGCGCCATCCCGGCCGCAATCATGGCGTAGAAGGGCCAGATCGGCAGGGACAGCATGTTGGTGGCATCGCCGTATTTCAGCGCGTCCAGTGACTTGAGCGCAGAGCGCCAGACCAGCACCGCCAGCACGAAGGCCGAAAGCGCCCGCGACAGCACATCGCCAAGGAAGCGCCCCCAACGGCCGATGAAGGGGTCCAGCACATCGACCCGAACATGCGCGCCCTCGGCTGTACACCAGGGCAGGGCCAGCATGGCGACGGCCACGGCGGTGAGTTGCACGATTTCGTTCACGCCCAGGATCGGCAGGGCGAAGAGGTAGCGCATCACCACCCCCGCGGCGATCAGCGCGACCATGAACAGAAGGCTCAACCCGGCCGCCGCGGCGAGGATGAGATTGGCCCGGTCGAAGAGTTTCGACCGGGCCTGAGGGCCGCCAGCGGCCACTTACTTCGCCTTCAGTGCATCGACGATGGCCTGGGCATTGCCGCCCGTCTCGGCCACGACCTGGGTCGTCACGCCCGCGGTGAGGTCGTTGAAGGCAGCCGCTTCCTCGGGAGAGAGGCTGATCACTTCCTTGCCGGGCATCGCGGCGAAAGCCTCGATCCCCTTGGCGGCCTCGGTCAGCTGCACCTGGTTGCCAAGCACGGAGGCTTCCTTGCCGGCCTCCAGGACGGCGGCCTGCTGTTCGGGGGTCAGCGCGTCGAAGGCATCGCGGTTCATCAGGATGAAGAAGGGCGATATGGTGGTGTTCATGCCCACGGTCAGGTAGTTCGCCACTTCGCCCAGCTTGAAGGCCTTGGTGGCGGTGCCGTCGATCATGGCACCGTCGATCACGCCGGTCTGCAGCGCGTTGTAGATTTCCGACACGGGCATCGAGACGGGCGAGCCGCCCCAGGCCTCGACTTCCAGGCCCGCATTGCGCGAGGGGACGCGGATCTTCATGCCCTTGATGTCGGCGGGCGTGCGCACCGCCTTGTCCCGGGTGTAAAGCAGGTTCGACGCGCTGGACCACAGCGCCACCAGTTTGACCCGTTCGTATTCGGGCTGGAACAGGTCGATGTTCTTCCAGATCGCCGCCGTGCCGTCTTCTTCGGTCAGCACGCCCGGCAGTTCGGTCAGCAGGGTCAGCGGGAAATTGGCGGCCGTGTAACCCGGCAAGCCGATTGCGAATTCGGCAACACCGTCCACGACGCGCGAATACTGGTCAGCCGGGCCGGCGCCCAGTTCACCCCCGTTGTAGAGCTTGACCGTGACTGTGCCGCCGGTCGCCTCGGCCACCTTGGCGGCGAAGGGCTCCAGCGTGCCGGCAACGTAAGGATGGGTCGGTGCCATGAAGTTGGCGAGCTTCAACTCGTCGGCCTGCGCGGCAAGCGCGGCCATGCCGAGGCCGAAGGCCGCGGCGAAAAGCGGTTTCATATCAAGTCCTCCCATTGGGTGGCCTGACATCCCCCGCCAGGCCCGGTGATCGCTTGTCGCGCCGAAGGTCAGAAATTCCCATTCGGAAGGCCGGGGTCGCGCATAAGTTCCTGCTATAGGGCGGGCGGCGCGGCGGCAGTGAGGGCCGACAGGAAATCGGCCTGGGCACGGGTCGGCAGCCAACCGCGCCGCGTGGTCAGGCCGATGGGGCGCGGCTTGCCGGGCAGGTCGACGGCCAGGCGGACCACGGCGCCAAGTCGGATCTCGGCCTGGACCTGAAGCTCGGAGATGCAGCCGACGTGATCAGAAACCACCAGCAGTTCGCGCATCAGGATCATCGAGCCGGTCTCGACCAGGCTGGGGGGGTGATATGGCCCGATCAGGCGGTCGAAGGTGGCGCGGGTCGGCGTGCCTTCGGTCGAGACGACAAAGGGGTAGCGGGCGGCAGCTTCAAGAGTGGCTGATCCTTCACCGAGCGGATGGCCGGGGCGTGCGACAAGGGCGAGACGGTCGTCGAAGAGGCGGGTCTGTTCCACGTCGCCGATCGGCGGGGGGTCGCGCAATGCGCCGATCAGCAGATCCACCTCGCCGCGGCGCAGGCCAGCCATCAGGTCGTCATAGGGTCCGTCCAACGCCTTGACTGGCAGCGTGGGGCGCATCTTGCGGAACTGGGCCAGCGCGCGGGGCAGAAGGTACGAGCGCGACAGCGGCATGGCGCCGATCACGATGCGCCCGACCTCGCGGCCCGCCAGTTCGGCAAGGTCGGCCTCGGCCTGGTCCAGCTCGGCAAAGGCCAGGCGGGCGGCCTGGGCCAGCACCTGGGCGGGGCGGGTGGCCACCATGCCGTAGGACGTGCGTTCGAACAGCGGTCGGGCGGCTTCCTGTTCCAGCTGCGTCACAGCGCGGTGGACGGTCGGCTGCGCGAGGCCCATGCGGCGGGCGGCCAGTGTGAAGTTCTCGGCCTCGCGCACGGCGATCAGCGCCTGAAGCTGCGCGGCAGTGGCCGTCAGTCGCAGGCGGGGGGCAAGCTCGGTCAGCGCCGGGTCGAGAAGCAAGAGCGCGCGGCGCACGCGGTTGGCCAGCGTCTCGCCCGCGGGGGTGGGAAAAAGCCCCTGGGGGCGGCGCAAGAACAGCGCCTGACCGGCGAGGCGTTCCAGCTTTCCGATGGCCTGGGTGACGGAGGGCTGCGAGACAAGGTTGGCCTCTGACGCGCGGGTGATCGAACCGGTGTCGAAGACCGACAGGAAGACGCGGAGATGGCGCAGATTCGTCTTCATTCGAGCCGATCAAGGATGCGGTCGGCACGGGAGGCCAGATCTGCGGGGCCGGGGTCGAGGCCCAAGGCGCCGATCCGGTCCTGCCACAGGACGGTGGCGCTTGCCATGTCATGCGGCAGGCCCAGTTCGCGCAAAGTGGCGGCGACCTCGCGCATCTCGGCGGCGCGGCGCTGGCCGTGCATCATCATGCGGTCGAGATTGTAGGCGGTGCGGGCGGGCCAGTCCCAGCCGGGATCGGAGGCCTGGAGCGAGGCCAGCACCTCGCCTTCGACTCCGGCACGGCGGGCGGCCAGCAGGGATTCGGCGGTCAGTGCCTCGAACCCCTTGATCATCACCGACCGCAGCATCTTGATCGACGAGGCGGCGCCGACGCCGCCCTCGACCACCCGCAGCGTCATGTCGAACGGCGCTAGCAGGTCCAGCGCCGCTTCGGCATGGGGACCGGAAAGAAGCGCGGGCGAGCGGTGCAGGCGCGGATGGACGGGGGACATGATTGCCATGTCCACATAGCGCCCGCCTGCGGCGTCGATCACCGCGGCGGCGGCGCGCTTGGCGCCGGGCGAGCAGGAATTGCCGTCCAGCCACAGCGCCCCGGGCGGCAGGTCCGGCGCGGCTGCGCGAGCCGCCGCAATGGCCTGGTCGGCGGTGACGAGGCAAAGAACGACCTGCGCCTGGGCCGTCGCCGCTGCCGACGAGGCATGAAGAGGAACACAAAGGTCTGCGGCGGCCCTGGTCAACGCGGCGCGGGGGCGGATGTCGAAGGCCGCGACGCGCCCGGCAACCGCTGGTCCCCAGCCGGTGGCAAAGGCCTGCCCGGCCTCGCCGAAGCCGATCAGCGCGATGTGCGGTCCTGGCGATACCTGCATGACTTTCTCCCTCCGCTGCGGGACCAGTGTCGCGCGGCGCGCGACGCAGAGCCAGTGCCTATAGCCTGGCCTTATGGGGAGGCGTTCGCTTTCGAATTGGCGAAACCTCTCGCGGCGGGCAGAACCCGGACACGGAATAAGGGGAGACGAGATGTCCGCGAAACGAACCGCGCTGGTGATCAGCGCTCATGCTGCCGATTTCGTCTGGCGCTGCGGCGGGGCCATCGCCCTGCATCAGGAGCAAGGAGTCGACGTGACCGTCGTCTGCCTGTCCTTCGGCGAAAGGGGCGAGAGCGCGAAGCTTTGGAAGCAGCCTGGCATGACGCTGGAGCGGGTGAAGGCTGCGCGCCGGGCCGAGGCCGAAAAGGCCGCGGCAGCGCTTGGTGTGCATGACCTGATCACCTTCGACATGGGCGACTACCCGCTGGAATTCACCCGCGCCTGGAAGGACCGCCTGGTGGACGTGATGCGCGCCGTCCAGCCCGATTTCATGCTGAGCCACAGCAGCTTTGATCCCTACAACACCGATCACATGCTGACGACTCAGGTGGTGCTGGAGTGCCGGTCGACCGCGCAGGCCTGGGGCCACAATCCCGGCCAGAAGGTCCTGGGCGCGCCGCAGCTCTACCTGTTCGAGCCGCACCAAACCGAGCAGATGGGCTGGAAGCCCGACACCTTCCTGGACATCACCCCGGTCTGGGAAAAGAAATGGGCGGCGATCCAGTGCATGGAGGGGCAAGAGCATCTCTGGCACTTCTACAGGAACGTTGCTGAAAACCGCGCGAACCATTTCACCCGCAACTCGGGCGGTCAGTCCGGCGGGCGGGCCTGCAAGTATGCCGAAGGCTTCCAGTCGATCTTCCCGCGCACCGTGGACAGTCTTTGAGCGACGGAAAGCGTCGCAGTTATCGTACAGGATGCGCAACGGAGGAAGCGATGCCGCATCGCACCAAGTTGATGTCATCAAGGAAAAGGATTGCCCCGTGCTTAGAAAGAACCTGTCGCGCCGCGTCTCGCTGATCGGCACCGTTGTAACCTCTATCGGGCTGGTGGCCGGGATGGCATCTGCGCAAGAGACGCCGCTGACGCTTGATCCGGCGGCCTTCACGACCGTCAATGTCACCGTAGACGGCAAGCCGCTGGCCCTGCGCCGCTATGAGGTGGTCTATGTCGGCAAACCCGTCGCCATGGCCGCTGAACAGCCGGCCCGCCGCATGGGCCCGGGCGGCAGCCCTTCGGGCGCGGAAACCCAGACCCTGACCGACCTGCTCGCCTATCAGAAGCTGGCGATCTTCGTACCGGAAACCGCGACCGACAGCTCTGCCATCATTCTGAACGTGAACAACGGGGGCTGGTTTGCCAGCGAACTGAAGCCCGGCATCCAGGATGGCGGGGCCTATGTCTCGAACAGCGACACCGACAAGGCCGGGGCAGCCTTGGCGGCAGGCTATGTCTATGTCGATGTCGGCAGCCGCGGTCGCGGCATCGTTGCGGCAGATGCCAGCTATCCGGGCAAGGCCCCGGCAGCGGTTGTCGATACCAAGGCAGCGATCCGCTATCTGCGCCTGAACGATGCCGCCCTGCCGGGTTCGGCCGAGCGGATCGTCATCACCGGCACCTCGGGTGGCGGTGGCCTGTCCTCGGTTGTGGCGGCCAGCGGCAACAGCCCCGACTACTATCCTTTCCTGGCCGAAATCGGCGCTGCGGGAATCAACGCCGATGGGACCAGCAGCCTGAACGACGACGTCTTCGCCGTGATCGCCTATTGCCCGATCACGGACTTGAGCCATGCCGACATGGCCTATGAATGGCTCTATCAAGGTATTCGTTCCGCCGACAACACCGCAGGCGGGTGGAGCGCGCAGGCCCAGGCCGCTTCTGCCGAACTGGCCGCCGCCTATCCGGCCTATCTGGCCGGCCTTGGCCTGAATCTGGCTGACGGCACGCCGCTGACTACCGAAACGATGAAGGACGCGATTGCCGACGAAGTCCGGCGCGAGGTGGAGCGCCGCATCGCCAGCGGCGCCCCGATCCCGGCCTTGGGTGAGGACTTCACCTATACCATGCACAAAGGTCCGGAAACGATCGAGGCCACAGCCAAGAACACGTGGCTTGCCGTGGAAAACGGCGAGATCAAGAGCCTCGATCTGGATGCCTATCTTGCCTTCGTGACCCAGACCGCCGCCCTGAAGACCGTGCCCGCCTTCGACCGCACGGCCAACACCGGCAATCAGGGTATCGACGGCGAAAACTCGCTCTTCGGCGCGGCGACCCTGCCCTATTCCAACTTCTCGGCCTTTGGCTGGGATCACAACGAAGTCGCGGGCGATGGTTCGGGCAAGGATGACACCGGTCAGGACTGGGCCACCTACACCGCGGCCCCCGACAATGCGCTGGCCATCCAGACGCGTCTGATCAACCCGATGAACTACCTTGGCACCGATGCCAAGGCCGCCCCCTACTGGTATGTCCGCCACGGCATGATCGACCGCGACACGTCCTTCGCGGTGGAGCTTTCGCTGGCCAACGCCGCACGCATGGATGCCGATGTCCAATCGGTAGATTTCCGCCTGCCTTGGATGACCACGCATTCGGGGGATTATGACGTGACCGAGGCCTATGGCTGGCTGGCCGGCGTGCTGGCCACGGCGGGCAAACCCTGAGACGGAAGACGGCTGCGCCGGGGCTCTGCCCCGGCCGGCCCGAACGGGAGGAGAGAACCGTGCAAGGCCCGACCAACCCATCCTTCGACATCGCCCATCTGGGCCATGTCGAGATGCTGACCGACCGCTTCGACGAAAGCCTGGATTTCTTCACCCGTGTCTACGGGCTGACGCTGTCGGGACAGGACGAGACCAGCGCCTGGCTGCGCGCCTGGGATGACTACGAGTTCCACACGCTGAAGCTGACACGCAGCGACCGGACCGGCATCGGCCATGTCGCCTATCGCGCCGCGTCGCCCGAGGCGCTGGCGCGCCGGGTCTCGGCAATCGAGGCATCAGGTTATCTGGTCCATGGCTGGACCGAGGGTGACATGGGCCACGGCCCGGCCTTCCGCTTCGAGGACCCGTTCGGCCATGTCTTCGAGATCTACTGGGAAACCCGCTGGTACGAACCGCAGCAAGATGCCGAGCGGGCGGCGCTGAAGAACACCGCCTCGGCCTTCACCGGGGCGGCGCCGCGGCGGATCGACCACCTGAACCTTCTGTCTGAAGACGTGACCGAGTTCCGCCGGTTCATGGAGACCTGCCTGGGCAGCCGCGTGACCGAGATGATCCAGTTGGACAACGGGCGACTGGGCGGCTGCTGGTTCACGGTGAACAACAAGACCTATGACCTGGCCTGCACCGAGGAACATGGCGGCGGAAGCGGCCGGCTGCACCATGTGACCTATGCCACGGACCAGCGCGAGGACATCCTGCGCGCTGCCGACATCTTCCTGCAGAACGGCGTCCATATCGAGACCGGGCCGCACAAGCACGCGGTTCAGGGCACCTTCTTCCTCTATGTCTGGGAACCCGCCGGCAACCGGGTGGAGCTGGCCAATTCCGGCGCCCGGCTGATTCTGGCGCCGGACTGGCAGCCGGTGGTCTGGACCCAGACCGAGCGCATGAAGGGTCAGGCCTGGGGCCTGAAGACCATCGAGACATTCCACACACACGGCACGCCCCCCGTGCCGAAGAAGGAGCACTGAGCATGGGCGTCGTCGTCCGGAACATCCAGCGCGCCGAGGCGGCCGTGATCGACGGGCTGGCCGCGGCTGGCGTCGCCACGGTGCATGAGGCACAGGGCCGCAAGGGGTGTCTTGCCAGCCACATGCGCCCGATCTGGGGGGGCGCGCAGATCGCCGGCTCTGCCGTGACGATCAGCGCTCCGCCCGGCGACAACTGGATGCTGCATGTGGCGATCGAGCAGTTGCAGCCCGGCGACGTGCTGGTGCTGGCGCCGACCTCGCCCTGTGACAACGGCTATTTCGGCGACCTGCTGGCGACCAGCGCGATGGCGCGGGGCTGCCGGGGGCTGGTGATCGACGCCGGTGTGCGCGACGTGCGCGACCTGACGGCGATGGGCTTTCCGGTCTGGTCCAAGGCGATCAGTGCGCAGGGCACGGTGAAAGAGACCCTCGGCAGCGTGAACGTGCCCGTCGTTTGTGCCGGGCAGCTCATCGAGCCGGGCGACGTGGTGGTGGCCGATGACGACGGCGTGGTCGTCGTGCGCCGAGCCGAGGCTGAGGCGGTGCTGGCCGCGGCTGAGAAGCGGCTGGCGGCGGAAGAGGCCAAGCGCCGGCGGCTGGCATCGGGGGAACTGGGGCTGGACATCTATGGCATGCGGCCGGCACTGGAGGCGAAGGGGCTGAAATATGTCTGACCCGGCCGCGGACGGCATCCCCTGCCTGTGGATGCGGGGGGGCACCTCGAAGGGGGCGTATTTCCTGAAAGACGACCTGCCCGCCGATCCGGCGGCGCGGGATGGCTTGCTGCTGGCGATCATGGGCTCGCCCGATCCGCGGCAGATCGACGGGATCGGCGGGGCGGACCCGCTGTGCTCGAAGGTGGCGGTGCTGTCGGGCTCGTCGCGGGCGGGTGCGGATGTGGACTACCTGTTCCTGCAGGTCTTCGTGGACCAGCCGCTGGTGAGCGATGCCCAGGGCTGCGGCAACATCCTGGCGGCTGTGGGTCCGGCGGCGATCGAGCGGGGGCTGGTGGCGGCGCGGGACGGCGAGACCGAGGTGCGCATCCACATGGTCAATACCGGCGAGGTGGCGGTGGCGCGGGTCGCGACGCCGGGGGGGCGGGTCAGCTATCGCGGCGGAGCGGCCATCGACGGCGTGCCGGGCACGGCGGCGCCGGTCGCGCTGATGTTCCAGGGTCTGGCCGGGTCGATGTGCGGGGCAATGCTGCCCACGGGGCGGGCGGTCGACGTGATCGACGGGGTGGCCTGCACACTGATCGACATGGGGATGCCCTGCGTGGTGATGGCGGCGGCCGATTTCGGGCTGACGGGGGCCGAGGGGCGCGAGGAAATCGAGGCGATGGCAGCGGTCTGCGCGCGGGTCGAAGCGATCCGGCTGCAGGCGGGGCCGATGATGAACCTGGGCGAGGTGGCCGAGAAGTCGGTGCCCAAGATGGTGCTGGTTTCGGCCCCGGCGGAGGGCGGCGCGGTCCGGACCCGCAGCTTCATACCCCGCCGGGTCCATGCCTCGGTCGGAGTCTTTGCAGCGGTGTCGGTGGCCTCGGCCTGCCTGTTGCCTGGCAGCCCGGCGGCGGAGGTGGCGGTGGTGCCAGAGGACGGACGGTTCCGGGTAGAGCATCCGACCGGGGCGGCCGAGGTCTATCTGGAGGTTCGGGACGGGCAGGTGGCGGGGGCCGGGACGATCCGCACCGCCCGCAAGCTGATGGACGGGCGGGTCTTTCCGCGGGGCTGAGGCGTCCGAGCTCGGACGCCTTGCCGGATACAATGATTTCAATGGGTTGAGCGCGCGGATTAACCGCGCGTTCACACTTGTCCCCGCTCAGGGCTTCGGCGGGCGCGCGGTCTTGAGCACGGCCTCGCTGCTGCGGGCGAGGATGCCGGCATCGACGCCCAGGGCGAGGAAGTTCACCCCGGCCTCGACCGCCATGCCCTGAAGCACGGTATCGCCGGTCAGAAGGCCCGCGGGCTTGCGCGCGGCCTTGATGCGGCGGATGGCGTCGGCCACCGTGGCGCGCAGCGCCGGGTCCTGCTGGTTGGCGCCGTAGCCGAGGCTGGCGGCAAGGTCGGCGGGTCCGATGAACAGCGCGTCCACCCCCGGCACCGCGGCGATGGCTTCGAGATTATCCAGCGCCTCGCGCGTTTCGATCTGCAGGATCAGGCAGATCTCGTCCGAGGCGCGGTCGAAATAGCCCGGCATCCGCCCGAAATGGGTGGCGCGCGTCAGGGCCGAGACGCCGCGGATGCCGTGGGGCGGGTAGCGGGTGGCGCGCACGGCGGCTTCGGCCTCGGCCGGGGTGTTGACATAGGGCACCAGCAGGCTTTGCGCGCCAAGGTCGAGGAACCGCTTGATCAGCACCGTGTCATTGGCGGCCGGGCGGACCACCGCCGAAACCGACGGGTAACCCGCGATCACCTGCAATTGCGGCAGCACGGTCAGAGGGTCGCCGGGGCTGTGCTCGGTGTCGAGCAAGAGCCAGTCATATCCGGAGCCGGCCACGACCTCGGTTGCGAAGGGCGAGGAGAGCGTGCACCAGAGTCCGAAGACACGCTCGTCGCGCAGGAGCGCGGCCTTGAAGAGATTCGGGATCATGCGAAGCTGACTCCGATGCCGCCGAGCGGGCCGTAATCGGCCTGCACCACATCGCCGGAGGCGATGTCCACGGGCCGGGTGAAGCTGCCGCCGAGAACGATGTCGCCCTTCTTCAGCCCGTCGCCAAGCGGCGCGAGCTTGTTTACCAGCCAGGCCACCCCGGCGGCGGGATGGCCCATGATGCCAGCGGAGACGCCGGTTTCCTCGATCACGCCGTTCTTGGACAGGGTGGCGGGGATCCAGCGCAGGTCCATGTCGAAGGGGCGGAAGATGCGCCCGCCCAGCACGATGGCGCCGAACGCAGCGTTGTCGGCGATGGTGTCGACGATGGCGCGGGGCACCTCTGTCCGGTAGTCGATGATTTCCAGCGCGGGCGTCACGAATTCGGTGGCGCGCAGCACATCGTGCATCTGGCAGCCGGCGCCCGAAAGGTCCTGGCCCATGACGAAGGCAAGCTCGACCTCGAGCCGGGGCTTGATGAAGCGGCCGGCGGGGATGCGCGCGCCGTCCTTGAACATCGCATCGTCCAGCATGATGCCGTAGTCGGGTTCGGTCATCTTGCTGGCCTGCTGCATGGCGCGCGAGGTCAGGCCGATCTTGCGGCCGATGACGCGGGCGCCTTCGGCAAGCCGCATCTGAATCCAGCGGTGCTGGACGGCATAGCTGTCTTCCAGCGTCATCTCGGGCCAGGTCTTCGAGAGTTGCGGGATCACCTTGCCCTGCTTGTCGGCAGTGTGAAGCGCGCGGGCGGCGGTGTCGAGATCGGCATCGGAGAGGGGCATGGTCGGCCTTCAGGGGTTGTGCTTGTCGGGAAGGAGGGAAAGCCCGCGCGGACCCAGCCAGCCCCAGAGCCCGCGCGGAGCCAGAAGCATCGTGGCGACGCCGACCGAGCCGAGCAGGATCAGATAGACCGGCCCGTAATCGGCCAGCGTTTCGCGCAGGAGGAGGAAGACGAGGGTGCCGAGGATCGGGCCTTCCAGCGTGCCGACCCCGCCTATCACCGCGATGAACAGGATGAAGGCGGTCCAGTCCTGCACCGAGAAGGCGGCATCGGGCGAGATGCGCAGCTTTTGCATGAGCACCGTGGCGCCGATGGCGGCGGTCATGCCGGCGGTGCCGCAATAGACCGCAAGGCGCAGCGGCGTAAGGCGGATGCCCAGGCTTTCGGCGGCCAGTTCGCTGTCGCGCATGGCGCGCAGCGCGAGGCCCCAACGGGAGCGCATAAGCAGAAGTGCGCCGACGAGAGTGGCGGCGAAGACGGCGAAGACCGTCCAGTAGATCAGATCGGCGCGCAGGCCGCGGTCGGCCGAGATGGATTTCAGCACCGATCCGGGCAGGCTGGTGCCCGAACCGCCGCCAAGCGCGGGGATCTGCATCACGACGAGGCGCAGTATTTCGGCAACGGCCCAGGTGGCTATGGCGAAATAGTGGCCGCGCAGGCGAAATACCAGAAGCGCGATGGGCAGCGAAATGATCGCCCCGACCACGGCCGCCAGCGGCACCGACAGAAGCGGCGGCATGGCGGTATGCAGGCTGAAGGCCAGCATGGCATAGGCGCCGATGCCGACAAAGGCCTGCTGGCCGACCGAAACCCGGCCCGCATAGCCCGCGAGCAGGTTCCAAAGGATCGCCAAGGCGCAGAGCACGAGCCCTTCGGACAGGATGCGGGTGAGGTTGTTGCCGGCCCAGATGGGCGCAGCGGCCAGGGCGATCAGCGCAGCGACGAGAAGGGCGCGCAGGGTAAGGTTGAGACCGGTCATCCGCGCGCCCCCCGCGAAAAGAGCCCGTTGGGACGCACCAGCAGGACGGCGAGGAACACGACATGCCCGCCCAGCAGTTGCCATTGCGGATCGATCCGGGCGGCAAGGGCCTGAGCAAGACCAAGGATCATGCCACCGATCAGAGCGCCCTCGAACCGGCCGAGGCCCCCGATCACCACCACCTCGAAGGCCAGGATCAGGTAGCCCGAGCCGGCCTGGGGCGAGAAGCCCGAACGCATGGCGAGGAACAGCCCCGCCAGCGCGGCGAAACCGAAGGCGAGCGCGATGGCCAGCGCATAGATGTGGCGGTTGTCGATGCCCATGCCGCCTGCAATTTCGGGATCGTTCGACACAGCGCGCAGGATGCGGCCGATGCGGGTGCGGTCGAAGACCTGTTGCAGCCCGACAAGGCCGATCACTGCCAGCGCGAAGGTGATCAGCGGCAGGACGCCGACCTGGAGGCCGGGGGCGAGGGTCAGCGACGCCTCGCCAATTGGACCGGGCGAGAGCTTGCGGCTGTCGGCCGTCCAGATGAGCAGCAGGACGTTCTGCACCACCATGGACAGGCCGAAGGTGACGAGGAGCGAGGGCAGCGGGTCGGCACCGAGGGTGCGGTTCAGCATCAGGCGTTGCAGGCCGTAGCCGGCGGCGGCCATGACCAGGATGGCGGTCAACATGGCAGGCATCAGGCCGAAGGCATGGCCCATCAGCGCGAAGGCGACATAGGCCGCGGTGACCATGACATCGCCATGCGCCATGTTGACCAGCCGCATGACACCAAAGGCGAGGGCGAGGCCGACGGCGGCCAGCGCGTAAACGCCGCCGACGAGAAGGCCCTGGATGAGCGTGTCGAGCCAGATCATGCGGCGGCTCCGAAATAGGCGGTTGTGATGGCGTGGCGGTCGGCGGTGGCGGAGGCGCCCTCAAGAACGACGGTGCCTTCACGCAGGGTGACGAAGCGGTCCGAGGCTTTCAGCGCGCGTCCGATGTCCTGCTCGACGATCAGCGCGCCGAGGCCGGTGGACAGGATGGCCGGAAGGGCGGCGTAGAGCTCTTCGATGACCTTGGGGGCGAGGCCGAGCGAGACCTCGTCCAGCATGAGGATCTGGGGGTTGGACATCAGCGCGCGGCCGATGGCGACCATCTGCTGCTGGCCTCCGGACAGCTGGCCGGGGCGGTGGGACAGGCGTTCGGTGAGGGCCGGGAAGACCTGAAGCACACGGTCCAGCGTCCAGTCGCCCGCGCGGCGGGTTTCGGCGCCGATCTTGAGGTTCTCGGTCACGGTGAGGTCGGGGAAGAGGCGACGGCCCTCGGGGACGAGCACCACGCCCTTGCGGGCGATGGCGTGGGGCGCAAGGCCGGCGACGATTTCGCCGTTCAGGCGGATGTCCTGGCCGCGGGCGCGCTGGTAGCCGGCGATGGACCGCAGGAGCGTGCTTTTCCCGGCGCCGTTGGCGCCGATCAGGCTGACGACCTCGCCGTGGTGCACGGTCAGGCTGACGCCGGAGAGCGCGCGCATGGCGCCGTAATGGGCCGTGAGGCTGGTGACGGAGAGGCCCTCAATCATCGGAGAGCCCCGTGTACAGGCGGCGCACGAGGTCGGAGGCCATGACGGTGTGCGGGTCGCCGTCCATCACGACGCGGCCCTGGTCCAGCACGACGAGGCGGGTGACGACGGCAAGAAGGGCGTGGACGACATGTTCGATCCAGACGACGGTGACGCCGTGGTCGCGGTTGATGCTGCGGATGAGGGCGATCAGCGCGGTACATTCCTGGTCGGTCAGGCCGCCGGCGATCTCGTCCAGCAGAAGGAGGTCGGGGTTGGTGGCCAGCGCCCGGGAAAGCTCCATCCGCTTGCGGTCGAGAAGCGGCAAGGCGCCGGCGAGGCGGGAAGCGCGGTCGGCGAGTTCGGTGGCTTCCAGCACGTCCCGCGTGCGGGCGCGGGCGGCGCGGGCGGTGAGGCCGGCGCCGAAGATCGCGGCGGTGAGGACGTTTTCGTAGACGGTCATTCCGGCGAAGGGCTGCGGCACCTGGAAGCTGCGGGCGATGCCGGCGCGGCAGCGGCTGGCGGCGGACAGAGCGGTGATGTCCTGTCCGCGCCAGATCACCCGGCCGGACGAGGGAGCGACGGTGCCGGTGATCAGGTTGAAGAGCGTGGTCTTGCCGGCCCCGTTGGGACCGACGATGCCCAGGGCCTCGCCGCGGGGGATGCCGAGGGTGACGTTGTCCGTCACCTTCAGCGCCCCGTAGCTGCGCGACAGGCCTACAAGTTCGACGAGACCCTGCATCGGTTCAGAGCAGTTGGAGTTCCGCGTTCACCGGAATCTCGGGCGCGGTCGCGTTGAAGATCACCGACTGGTCATGCGGGAAGGCGGTGCCCTTGATCCACTGACCGCCGACGAGCGGGGTTTCCGAGATGTTCGGCACCGGGCCGGCGGAGAAGTTCACCGGACCCGCGATCGTGGCAAGGTTGGTGGCCTTGATCGCGTCGCGGATCGCCTCGGGCTCCAGCGCGGCGGAACGCCTTAGGGCGTCGATCGCCACTTCCATCAGCGCATGCTTGAAGCCGAGAGGCGGGGTCCATTGCGTGCCGGTCGCGGCTTCGAAGGCGGCGCAGAGATCGGCAGCCGACTGGCCGGTCAGCGACGAGGTGAAGGGGTGGAAGGGCGACCACCAGAGTTCGGTCGTAAGCCCCGTGCCGCGGTCGCCGAGCGCGTCGATGGTCTGCGGGAAGAGCAGCGCCTTGGCGACGGTGGCGATCTTCGGCTGGAAGCCCTGCTGTGCCGCCTGGGTCCAGAAGGTCGAGAAATCCGGCGGGATCATCAGGCCGGTGAGGATTTCCACCCCGGCTTCCTTGAACTGCGCGATCTGCGCCGAGAAGTCGGTCGAGCCGGGTGCGAAGAGACCGGCATCAACGAGGGTGAACTTGCCGTCTTTGGTGACTGCCTCGGTCACGCCGCCCTGGATCGCGACGCCATCGGGGTCGTTCGACCACAGCGCGCCGATCTTGCGGTTGGTGTCCTTGAGGTTCCAGATGCCGACATAGACATCAGAGATCTGCCCGAGACCCCAGAAGAAATGGTAGGTCCAGTCGAAGCCCGTCTCGGGCTCGCCCCGCCGGCCAAAGAAATGCGCCTGCCAAGGGGTGTCGGTGGTGATGCAGGGCACACCCGCGGCTTCTGCCTGGTCGGCAGTGGGGTTGGTCGTGTCGGCGGTGCCGGCGGCGATGATCAGGTCCACCTCGTCGCCGTCGATCAGCTCTGCCGCGACCTCGGCCGCCCGACTGGGATTGGACTGGCTGTCCTTGACGATGACCTCGATCGGGTGGGTTTCGCCTGCGATCTGCACACCGGCGGCGAGGATGTCCTTCAGCTGGTCCAGCACGAAGGAATCGGCTGCGGCAAAGGGTGCGAGCGGGCCCGAGGCAGGCGTCACGAGACCGATGCGGATCGCGCGGCCTGCCGCGAAGGCGGGGCGCGGCAGATGGACGGAAACCGCGGCAAGGCCGGTCGCGGCGGCGGTGGTGAGCAGACGGCGTCTGGTGAGCATGAAACCTCCCTGTGGCATGGCCGGGGCCGCGGACCCTTCCGGCGGCTCCTCCGTGCCGGGGGGTCTGGTTGCGGGCTGGCAGTGTGTATCGACTAGTGATACACTATACCAAAAATGAAGCTGTATTCGATCTGTGTCAATAGATTTCGGAACAGCCGCCCAAGCCCGTCGTTGCACGTTCGCTGTCAGGGCGTTAGCACCGATGCAGCAAAGCCAGGGAGCCGACGGTGACGGAACAGAGGGGCAAGGTGGGCGAGAGCCAGTCGATCAGCCGCGCCGTGGCGGTCTTGCGATTCGTGGCGGATCACCCCGGCGCCAGCCTGGGCGAGATTGCCAAGGCCACGGGGATGCCGAGGTCAACGGTGCAGCGGCTGGTCGGTTCGCTGAACGGCGAGGGGCTGGTGACGCGCAGTTTCGGGCAGCAGGGTGTCTACCTGGGCATGGAACTGGCGCGCCTGGGGGCGAAGGTGGCGCTGGATGCCCGTGTGCTTTTCCGCCCGGCGATGGAGGAACTGCATGCCCGCATCGGCGAGAACATCGACCTGACGGTGCTGGAGCAGGGGCGGGTCGTAGTAATCGAGCAATTCGCCTCGAACGAGGATATCCAGGTGATTTCCTATGTGGGGCGGCAACATCCGGTGCATTGCACGGCCAACGGCAAGGCACATCTGGGCCAGTTGAGCCGGATCGAGGCGATGGAGCTTCTGGGCAACGACCTGCCGGCCTACACCAAGCACACCATCACCGATCCAAAGGCGCTGATGGCCCAGGTCGAGGCGTTTCGCCAGATCGGCCTGTATGTCGACCGAGAGGAATTTGGCGTGGATATATGCGCCATGGCGACGACCTTGCCCGACGTGGGCGACCGGAAGCTGGCGATTTCGCTGGCGATGCCAGCAAGCCGGTTCCAGCGCCGCGAGGAAGAGGTGAAGGCCGCACTTCTGGATTTCCGGCGCACGATCCAGGGATCGTTTGGCGACTCGATCTGATCTTTGATGCTGAGCCTGGCATGGCCCGCCGAAAGGGGGCTTGACAGGATGTGGCCGACTCGATCATTTTCAATACACTGTATCGTTATTTGATACAGCGCGTTCTGAGGAGGAGCGCGTCGTTTCCCAGGGAGGACCCAAATGTTTCTGGCAGCAAAGATCCTGCTGACACTTGCGACGCTGGGATACAGCGCCATACCCTTCAAGTTCGATTCAAACGAGACGCACTGGTACAATCCGTCCTGGACGCCTCATGGCCGGTTTCACTGCGTCTGGCAGGTGATGTCCTACGTCTACATCGGCGTGGTCTCGCTGGTGCTGATCTGGACGGCGGACAGCGCCGACTGGCACCTGTGGCTGCCCACGATCCTGGCGGCCTGCATCTATGGCGGGTTCTGGACCGCGGTCTGGGCGCGGGGCAAGTTCAACCTGGACATTGGCATCGTGGACCGCGTGAACCCGGTTCCGGCCTTTGCCATTCCCGGCGTCGGCCGCCTGGATGCCAACATCACCCTGTTTTCAAGCGCGGGCCTGTTCCTTGTCGCGGGGGCTGCGGCGCTGGCTGCGGCGGCCTGAGTCAAAGCGTCTCCCGAGGCCCGGACATGGGGCCCTTTCGTCGCCGGCGACACATCGCCGGCGGCGATTTTCTTTTTCCGGTGCCGCCTTCACACCGGACCCCGAACCACGCGACCGTGCTTCCGCAATATGAACAAAGCCGGCCTTGGCTATCGCATCGCCGACGCGCGCAGCGCAGGGTGGCGTCAGGCAGAGGGCCGGAGGCAGGGCTGTGCTTCTGGCACCCTCGTCGACTGACACCCGGACGCCGCTTGCCGGCGCGCCATCCGATCAAGGAGACCTGAGACATGCTTGATATCGCCATCGTCGGCGCGGGTCCGGCCGGCCTGGCCACCGCGCTGAGGCTGCACCAGAAGGGGTTCCGCCCTAAGATCTATGAAGCCGTGCCTGACCTGAAGCCCCTGGGCGTGGGAATCGACATCAAGGTCTATGGCACGAAGGAAGTGACCGAGCTGGGGCTCTTGGACGCGTTCCGCAAGATCTCGGTCGAGGCGAAGGATTCGATCTTCCTGACCGGTCATGGGCAGGAGATATTTGCCGAGAAATGCGGCATGCACATGGGCTATGACCATGAGCAACGCTTTGTCCACCGCGGCACGTTCCAGTTCATGCTGCTGGACGCGGTGAAAGAGCGGCTTGGACCGGACTGCCTGACCTTCGGCGCCAGGCTGAAGCGGTTCGAGCAGGATGACACGGGCGTGGATCTGTTCTTCGAGCCCGCCGAGGGCGTGCCCGAGCGGGTGCGGGCCGACGTGGTAATCGGTGTGGACGGCATCCATTCGGCGGTGAAGCGCCAGTTGCACCCCGAGGCCGCGCGGACCCATTATTCCGGCGTGGCGATGTGGCGGGGGGTGACGGTGATGCCGCCCTACGGCAACGGCGGCATGATCCTGCACATCGGCGACCCGATCCGCCAGGGCAGCCTGATCGTCTATCCCATCGCCGACAACGTCGACGGCAAGGGCAACCAGCTGATCAACTGGGTCTGCGAGCAGTCGGGCAAGCCCAAGGGTCTGGAAGACTGGAACGTCCGCATCGCGCCCGACGAGATTGCCCATGTCTTCGACGAGGTGAAGCTGCCGTACCTGGATGTCAGCGCGATGATCCGCAACGCCCGCGAGGTCTATATCTACCCGCTGATCGACAACGACCCGCTGGACCGCTGGTCCTTTGGCCGCGTCACGCTGGTGGGAGACGCCGCCCATGCCATGTATCCGCGCGGCGGCAATGGCGTGTGCCAGGCGCTGGTGGATGCCCGGGTGGTGGCCGAAAAGCTGGCCGAGATCGCCGATCCGGTGGCGGCGCTTGCGGCCTATGAGGCCGAGCGGCGCGAGTTCGTGAACCGGCTGGTGATCGCCAACCGCGGCGAGGGTCCCGAAGTCATTCGCCGCATGGTCGAGGAACGGTCGGGCGGCAAGCCATTTGACAACATCGACGATGTCATCCCGCGCGCCGAGGTCGAAGCCTTGTTCATGGAATACCACCGCAAGGCGGGCATGAAGCGCCCGGACGACGCAGGCAGCAAAGCGCCGGTGAAGGAAGTCTTCACCGAGGAAACCATGAAGCGCGTGGCGGCCAAGGCCGACATCCGCTGACCGCAAGAGAACAGGAACCCCAGACCATGACGACCAAGAACGGAACCCGCGTAATCGACGCCAACATGCATTGGCTGCCCGACACGCTTTTCACCGATGAATCCCTTCGCGAGAAGATGATGCGCTGCATCCCGCGGCAGAACAACATTCACGTCAAGATGGTGCCGATCGAGGGAAAGAACCTTCGCCAGATCATCATCGAAGAGCCGAAAGGCTATGTGAACATCAACTACGCCGAGGGTCAGTATTCCATCGACAGCCAGTTGGAGGACATGGACCGGGCGGGGATCGACCATGCCGTGTTCCGCATCCCGGTCTGGCAGGAATGGCTGGATCTTGACGCCTCGAAGCGCATCAACGACGGGCTCGCCGACTATGTCGCGCGCGGCAAGGGCCGGTTCACGGCGCTGGCGGTCTGCCCGCCCTGGGGCGACGCCAACATGATTGCCGAGGTTGAGCGCTGCATCGACCAGTTGGGTTTCAAGGGCGTGCAGATGGCCTGCAAATACGGCGACATCTACCTGGATGACGAGGCATTCTTCCCATACTTCGAATTCATCAACGACCGGAAGATCCCTGTTGTCGTGCACCACACCCCGCTGCCGGTGGACTACGACTCCATCCTGAGCTTCAACAACCAGCGCCGGCAGTACGGGCGCTGCATCGCGCAGGGCACCGCTGTCGGGCGCGAACTGTTCTCGGGGCTGTTCGACCGTTTCCCCCATCTGCGGCTAAGCCACTCGATGCTGGGCGGCGGCTTCTTCGCCTTTGTCGACATGCTGGTACCGAAGCCGCGCCACGCCTATGGCGACGCAGTGGACCGCTTCGACACGGCCAATTCCAACCTGCGCGACAAGCTGAAGAACAACCTGTTCTTCGACATCTCTGGCCCGCCGCAATGGGGCAAGAAGCAGCTGGAATGCGCGGTCGAGGTGCTGGGTGAGGACAACATCCTGTATGGAGCTTCTTATCCCATCCGCAAGGACTGGTTCTTCGATGGCGTGCCGACGGTCGAGGCGCTGGACATCTCTGACACGGCGAAGGCGAAGATCTTCCACGGCAATGCCGAGGCCTTCTTCGGGCTGTAACCGCCGCCTGTGCCGAACCGCCCGGCCGGCCCTGCAAGGGGCCGGCCGGTTTGCTTGCAGGGCACATGTCCAGCAGCAGACGGGTGTTCCGCATTGTGAAAGGAATCCGCCCGCAGGGTTGGCGCGACCGCAGCGACGCCGCACCATGGCTGCAGGAACCGGCCAAAGCCGGACCCGTTATCTGAGGGAGGACCACATGACCCATCTTGGCCGGCTTCTGGCCACGTCTATCCTTGCACTGGCCCCGTCGGCTCTGTTCGCGCAGACAGAGCTGATCTTTTCCAGCTTCCTGCCGCCGCATGACGACCTGCACCAGATCGGCGTCGTGGAGTTCGCCGAGGCCATCGAGAAGGAATCGGGCGGCACCATCGACGTGACCATCCCGGACACCAGCCTGGCGCCCTCGGACCGCCAGTACGAGATGGTGCGCGACGGCGTGGCGGACATGGCGCTGATCTCGTCGGGCACGGTGCGGCAACTGGTGGCGCTGAACCAGCTGTCGGACCTGCCGGGCATGTCGCCCAGCTCGCGCGCGGCGTCGATCGCCCTTTGGGAGACCTATAACAAGTACTTCCTGCCACTGGACGAGTTCAAAGGCGTGAAGGTGCTGGCAGTGCGCGCGCTGCCGGGGCGCCAGGTGCTGGTGGTCAACGGTAAGCCGATCGAGTCTGTGGACGGCTTTGCCGGGGTGAAGCTGTGGTCGCCACCTGGCCGCCTGACCCAGGTGGCCGGCCTGATCGGCGCGGTGCCGGTGAATTCGGAGTTCCCCGAACTCTTCGAATATGTGAGCAAGGGCACGGTCGATGCCGTCATCATCACCCCGGCCTCGGCCGCTGGCGCACGCATCCTCGACAAGGCGACCAGCTACACGAAGGTCCCCGGCGGCCTGGGGTCACTGTCACATTCCGTCGTGATCTCGCAGGAACGCTGGGACGCCCTGGACGCCGACCAGCAGGCTGCGGTGCTGCGCGCGGCCGAAGGGCTTTCGGCACGGCTTGGCGAATCGCAGGATGCCGGTGAGGCAGAGGTGGCCGAGATCGTG
Organism: Neotabrizicola shimadae; assembly: GCF_019623905.1. Taxonomy (NCBI): domain Bacteria; kingdom Pseudomonadati; phylum Pseudomonadota; class Alphaproteobacteria; order Rhodobacterales; family Paracoccaceae; genus Neotabrizicola; species Neotabrizicola shimadae. The sequence continues at coordinate 3,710,595 of NZ_CP069370.1, read as the reverse complement.
GCCAAGTTGCCGATGACGGAACTGACCGGGGACCAGCAGGCCAAGCTGGACGCGCTTTTTGCCGGCGTCGTCGACCAGTGGAAGGCAGCGGCGCAGGAAAAGGGCCTGGCCGATCCCGACGAGGTGATCGCCTTCTACAAGTCGGTGCTGGACCGCGAACTGGCGGTGCAGCAATAGGGCCGAACGGCCGATGGCAGGTGCCCCGCCCGGTGACGGGCGGGGCTTCGCCGCAATCCGGCCTTCAAGGGAATTCCGATGATCCGCAAACTCAATCACGGGCTGGAACTGGTCTGCAGGGTTGTTTCCGGCGCCTCTGTTGTCGTGATGGCGAGCGTCGCCTTCCTCGACAGCATCGGCCGGCCGCTCGCCCATCCGCTTCCGGGCGGCAGCGAGATGGTGTCTCACGCGTTGATGCTGTTCTTCTTTTCGTCGTTGCCGCTGGTCGTGAAGGCCGATGCCCATATTCGCGTGGGATTGCTGACGGATTTCTACAGTGCGCCGATGAAGCGAGTCGAACATGCGCTGACCGTGCTGCTGGAGACATTGGCGATGGCCGTGCTTGCCTGGATGGTTCTGGACCAAGCGGCGCGGCTGATGCGGTTCGGCACAGAATCCGTCTATTTCCAGATGCCCGTCGGGCCCTGGGTGCTTGTTGCCGGGGGCTTTTGCGTGATCGCCGTCTGGTTCGCGCTCTGGATCCTGCTGGCGCCGGCGACGGAGGCCGAGCGCCTGGCGCGCGCATCTCATGCTGACAACAAGGTAGAATGATGATCAGTGCACTTGTCTTTGCGGCGCTTCTTGCGCTGATCACCCTGACGCGCGTGCCCCTGGGGCTGGCGATGCTGTTCACGGGCGCGGGCGGGATTGCGCTTTTGCACCCGCGCGGGTTGCCGGCTGCGCTGGCGGTGGCAGAGCAGCAGGTGATGAGCCTGGCCTTCAACTACCAGTTCTCGGTCCTGCCGCTGTTCATCCTGATGGGGGTGTTCATCGTGCGGGCCGGCATGGCGGCCGACCTGTTCGAGGCCGCGCGCCGCTGGATGGGGCATCTGCCCGGCGGGGTGGGAATGGCGACGATCGTCGCCTGCGGCGGCTTCGCGGCCATGTGCGCCTCTTCCGCGGCGGCAGCGGCGACCATGGCGCGCATTGCCATTCCCGAGATGAAGAAGGCGAACTATGATGCCGGCTTTGCCGCCGGATCGGTGGCAGCGGGCGGCACGATGGGTATCCTGATCCCGCCCTCGGGCGCGCTGATCGTCTATGGCCTGCTGACCGAGCAAAGCATTGGCGAGCTGTTCGTGGCCGGCGTCATACCCGGCCTGATGCAGGTTCTGGTCTATATCGGCGTCATGGCCATGGTCGCGTGGCTGCGTCCGGACTGGGCTCCCGTGGGCGAGCGTCATTCGCTTGCAGACCGGTTCCAATCGTTGTCGGCGGTCTGGGGCGTGGTGGTGCTGTTCCTGGTGATCATGGCGGGCCTGGTGCGTGGCTGGTTCACCGCGACCGAGGCCGGCGGCATCGGCGCGGGCGGAGCCTTCCTGTTCCTTGTCCTGCGCGGCAAGCTGACCTGGGAGGTGTTCAAGGGCAGCCTGCTGGAGACCGCGCGTATCTCGACGATGATCTTCGTGGTGGCGGCGGGAGCCCTGGTACTGAACCAGTTCATCAACCTTTCCGGCGTGTCGGGGGCAACGGTCGACTACATCTCGTCCTTGAACCTGTCGCCCTTCATGGTCGTGCTTGTGTTCGTGGCTTTCTACCTGGTGCTCGGCTGCCTGATGGACGGCTTTGCCATGATCTTCCTGACGGTGCCGATCATCGCGCCGATCATCGCGGGCCTGGGCTATGATCTGATCTGGTGGGCGATCGTGACGGTGGTGGTGGTGGAGATTTCTATGATCACGCCGCCGGTCGGGCTGAACGTGTTCATCCTGCGGGCGATGCTGCCCAACGTGCCGGTGTTGCAGATCTTCCGCGGGGTGCTGCCCTATATCGCGGGCGATTTCGTCCGGGTGGCGTTGATCCTTGCCTTCCCCGGCCTTGCGCTGTGGCTGCCCCACCTGGTGTCGTGACGCGCGGACAGGACGATGCCAAGACAAAGGGGCGGCCCTGCGGCCGCCCCTTCACGTTTCGGAAAGGCGGGGTCAGGCTTCGGCGATGACGGGGTTTTCCAGGGCGCCGAGGCCCGCGATTTCAGCCCGCACCACATCGCCGGGCTTCAGGAAGCGCCCGGTCGGTGCACCGATGCCCGAGGGTGTGCCCGTGGCCAGGATGTCGCCTGGTTCCAGCGTCATCACCTGGCTCAGGTATTCGATCTGCGCCCAGATGTCGTAGATCATGTCGTTGGTCGGATGGTCCTGGCGCAGCTCGCCGTTGACCCAGAGCTTCATGGGCAGGTCGAGCGGGTCGGCCACCTCGTCGTCGGTGGTGATCCATGGGCCGGAGGGACCGAAGCTGTCGAAGCTCTTGCCCAGGGTGAAGGTGGGCGAGCGTTTCAGCCAGTCGCGGGCCGAGACATCGTTGACCACCATGTAGCCGGCCACGACCTCCCGCGCCTTGGCCGCCGGAACATTTCGGCAGCGCTGCCCGATCACCACGCCAAGCTCGATCTCGTAATCGACCGCCTCGGCGACAGCCCATTTCACCACGGGGTCGTTGGGGCCGGTGATGCAGGTGACCTGCTTGTTGAACCAGAGCTGCGACGTGGGAATCGGGATGCCGGCCTGCCGGGCCTCTTCGGCGTGCTTGGCATAGTTCATGCCGATGCCCAGGAACTTGCGCGCATCGGGCAGGGGCGCCTCGATCCGGACCGAGGAGAGCGCGAAGGCAGGTCCGGTGGCGGCCTCCAGGGCGGGGCGCAGCACCGCCAGGTCGGCGATCAGCTGGCGCATCGAGGCACCGACGCCCGCCACCTCGGACAGGTCGATGACGGTATCGCCGGAAAGCCGGCCGATGCGGGTTCGGCCGGCTTCGGTGAAGCGCAGGAGTTTCATATGCTTTCCTTTCTGTCAGCCCGTTCGGAAAATGGTCAGCTGCGACAGCAGCACCTGCCAGCGACCGGCGGCCCAGGTGACCAGCACCGAGCCGTAGCCGTCGAGCACGGCGGTCTCGCCGGACTCGAGACGGCGCACCGTGTTGCGGGTCGGGCCGGCGATTAGGGCCGTGTCCTGGCCCAGGCGCAGGTCCAGCGCGCCGCGCTCGATGGCGATGAAGCCCCCCATCCGGCCGACATGGGCGATGAAGTCTGCCTTGCCATGGACGAGGCCCGAGGAATGCACATGGATCAGATCGTCATGCAGCAGCTGGTCCAGCGCGGCCCTGTCGGCGGCGATCAGCGCGCGGCGGCGCTGGGACTCGAAGGCCAGAAGCGCCTGCGCCTCGTCCGAGGCGGGATCCAGCCGGCGCATCAGACCAGGCCCTCGTAGCTTCCGCCGTCGAGTTGCAGATTCTGGCCCGAGATGAACCCGGCAAGGTCCGAACAGAGGAAGGCGCAGGCGGCGCCGAATTCCTCGGGCCGGCCAAAGCGTTTCGCGGCGATGGTGGCGGCGGCGCGGGCGCGCGCCTCTTCGCGGCTGATGCCCTCCTGCTTCATTCGGCGTTGGGCCATGAACTCCTGCCGCGGCGTGTCGATACGTTCGGGCAGCAGGTTGTTGATGGTGACGTTGTCCGCCACGACCTCGCGGCTGATCGCCTTGGAAATGGCGGTCAGACCGGCGCGGGCCGAGGTGGACAAGCCCATCATGTAATGCGGCGCCTTCACCATGGCCGAGGTGATGTTGACGATGCGACCAAAGCGACGGGACCGCATGCCGGGAACATAGGCGCGGATCAGTTGCACGGCGGGAACCATGTTGGCACCCACGGCCGACAGCAGCGCGGCCTCGTCCCAGTCCTCAAGCGCGCCGGGGGGCGGGCCGGCGTTGTTTGTGACCAGGATGTCCACTTCGGGCAGGGCGTCCAGGATCGCGGCTCGGCCCTCTGGCGTGGTCAGATCGGCGGGCAGGGTCGAGATGGCCACGCCGGGCAGGTCGGCGCGCAGCATCTCGGCGGCGCGGTCGAGTTTGGCGGCGTCGCGCCCGTTCAGCCAGACCGCGACGCCTTCGCGTGCCAGTGCCGTGGCGCAGGCCAGGCCGAGACCCTGAGAAGAGGCGCAGACGAGGGCGCGGCGGCCGGTGATTCCAAGGTCCATTCTGTGCTCCGGCTCACGCGGTGGTTTCGGGGGCGAGGGTTTCGGCGAAGAAGTCCATCATGGCGGCCCAGGACCGGCGGTCGGCGCGGGCGTCGTGGCGTGCAAAGGGCGGGCGGCCTGGGCCATCGGGTTCGGTGAAGCCGTGCAGGACGCCGCCATAGACGTGAGCCTGCCAGTCGACGCCGGCGCCGGTCATGGCGGCGGTGACGCGGGCAAGCTGGTCGGGCGCAGCAAGCGGGTCCTCCGCGCCGGTGCAGAGCAGCGCCTTGCCTCCCCTGGCGCCCGACCAGTCATCGGCCGCCATGTCGAGCCCGGCGTGGAAGCTGACGACCCCGGCCAGGTCCAGCCCGGCGCGCAGCATTTCAAGCACGGATGTGCCGCCGAAGCAGTAACCGAGCGCACCGATGCGGCCGGTGCATTCGGGCAGGCCGGCCAGGGCAGCGCGGGCGGCGGCGAGCCGCCCGATCCACAGCGCCCGATCCCCGGCGAAGGCGCTCAGGTGGGCGCCGATCTCGGCCGGATCGGACAGAAGCTGCCGCCCGCCCCACAGATCGGCGGCAAGGACGGTGTAGCCGGCTTCGGCGAGGACTTGGGCGCGCGACAGGATGAAGGGGTCCAGCCCGCGCGCGCCGTGAACCACGAGGAGGCCGGGGCGGGGGCCGCCTGTATCTGGGGTGAAGACCTGCGCCACAAGTCTGGTCTCGCCATGGTCGTGGCTATGGTCGCGGGAGGTGACCCTATGCATCGCAGGCTCCACAGGCTTTCAGGGGGTTGGCCCCCGGTCTGCCCCGGTTTTCCGGGTGTCCTACGGGGCCGGCAAGCGGCGGGCGCGGAAATGTTCACGATGAGGAAATCTGCGATCCGGAGCCGATGTCGCGGTGCGGCAATCCACATCGTGAACAGGCGCGTCGGTTCGTCTTGCCGCCCTTGGGTCGACCGGAGGATGCAGGACACCAAGGTCCATTGCCACCGGAGAGGACGTCCGTGCCGCATTGCATTGTCGAGTATTCCGACAACCTGGAAGCCGAGGGGCGCATCGGCGAGCTGTTGCAGAAGATCGCGGCGCAGTTCCGAAGCGCGCCCGAGGTGTTTCCGACCGGCGGTGTGCGCATCCGAGCCTGGCCGGTGCATCAGTATGTGATCGCCGACGGAAATCCCGAACATGCGTTTGTAAACGTCATTTGCCGCATCGGCGCGGGCCGACCGCTGGACGTGCGCAAGTCGTTCTTCGGCGCGACCTACGACATCGTGGTTCAGCATTTCGCAGCGATCAGCAATAGACGGGGCCTCGGGATCACCTTCTATGTCGACGAGGCCGATCCCGATGGATCGTGGAAGACCAACTCGATCCATGCCCACATGAAGAAGGGCTAAGGTCGGTCACCCCTGCTTGAGGAGGCCCCCGATGCAAGCCGGGGGCCTTTTCTTCTGTCGTCATGCAAGACCCAGGAAGCGTTCCAGCGTCGGCAGCGGCGAGGAAAGCGAGGGCGGCGAGGGCGGGGTGCCGGCAAAGGTCGTCGCCTCGTTGAACCATTTCGCCTGAGCCGGCAGGCCCCACTGGTCGGCGCGTCGGGGATCCTTCAGGTCCCAGCCGATAGGGTCTTCCAAGTCGATGCACTGATAATGGGTGTTGAACATCTCGATCCGGTGGCCATCGGGGTCGCGGAAGTAGATGAACATCGCGCCCGAGATGCCGTGCCGACCCGGCCCGCGTTCCAGCCTTTGGCCAAGGCCCATGGCGCCCGCCACGTCGCAGGCATGGACAAGGTCATGGGCGTCGCGCAGCAAGTAGGCAAAGTGGTGCAGGCGCGGTCCCGGGCCGTTGGTGAACACCAGGTCATGCGGGTTACCCTTGCGCTGCAGCCAGACGCCCCAGAGGTTTTCGACGCCATCGTCGATGGAATAGGTGTATTCCGAGGCGCGGAACCCCAGCGGGTGCCAGAAGTCATGGGCGCGGCGCACGTCCTGGGCCTGGATCTGCCAGTGGTCGAGCCGCTGTGCCGAGGCGCCGTGGTAGCGGTCATAGGACATGAACAGACGCGGCTGCACCGGCATCGAGGCGGTCAGTTCGACCGGCATGCCGATGGCATCGGTGACGTGCAGGGTTTTGCCCTGGTGTTCGACCTCGACGATCTCGGCCGCCGTGCCGATGCTGTCGAAATAGTCCTTCGCTTTCAGGATGTCGTCGTCGGTCTGAACGCGAAGGCCGATGCGCTGGCAGTCCGGCGTAGTGCCCTTGCGCAGAACGAGGCTGTGGTGGCAAGCCTCCTCGCGGCCGCGCATCCAGACGGTCTGACTGTCCTCGGCCGTGGTGATGAGCCCGACGAGATCGGTGTAGAACGCCTTCGAGGCATCAATATCCTGCACGGTCAGCACGACGTGGCTGGCGCGGGTTATGTTGAAAGGCGGGTTCAGGACGGGGGCGGGAAGTTTCATGCGGTCTCCTCCTGGGCCGGGCGGATCGTGCCGCCGCCGGCCGGTCTTGCGCGGTTTCCGGCCGGACCCTTGCGCCGCGCGGCCCGGCGGGCAACGCACGGCGGGGGATTTGTTCATATCGCGGAAAGCGGGGGGACCGAACGGGAGACACCGCCGAAGGCGGTCAGGCGACCATCGTCTGCCGGTGGACAGCCGCGCTGATCTCGCGCGCGGCGTCGCGCAACAGAGGCACAAGGCGCGACATCCGTTCGCCCCCCAGACGGGGACGTGCCGCGATGATGGACAGCGCAGCGACGGGCTGGCCCACGACATCGCGAACCGGCACCGCAAGGACGCGGCGTTCGGCGTTCACCAGGCTGTCGGAACACAGGAAGCCCTGTTTGCGGACTTCTTCGGCCCCGGACAGGATCTGCTGTTCGCTGCAGCGCCAGTCGCCGTAGCGGTCGGCATTGTCGCGCAGCACCGCTTCGACCCGTTCGTCCTTCATGAAGCCCAGCATCGCCCGGCCCGCGACCGAGACGCCAAGCGGCCGGCGCGCGCCGATGGCGACGCGGCGGGCCTGGACCGGATAGGCGCCGAAGCGACGGTCGGCATAGACGGAATCGTTGTGCGACGGCACGGCCAGAAAGACGGAATCGCCGATGGCCTCGACCAGCCGGTCAAGCGTAGGCGTAGCCAGCCGGGTGATGGGAAACCGGCTGTAGGCCGCCAGCCCCAGCCAAGCCGCCTCGGCGCCGATCTGGTAGCGCCGCGAACCGCGGGCGCGTTCGACGATGCCTTCCGATTCCAGCGCCTTCAGGATGCGGTGTGCCGTCGGATGCGACAGGTTGAGCCGCGCGGCGATGTCTACCAGTTTCTCGCCTTCGGACGCGCCCGAAGCGAGCATCCGCACCACCGCGAAAGAGCGGTGGATGCACTGCGTTCCCGACGCCTCGCTGCGGGAGTTGCCTTCATCCTTTTGCGCCATCTGTGATTCCCTTCCCCATTGCCGCCCCCCGCGGCATCCTCCGTTCAAATCCACGCGGACCGGCTTCAAGCAGATCCTGGGCGGTGCGTTGCATGTGGTCCGCCAGGGCGGCCACGGCAGCATCGGCGTCGCGCGCCAGCGTGCGTTCGACAATGGCGCGGTGTTCTGCATTAATATCGCGGGCCGCCTGGGCGCGCGGCAGGATCAGCCGCCGGTAGCGTTCGGCCTGCATGTAGAGAACCTCGCGCAGGCGAAGCCACCAGGGGCTGCCGCAGGCGGCGACAAGGTCGTCGTGCAATTGCGCATGCAGGCGCGGCCAGTCGGGATGCGCCCTGCCCTGCGGCGAGTCGCCCACATGCGACACCTGGTGCCAGGTGGACAGAAGCCGCGCTTCCCATTCCAGCGTCCCGCGTTCGATAGACCGGCGCAGGCAGCGGGTCTCGATGTCGATGCGGACCTCGGTCAGGTCTGTCAGGTCGTCCTGCGAGATGGGCGCCACCAGAAAGCCCCGCTGCGGCAGGGCTTCGACCAGGCGATCCGAGGTCAGGCGCGACAGCGATTCACGCACCGCGCCAGGCGAGACGCCAAAGCGCAGCGCCAGCGCCTCGATGGCGAGCTTCGATCCCGGCGCGTGGTCGCCGTTCAGAAGCTCTTCCTTCAGCGCCTCGTAGACCTCGGCTGTCCGGCTGCCCGCCATGCTCCCCTCGCGCGACTCGCTTCGGGATCATAGGCGAATCTCTACTTTGAGCAAGAAAAGATATTTTCCAGCCAAAATGGATATTCCGCCCCCATACCCTTCCCTACCGCCCGGGCCCTTTCCGCGATGTGAACATTGCTCCGAAAGCCCCCTTGCCCTTTGGGCGCCCCTGCCGAAGCTGGCCCTTCAAAGGCCCCCGTGGGAGGAAAGATATGACCAGCGCCGACCATCGCGACTATCTGCTGCCGGCGACCGAGCCGCGGATCGCCCGGTCGCACGGGCTGGACCCGCTGAGCTATTCGCAGCCGATCCTGGCCACGGCGCGCGCCACGGCGCTGAAGGCCGAATGGACGCGGCTTTACGAGGAACCCTATCGCGGCATCACCCAGGACGGCACGGTTGAGACCGGGCTTTACCGGCTGGCCGACGAGGGATTTGACGTGGCCCAGGCCGTGGCGGCGGCCGAGACCTTCCTGGCGACCCTGACAGAAGACCAGCGCACCCGCGTCTGCCACCCGGTCGACGCGCCGCAATGGCGCGGCTGGTACAATCCGGAAATCGTCTTCAACACCGAAGGGGTGAGACTTGAAGACATGGCGGAGCAGTCGCGTTCGGCCTTCATGGCGCTTCTGGCGGCCTGCACCTCGGACCGTGGGTTCCGGAAGCTGCGGCAGCTGATGCTGGCCAACCTGTACCTGGGCGAGCTGTACGACCTTCGCAACATCATGAACGAATGGTCATATCACGTCCTCGTCTACGGCACGCCCTCGCTGACGGCGCCCTGGGGCTTCAACCTTTACGGCCATCACATCGGCTACAACTGCCTGATCGTCGGTCGGCAAATGGTGATCTCGCCCACCTTCATGGGGACCGAGCCGAACGAGATCGCGCTGCAAAGCGGAGAGCGTTTCGCGCTGTTCAAGGAGGAAGAGCGCAAGGGCCTGGCGCTGATGCAATCGCTGCCAGAAGCGCTGCAGGACAGGGCCACGATCTTCAAGCTGATGGAAGACCCGGCCATGCCGGCCTGGCGCTTCAACTTTGCGGACCAGCGACACTTGGGCGGAGCCTTCCAGGACAACCGCGTGATCCCCCTGGAAGGGGTTTGCGTGGCCGAGTTTTCCAAAGCGCAGAAGGCCGCTCTGCTGGACCTGTGCGAGACCTTCCACGAACACTGGCCCGATGGCCCGCGCGCCGCGCATATGGCCCGGATCTCGGCTCATTTGGACCGCACCTGGTTCAGCTGGATCGGCGGGCATGGCGACGACGATCCGTTCTACTTCCACATCCACTCGCCCGTAGTGATGATCGAGTTTGACCATCATTCGGGGATGTGGCTGTCGAACACCGACCCGGCCAAGTTCCACATCCACATCATCACCCGCCTGCCGAACGGCAACGATTACGGCAAGGCGCTGGTGGCCGAGTGGATGGCACGCCAAGCCGGTTGACCCCTGCCGATACGGATCCTTCCATGACCGAGCTTCACCGTTTCGACCTGCGCGCCCGCCTGTCCGATGCCTCGCTGTTGCGCGAGGCCGCGCTGGTCGGTTCGCGGTGGATCGCGGCCAGCAAGAGCGGCCTTGCCGTGACCAACCCCTCGACCGGCGCCGTGATCGGCCATGTGCCCGACCTGACGCCGGCCGATGCGGAAGAGGCGATTGCCGCCGCGGCACTGGCGCAAAAGGCTTGGGCTGCGCGAACGGCCAAGGATCGCGGGCAGGTGCTGCGGCGCTGGTACGATCTGATGATGGCGCATCAGGACGACCTCGCCGCCATCCTGACCGCCGAACAGGGCAAGCCGCTGCCCGAGGCGAAGGGCGAGATTGCCTATGGAGCCAGCTTCATCGACTGGTTCGCCGAAGAGGCGCGCCGCGCCTATGGCGACATCGTGCCGGGCCATGCGCCCGACAAGCGCATCCTTGTGCTGAAACAGCCGATCGGTGTGGTGGCCGCCATCACACCCTGGAACTTTCCCAATGCGATGATCACCCGCAAGGCAGGCCCGGCCTTCGCGGCGGGCTGCGCAATGGTGCTGAAACCCGCCTCGCAGACCCCGTTCTCGGCCATCGCGCTGGCGGTGCTGGCCGAACGCGCGGGCCTGCCCGCCGGGCTGTTTTCGGTGCTGACGGGCTCGGCCCGCGTGCTTGGGGCGGTGCTGACCGCCAGCCCGGTGGTGCGCAAACTGACCTTCACAGGCAGCACCGAGGTGGGCGCGCAGCTTTACGCGCAATGCGCACCGACGATCAAGAGACTGGGGCTGGAACTGGGCGGCAACGCGCCCTTCATCGTGTTTGACGATGCCGATGTGGATGCCGCCGTCGAAGGCGCGATCATAGCCAAGTTCCGCAACAACGGCCAGACCTGCGTCTGCGCCAACCGCATCTATGTGCAGGCCGGGGTCTATGACGTCTTTGCCGAAAAGCTGGCGGCGCGTCTTTCCACGCTGCAAACCGGGGACGGTTTTGCCCCCGGCGTGACCTTCGGCCCGCTGATCGACGGCAAGGCGGTTCAGAAGGTCGCCGAACACATCGCGGATGCCACGGCCAAAGGGGCCAGTGTCAGGCTTGGCGGCCGCCCCCATGCCCTTGGCGGCACCTTCTGGGAGCCCACCGTCTTGACCGGCGTCACCGCCGACATGGCGGTGGCCCGCGAGGAAACCTTCGGCCCGGTCGCGCCGCTCTTCCGGTTCGAAACGGAGGCCGAGGTCGTGGCCGCCGCCAATGATACCGAATTCGGTCTGGCTTCATACCTCTACACCCGCGATCTGGCCTGCAGCTTCCGTGTGTCCGAGGCGCTGGAGTACGGCATGGTCGGGGTGAACACCGGCCTTGTCAGCACCGCCGAGGCACCCTTCGGCGGCGTCAAGTCCTCGGGCCTCGGGCGCGAAGGGTCGCGCCACGGGCTCGATGACTTCCTGGAACTGAAATACCTTTGCCTTGGGGGCATCGAATGAACCTCGTGACCTTCACCGCCGCGGGTGCCCAATTCTGGGGCGTCGGCGCGCGAGGCGGCGTGATCGCGCTTTCGCCCGGGTTTCCGCAGTGGAAGACCCTGCGCGACGTGATCGCCGCTCAGGCGATCCCGCAGGTTCTGGACGCAGCCGCCGGGCGGGACGTGACCCATGCCGAAGGATCGTTCACATATGAGATCCCGGTGCCCGACCCGGAAAAGATCATCTGCGTCGGCGTGAACTTCCCCGACCGCAACGCTGAATACAAGGACGGTCAGGAAGCCCCGGCCAACATGTCGCTGTTCCCGCGCTTTGCGCGCAGCTTCACGGGCGCGGGCCAGCCGTTGATCCGCCCGCCGGAAAGCCGGCAGCTGGATTATGAAGGCGAAATCGCCATTGTCATCGGCAAAGGCGGCCGCCGCATCCTCGAGGCCGAGGCTTTGGGTCATATCGCCGGGCTGACACTCTGCAACGAAGGCACAATCCGCGATTGGGTGCGCCACGCGAAATTCAACGTCACGCAAGGCAAGAACTGGGATACCTCCGGCTCCATCGGCCCCTGGCTCGTGCCCTTCACCGACCCGGCGCAGATCATGGATGTGGAGCTGACCACGCGCGTGAATGGTGAAGTCCGCCAGCACGACCGCACCGGGCGCATGCTGTTCCCGGTGGCGCGGCAGATCGCCTATATCTCCACCTTCACCACGCTGGTTCCGGGCGACATCATCGTGACCGGCACCCCCACCGGCGCCGGCGCGAGGTTCGATCCGCCGATCTGGCTGAAACCCGGCGATGTGATCGAGGTCGAAGTGCCGGGCATCGGCATCCTGCGCAACGGGGTAGCCGACGAATGACCCCGGACCAGATCGAAGCCGCCGCCGAAACGCTGTTTCAGGCCGAACGGACTGGCCGGCAATGCGGGCTGCTCAGCCTGCAGTATCCTGGCATGACACTGGACGATGCCTATGCGGTGCAGGCCGCATTGGTGGCGAAAAAGCAGGCGCAGGGTGTGGGGGTGATCGGCTGGAAGATCGGCCTGACCAGCCGGGCCATGCAGCAGGCACTGAACATCACCACGCCGGATTCAGGGGTGCTGCTGGAGGATATGCTCTTCGCCGACGGGTCAACGATCCCTGCGGGCCGCTTCATCCAGCCTCGGATCGAGGCCGAGATTGCCTTTGTGATGAGGGCGCCGCTGCAGGGGGCCTCGGTCACACGGGAAGAGGTTCTGGCCGCCACCGATTACGTCGCGCCCAGTCTGGAAATCCTCGACACCCGCATCCTCCGCGCCGATCCGGCCACCGGCAAGGCGCGGGTGATCTATGACACCGTGTCAGACAACGCCGCCAACGCGGGCATCGTGCTTGGGGCGCAGCGGCACGCAGCGGATGCCTTCGATCTGCGCTGGATCGGGGCGATCGTGGCGCGGGACGGGGTGGTTGAGGAAACCGGGCTCGGGGCGGGAGTTCTGAACGATCCTGTCACCGGCATTCTGTGGCTCGTGCATCGGCTGGCCCAATATGGGCAGGGAATCGAGGCCGGGCAGGTGCTGCTCTCGGGCAGCTTCATCCGCCCCGTCGAGGCCCCGCCGGGCAGCCGGTTCGATGCCGACTTCGGTGCCTTCGGGCGCGTCACCTTGAACTTCTGAGGTTCCCATGCCCGCCCCCATCAACACCCTGAAACAGCGGCTGGCCCGGGAAGAGGTGCTGCACGGCATCTGGCTTGGGCTGGCCGACCCTTACGCCGCCGAAATTGCGGCGACGGCGGGGTTTGACTGGCTGTTGATCGATGGAGAGCATGCGCCCAATGATATCCGGTCGATTTCGGCGCAGCTGGCGGTGATCGCGGGGAAGGGGCCGGCGCCGGTGGTGCGGCTGCGGAACGATGATCCGGCCGGGATCAAGCAGGCGCTGGATATCGGGGCGCAGACACTTCTCATCCCGATGATCGAGGATGCCGGCCAAGCAGAGCGGGCGTTGCGGGCGACGCGGTACCCGCCTGAGGGGATCCGCGGGGTGGGGTCTGCGCTGGCACGGGCTTCGGGCTTTGCGGCGATCCCGGATTACCTGACCACGGCAAACGACCAGATCAGCCTGATCCTGCAAGTCGAGAGCCGGGCGGGGATGGCAGCCTTGGACGATATCCTGGCGGTAGAGGGGGTGGACGGGGTGTTCATCGGGCCGTCTGACCTGGCGGCCGACATGGGCTTTCTTGGGCAGGCCGGGCATCCGGAGGTGAAGGCCGCGGTGCTGGACGGGCTGCGCCGCATCCGGGCGGCAGGTCGCGCGGCGGGCGTTCTGGTCATCGACCCGGCCTTTCTGGCCGAGTGCCGGGCCGCGGGGGCCAATTTTCTGGGGGTCGGGATCGACGTCACGCTGTACGCCCAAGCCCTGCGGCGGCTGGCGTCCGAGGTCGGACGCCAGATCGGGGCCATATAAAACAATAGCTTGCAGATGCATCTTTACGATTCGTTCGCCTTATCGTGGGTGTGGCGGGCGCCATGAAACTGGGCATCCTTGTCCACACCCGGAGGGCGGGAATGGCCTCAGAACGGGTTCTCGATGGTCACGCCGGTGGGCCGGAAGTCATCCACCTTGTCGGTGACGAGGGTGGCACCCCGCACCAGCGCACTCGCAGCGATCATCAGATCCGCGCCGCCATGGCCGATCTCCTGCGAGAGGCGCCCCCAGACCCGCGCCTCCTCGGCGCCAAAGGGCAGAAGCCGGTCCGAGAACAGCCGGACGGTCCGGTCAGCCCAGGCCCGCATGTCGGCGGCAAAGGCCGGGTTCTGCCGATCCTCCGCCCGGATGCCGCGCTCGATCGCGCCCAAGGTGATCACGCTCAGGAACAGGGCCGCCTCCAGCTTACCCTGCAGCCAGGCGGCCACCTTCGGGGCGCGATCCGCCCAACGCACCGCCGAAAGGGCATTTGCGCCAAGGACATAGATCACAGGGTCACGTCCCGCGGCCTGGCCTGCAGTCGGTCGAGATCGCCGCCCGGGAAGTGCAGAAGGGGGGTCGGCGAAGCTCTCCCGCTGTGACGCGGCGCCAGCCACCAGCCGTTGGTATCCCTCGACGGCCAGCACCACGACCGCCGGATGCCCGCGCCGCGTCACCTCCTGCGGCCGCCCGGCCAGCGCCGCGTCAACCACCACCGAGACGCGGGACTTGGCGTCCTGCACGGTCCACATCTCTCACAACCTATCTAACCATTTGGCCAGTCATGTCATGTCTCCTCAAGCAGAGGACAATGCTCGCCACCTGCGACGACAGCCATCGCGGCATCCGCGATCGGGCGATGCTGATGCTCGCCTTGGCCTCCGGGGGGACGGCGCCGGTCTGAGGTCTCGCGGCTGAACGTCGAGGACATTTGCAAGGACGGCTTCAAAGCCAATAGGCTCATCTGGGTTCGCCTTCGGGAAACCAAGACCACGAGGAGAGAACAGGCGCTGAAACTGCCCATGAGGGCAACACGCTCAAGCGGCGTGGCAATCTGGTCACACATGTCTATGGATTGGCCTGCGAACGGATGCAACAAGGGCAAGAAAAGGGGCCGCCCGACCAAGCGGGCGGCCAGTGATGTCCTGATCACGAAGGGACGCAGCCAGGACGCAGCCAGCGAGATGTGGGTCCCGCTGGAAGGGGGTCAGCGCTTCGGCGCGCTAGTCATCCGGGCGTCGGACTGCATCTCAAGCCACATGGCGTTGATGACGGCGAACATCGCGGCGACAGGGAGGCCAAGCAGCCAGGCGAAGTACCACATGGGTTTCTCCTCAATAGGCGTTGGGGTTGCTGGTGACTTCGGCGGCATCGACCTTGCCCCAGAGCACTTTGTAGACCCAGGCGGTGTAGCCAAGCACGATGGGCAGGAAGATCACCGTGCAGACCAGCATGATGAACAGGGTCAGGTGCGACGACGATGCGTTCCAGACCGTAAGCGAGGCGCCGGGCTGGACCGACGACGGCAGGATGAAGGGAAACATCGTCAGCCCGACTGTCGAGATCACACCGAAGATGCCCAGCAGGGAGGCCAGAAGCGCCCAGCCGGCACGCTCCTTGCGCAGTCCAAGCGTAGCGAGCGCGATGCCCAGCACGCCCAAGACCGGAGCGATGGCGATCCATGGCCGCAGGCTATAAGCGGTCAGCCATGACCCTTCGCGGACAACCTCGCCGAGAAGCGGGTTGGACGGGCTGCCCGCGGGAAGTTCCGCAACGTAGTGATAGGCCGGGATACCAAAGGCTAGCCAGACCCCCGCCAGAAGGAAGGTCATGATCGCAACCGGTCCCGTAACCGAGCCGATGGCGCGAGCGCGCTCGGCCACGACGCCCTCGGCCTTGAATGACAGCCAGGTCGCACCGTGGGTCAGCAGCATGGTCAGCGACACCACGCCCACCAGCAGTGCGAAAGGGTTCAGAAGGCCAAGAAGCTTCATCACCGCATTGCCCTGATACAGCGGCATCAGGCTGTCGGTGAGCTCGAACGGCACGCCTTGCAGCGCATTTCCGACCGCCACGCCAAACACTAGCGCCGGCACTGCACCGCCGACGAACAGCGCCCAGTCCCACCGTTTGCGCCAGGCAGCGTCAGGTCGCTTGTTGCGATACTTGAAGCCCACGGGCCGCAGGATCAGCGCTGCCAGCACCAGGAACATGGCGAGGTAGAAGCCCGAGAAGCTGACGGCATACAGCGGCGGCCAGGCAGCAAAGATCGCGCCGCCTCCAAGTATCAGCCAGACCTGATTGCCTTCCCAGACCGGCCCGACCGTATTGATGGCGATGCGGCGTTCTTCATCGGTCTTGCCCACGAAGGGCAGAAGCGCGCCCACGCCCATGTCGAAGCCGTCGGTCAGGGCAAAGCCGATCAGAAGCACCCCCAGAAGCACCCACCAGATCAGGCGCAAGAGGTCGTAACTCAGAAGTTCATGCAGGATCATGGCCCGTCACTCCGCAGGTTGGGCAAGGGTTTGGGACGAAGGCGTGGCCAGCCGTGTCACATGCGCAGCCATCCAGGCGTCGGTCAGGTCGACGTCCTGCACCGGTCCCTTGCGGATCGCCGCCAGCATCAGCCGCATCTCGATCACCAGAAGCACAGTGTAGAAGGTTACGAACCCGGCCAGCGTCAACAGAAGGTCCAGGACCGACAGGTGACTTGCCGAGATGACCGTGGGCAGGATGCCATCCACCGTCCACGGCTGACGACCAAATTCGGCCACGAACCAGCCCAGTTCGCAGGCCAGCCACGGCAACGGGATCAGAACGACGGCCAGTTTCAGGAACCAGTCCGGATAGGTGCCGCCGCGGAAGCTGGTGCGCCAGAAGGCGAAGGCCAGGAAAACCAGCATCACGAAGCTCGCGCCCACCATGGCACGGAAGGACCAGAACATGGGCCCGACGCTCGGCACGGTATCCCAGGCCGCCGCTGCGATCTGCGCCTCGGTCGCGGCGCGCGGATCCTCGACATAGCGCATCAGCAACATGGCATAGCCAAGGTTGGCACCATTGCCCTCGAACGCAGCGAGGACCTCTGGCGCTGTTGCGGCGCGGTCCTGCCGGATCGTCTGCAGCGCGTCGTAAGCAATCAGGCCCGACCTGATCCGCTTCTCGGCTTCGGCCACCAGATCGGTGATCCCGGGGATTTCCTCGGTCAGGGATCGGGTGCCGATCAAGCCCATCACGGCCGGAATCCTGATGGCAAAATGCGTCTCGCGCGCTTCGGTATCGGGCAGGCCGAAGAGGGTGAAGGCGGCGGGGGCGGGCTCGGTCTCCCACATCGCTTCCATCGCGGCCAGCTTCATGCGCTGGTTCAGCGTGGCCTCATATCCGGACTCGTCGCCCAGCACGATGACCGACAGCGCCGAAGCAAGACCAAAGGCCGAAGCTACCGCGATCGAGCGCCGCGCCATTTCCGTATGACGACCGCGCAGCAAATACCAGGCCGAGACACCGATCACGAACACCGACGCCGTCACATAGCCGGCACTGACGGTATGGACGAACTTCGCCTGCGCCACCTCGTTGAACAAGACGGCGCTGAAATCCTCCAGCTCCATCCGCATCGTTTCGGGGTTGAACACCGCGCCCACCGGGTTCTGCATCCAGCCATTGGCGATCAGGATCCACAGCGCCGAGAAATTCGACCCAAGCGCCACGCACCAGCCCACGATCAGATGGGCCCGGGCAGAGAGTTTTTCCCAGCCGAAAAACCAAAGTCCGACGAAGGTGGCTTCCAGGAAGAAGGCCATCAGCCCTTCGATGGCCAAGGGGGCGCCGAAGATGTCGCCGACGTAGTGGCTATAGTAGCTCCAGTTCATGCCAAACTGGAATTCCATGGTGATGCCGGTGGCAACACCAAGGACGAAGTTGATCCCGAACAGCGTGCCCCAGAACTTGGTCATCTGCCGCCAGATCGGGCGGCCGGTCATGACGTAGACCGTCTCCATGATCGCGATGAGGATCGACAGACCCAGCGTCAGCGGCACGAAGAGGAAGTGATACATTGCCGTCGCCGCAAACTGCAGGCGCGACAGGTCGACGACGTCGAACTCCATGCGAAAACTCCTTTCCCGCACCCGGTAAGGGACCGGGCTTGCCTTTGGCATGCGGGGAGATGCGGGAATTCGGCTTGATCTGGATCAGGTTGCGCGGCTGGACCCGGGCGAAATCCGCTTGGCTTGGACAATTTGTCCAACCCCGGCGCAATCCTCGGCGCGATGCGACACGATCACGACCGCCGCCTGGGGCAAAGCCGTGCGCAGGCCCGACAGGACGGCGTGGGCGGTCGCGCTGTCCAGCCCTTCGGTCGGTTCGTCCAGAAGAAGGACCGCAGGCCGCCGAAGGATGGCCCGCGCCAGCGCGAGCCGCCGCGCCTCGCCCCCGGATAACCCTGCGCCCTGCGCACCCAAGGGCGCGCGCAGCCCGCCGCGCCCGGACAGGGGGTACCACAAGGCTACGGCCCGCAACGCGGCCTCCATCTCGGCGGAGGTCGTGGCGGTCGCGGCCAGCGCAAGGTTGTCCTCCACCGTCCCGCCGATCAGCGCGGGGCGCTGCGGAACAAGGCACAGCCGAGCGCGCAGCGCATCCTCGGGCCAGTCCTGCAGCCGGTGGCCTAACAGGTAAACCTCCCCGCCTGACGTGGGCAGCAGCCCTGCGATGGTCTGTAGAAGCGTCGATTTGCCCGCGCCTGAAGGCCCGACCAGCGCCGCCCATTCCCCTTGACGCAAGGTCAGGTCGACCGGGCGCAACAGCGCCGCCCGCCCGGCCTGCTGCGCCGAAAGCCCCGCCAGCACCAAGGGCGGCGCATTCAAGTCTGCGACGCAGGCGGAGTTGACTTCCGCGCCCGATGCGCCGCACTCCATGCGCGCTGCTGCAAGCTGCATGCGCCCCAGTTCGGCAAGTCCGCGCCACAAGCCCCTCGCGCCTTCGGCCATCGCAACAGCGACCAGCATCGCGGCAAGCGTGAAGGCTGCATCGGCGCGGCTAAGCACCAGGACGCCCGCCGCCGCCACTCCGGGCAGAAGGGACAGGACAAAGGTGGCGTGCCGTTCGCCCCGGTCCATCGCGGCGCGCGCGTCCTCCATCGCGGTTGCGGCCTCCAGCACCCGTGCCAGCGCCGTGGGAAGCTGCCCGTGAAGCGCCGTATCCGACCGCAGGCGCATCTCTTCGGCCATGCGGCTGCGGATCTGTTGGAATGCCGCTTCCTGCCGCATCGCGCCCCCGCGCCCGGCGGCGGCGATCCATCCAAGCAGGGCCAACACCGCAACATGGCACCCCAGCGCCAAAGCCGCGGCCCGGGGGCCGGCCAAGAGCGCAATCGCCGTGCCGCCAAGGATCAGCGTCACCGGCACCGCCAGCGCGGGCAGCACCAGTCGGATCAGAAGCCCCTCGATGGCATCAAGATCAGCCGTCAGGCGGTTCAGACCCTCGGCTGAGCGCAAGCGCGCCACGTCTGCCGCATTGCGCCGCGACAATGCCGCGAACAGGCGCAGGCGAAGGTCCATCAACGCGCGCAGCGTGGCGTCATGGCCCGTCACCCGTTCGCCATAGCGGGCAAGCGCGCGCAGCGGCGTGGTCAGCCGGATGATGGCCGAGGGGCGGAAGAAATCGAACACCAGCCCCAGCCCGGTCAGCCCCGCAAGGGCCGAAGCCGCGACGAACCAGCCGGACAGGCCCAGAAGCAGAAGCCCCGTCAGATGCACCGCAACCACCAGCGCAGCGGCCATGGCAAAGCGGCGCGGGGCGACCGCCATAAGGTCATGCACCAGCCGGGACAGGGTCATGCGCCTGCCTCCAGCCGGATCGCCCGGTCCATCCGCGCGATCAGTGCGGTGTCGTGCGTCGCCACCAGAAGCGCCGTCCCCTGTCCCCGCAGGGAGAAAAGCGCACCTGTCACGGCTGCGGCTGTGTCCGCGTCCAGATCGGCCGTCGGCTCATCGGCCAGAACGATCGCGGGCTGCGCGATCAGCGCGCGGGCGACAAGCAGCCGCCGCGCTTCTCCGCCCGACACGCCGCCGCCGGTTTCGCCCAGCCGTGTCTGCAATCCATCCGGCAGGGCCGCGACAGCCGCATCGACCCCGAGCATGCACAGCGCCGCCGCCACTGCGGACGGGTCCGCCCGGCCGCCAGGGTCGAGCCATTCAGACAGCGGCAGATCGGGAAAGCGCGGCACCTGCGGGATCAGGCACAAGCCCGCGCGAAAGGTGTCGGCCGTCGCGTCGTCAAGCGACCGGTCGCCTTGGCGAACCTCTCCGCCCGCGCGCAGCAGGCCGGCCAGCGCCAGCAGAAGCGTGGTCTTGCCCGTGCCGCTGGCGCCGGTCAGGGCCACGGCCTCACCCGGGGCAAGGGTGCCGTCCGGAAAGCCGATGCGCTGGTCCGCCCGGGTGACGCCAAGGCCGCGCCAGACCAGACTGCCCGCCACAGGCGCGCCAGCGCCGCCCGCGCCAAGGATCAGATCGCCACGGGCCAGTTCACGGTCCACCGCAGCCGCCGCGGCCTCGGCATTGGCGCGGTCGTGCCAGGTGGCGGCGAGGTCGCGCAGCGGCTGATAGAAATCCGGTGCGATCAGCAGGACGAAGATGCCGCCAAAGGGCGAAAGCCCCGCCCCCCAGGCGCCCCAGTCGATCAGCCCCAGCAGCGACAGGCCGACATGCACCGCGACCAGCGCCACACCCAGAGCTGCAAAGAACTCCAGCACCGCCGAGGACAGGAAGGCCAGCCGCAGCACCGCCATGCTGTGCTGGTGCAGATCGGCCGACTGCCGCGCCAGATCATCCCGCGCGCGCGCCACGGCCCCCAGCAGGCGCAGGTCGATCAGCGCGGCGATCCGGTCGAGGAGCAGGCGGTTCAGCGCCCCCTGTTTCACCAGATGGCGGCGCGATGCCGCCTCGGCGGCCCAGCCCACCAGCGCCATGAACACCGGGATCAGCGGGCCCGTCAGCGCCAGCGCCAGCCCCGCCGCCCAGGACTGCGTCAGCGTCAGGACCAGGATCAGAGGCGACAGCACCATGACCCGCAGGCGGGCCGGGCGATAGCGTTCGACCCAGGGGCCGATCTGCGCAATCCCCTCGCCCGCAAGGCTTGCAAGCCCCGCGTGATCCTCGTCCTGTCCGGCAGGCGACAGACGCAGGACATGGGCGGCAAGCCGCGCACGCAAGCCCTGCCCGACCCGCGCCGACAGGGATTGGGTCAGGCGCTGCGCCACAGCCTCGACCCCCGCCCGCAGCGCGGCAAGACCGAACAGCAGGATGGCTGCCGGCAGTGGCGCAAGCCCCCCCTGCCCCATCAGTTGCACGATAGCTGCGGCGATCACCGCCGCCTGCGCGATCCACAGCGCCGATCCTGCGACCGAAAGGACCGCCGCCCCCCGCGACAGCCGGGCCTCGCGCGACAGGATCAGGGCAAGCGCCCCCTGCGCCTCAGCTGCCCGCATGAATGACCCGGGGCAGCAGGACGCTGACCTCGGCCCCGCCTTCGGGCCGGTTCGACAGCCGCAAGGCGCCGCCCATCCGACGCAGGGCCGAGCGGACGAGGAACAGCCCCAACCCGTGCGACCCGTCCGGCGCGGCCCTGTCAGGCACCGGCGGGACGATGCCTTGCAAGACCGTGTCGGGAAAGCCCGACCCGTCATCGCGGATGCGCAGCACGATGCCTGCTCCGTCATCCTCGGCAATCAGCGTGATGGTGCGGGCCCCTGCCTCGCGCGCGTTGTCCAGAAGGTTCGCGAGCGACCTTGTCAACAGAAGGTCGGCAAGAATCATGCCCGATCCCGTCCTCTGGTTGCGGTAGGTGATGCCGATCTCGGGGTAGCGGGCCTGCCAGGCGCCGCCCACCTCGCGGACAAGCGCCATTGGATCGGCCGCATGGGCAGCCTCGATCCGGCCGCGTCCTCCCATCGCCAGCATCTGCGTCAGGCTTTCGCGGCAGGTCGAGACGGCCTCTTGCATCAGCGCGATCTGGCGCCTTTGCTCGGCTTCATCGGGCAGGCCAAGGTCCAGCCAGTCGTCAAGGATCACCGCCAGATTGGTCAGCGGCGTGCTGATGTCATGCGCGGCCGTTCCGGCCAGAAGGCCAAGCCGCATCACGACCTTTTCCTCCTCGATCTGCCGGGCAATCCGGTCCAGCCGCGCGTCCCGCTGGCGCAGGTTGTCGCGGATGCCAAGGATGAACAGCACCGCCAGCGCCGCACTGAAGAAGAAGCTGAGGAACATCCCCTGCAAGTGGATGTCGGACATGGTCGGCCCGGCATGGCTGTGCGACATGGGGATGTCGATGGGCAGGCCGTGGCCCAGAAGCCAAAGCTGCGCCGCGACCGTTGCGACGAAGATGATCCCGGCCTGCAGGGGCGGCAACAGGAAGGCCGCGACGATGGCCTGCAGGATGAACATGCCCGTAAACGGGTTCTGCGCACCTCCGGTCAGATAGAGAAGGATGGTCAAGGCGCCGACATCGACCAGAAGATCTGCCAGCACCGCCCGTGCCAGACCACCCCGCGGCCGACGGAGACGCCACGCCGCAACCAGATTCAGCGCGACCAGAAAGGCAAGCAGGAC
This sequence comes from Neotabrizicola shimadae, assembly GCF_019623905.1. Classification (NCBI taxonomy): domain Bacteria; kingdom Pseudomonadati; phylum Pseudomonadota; class Alphaproteobacteria; order Rhodobacterales; family Paracoccaceae; genus Neotabrizicola; species Neotabrizicola shimadae. The sequence continues at coordinate 3,688,318 of NZ_CP069370.1, read as the reverse complement.
GCCGATCTCCCAAAGGGGAAGCGTGATCTTCAACAGGACATGCGCGAAGAAGACCGCCGTCAGCATGCCCGCAACGGCAAACCATCGCAGCCAGACCAAGAGTTGAAGGTTCAGAACCTCGGCGCGTCTGCGGATGGATTGGGTCTGGCTTTCGGGCATAAAGCGGTCCTTCTCACCGTGCAGCGCGCGGGGGCTGCACCCGGCCATTCCTGCCGTCCGCACCTCGCACCGCCATGATCGGGATCAAGCTGCCCCGCGCGCCAGATCCGCCGCGCCTCGCGGCCATGCGAACAACCCCGCTCATCGGATAGGCTGCTTGGCCAGCTTGCGCGCAAGGGTCCGGCGGTGCATGCCCAGCCTGCGGGCTGCCTCCGAGATGTTGAAATCCGTCGCGGCCAGCGTCTGCTGGATCATCTCCCATTCCTGGGTCTTCAGCGCCGAGACACGCGGCCCTCCATCGATCTGCGGCATCTCGCGCCCGGCGACATGGTCGAATGCGGCCTCGATCTCACGCACGGTGGCGGGTTTGGCGAGGTAATGAACCGCCCCTAGCTTGATCGCCTCGACCGTGGTGGCGATCGAGGCAAAGCCCGTCAGCACCACGATCCGGGGGGGCGGTTGCAGGGCCGCCAGATGCGCCACCACATCCAGCCCACTGCCCTCGGCCAGTTTCAGATCGACCACCGCATGGCTGGGCATGGCGCCGCGCGCGCGGCGCAGCGCCTCGTCCACGCTGGCCGCCGTGGTGACCCGATGGCCGCGCCGGGCAAAGCTTTCGGCCAGCGTCTGAAGAAGCCTCGGGTCGTCCTCGACGATCAGGATATGTCGGGCCTCAGTCATGCGGTGGACCCGACGGCAAAGCCGGGCGGCAGGTCGACCCCGGGCAGCCAGGGTTTGATGTCGATCAGCGGCGTGCCGTCGAAGGCATCGCAGGAGTCGATCGTCAGGACACCCGCCGCCGCATCGATGGCCAAAAGCCTGACAACCGCCAGGGCAATCGGGTTCGGCCGGGCGGGCGAGCGCAGCGCGAAGGTTCCCGTCGGGGCGGGCTTGTGCGCGGGGGCCTGCAGGATCAGGTCCCGCCGCGCCGATCCCATCCAGTAAAGAAGGATGACCGGCGCCCCCACGCCAAGCCCCGCCAGCCCGTCGCGATAGGCTTGCTTGACATGAGCATGGAACGGCCCGCCCAGACTGCGCGCCTCGGTCAGGTTCTTGGGGCAGTGCCCTTGCTGCCAGGGTGTCGACAGATGGCCGATGAAGGCGACGGTCCCGTCCAAGACATGGCCCGGGTCGAAGGTCAGGGCGACGTCGCCCTCGCGTTTGCGTTCATCTGTCATGGGCTTTGCTCAGGCGGGGCGGGCAAGGTGCCCGTCAAACGGAACTGCTCGAAATCAGTGACCAGAAGCGTGATCCGCACCTCCCACGGGCCGGGCGTCGGCAGTGTCATCGGTTCAACCTCCCACAGCCCCGGACCCATCCGGACAGCCGGGGCAGACAGCGGTCCGATCCCAGCCTCCTTATCCGTCAGGCTGAGGGTGACTTCCTGCGGATCGAAAGGGATGAAATCGGCATCAGCGATGCCAAGGCGGAACCCCGTCGTGCCGGGAAAGGGTGCGGTCGCGGCCAGATCCACCATCGCCTGGACAGTGTGGATGTGGATCGCCACCGGATCGGGCAAGGTCGCGGCTGCCGACGGCGGGGGCGCAAGGCGGAAGCCCATGGCCAGCATCAGGACGGCCATCCCCAACCCCGCCTCGACCGCCACGCTGCGCCGCACGGGAACCTCGGTTCCCGACGCAAGGCGCGGCATCGCGCGCAGGCGGTGCCACAGCGCTAGCGCCAGCATCCCCGCCACCAGCGCAAGCTTTACCGCCAGAAGCCGCGCCCAGTCAGACGACAGAAGCCCCGCACTGCCCCGATGCAGCAGCGCCAGCGCAACGCCGGACCCGATCAGGACCACCACGGCCGGGAGGGCCACGCCCGAGAACCGGCGCAGAACCATCAGGCGATCCGCTCCCTGCACTGCAAAAGCCAGAGGCCAAAGGCCCCCCACCCACAGGATGATCGCGCCAGCATGCAGGGCCGTCAGCAACGGCGCCACCCCGCCCGGGGCGGAAAGGGCATGGCCCGAGACGGCGAAAGACAGGGCCGCAAGTCCCAGCGCCAAGGCGGCGGCCCATTGCGATCCGGCCTGCAGCGCCCCGTAGACAAGAGGGGCTGCAAGGGCCGCAAGAATGACCGTGAAGAGGACAGGGCTTTGCAACCCTGCCGTCATCGCAGCTGCAGAAAAGATGGCTTCAGTCCCTCTCCCCAACCGCTCTGCCCCCTCGACAGCGATCCAGAGCCCACCCAGCGGCAATACGAGACCTGCGATCAAGGACTGCAGATGCGCGAACCGTGCAGAAAGCGGTGCCACCGCATGATGAAACACCGCCGCCCCGACCGACAGCACAAGCGCCAGCACAAAGGCCGCACGCGCCAGAACCGCCGGGACCGACCCCGGCTCTGACTGCACGTCCGGCGCAGCGCCTGTGACCTCGCCGACCGAGAAGACAAGCGACCCGCCCACCGGATGCCCGTCGGCCGAGGCGACGCGCCAGCGCAGCACATAGGTGCCGCGCCCCGCGTCCTGCGGCGGCTGAACCGTCAGCACGTCGGCGCCCGCCTCGCCTGTGGCGGGGTGCAGGCTGCCATCCGGCAGACGCCATTCCAGCACCAGAACCCCGACCTGTTCCGAAAATCGCAGGCTGACCGCGGCAGGCATGGCGACCAGCACACTGTCCTGCGCCGGCTCACTGCCGCGAAACTCGGCATGGGCAAGCGCTGGCATGCTGAAGAGAAGGGACAAAAGGAACGCGGCCAAGGCGAGACGACCGACAGATCGGATCATCGTGGACATGCGAGCCCTTCCCACATCACTTTCTTTCAAAAGGGCTCCTGCCGGTAGGTAAGCCCGGCAGGAGGAGTCAACCTAAACCCCCCGGAATGAAGGGCCAAGGCGCGGCCTTGCAGGATAGCAGGACGCCTCTCCACTCAAGGCCGCGGGAAACCTCAATGCTCGTGGCCAGCCTCGATGACCTTCACGCCCGGAGCGGGGCCTTCCAGTTCATCAGGGTCCTGACCTTCGGCCGGAATCTCGATCCAGCGCTCGGCACCACTGGCGCATTCCTGCACGGTCGGGAAATAGACCATCGAGCCCACGGCAAAGGCGTCGGTGATATTGGCACGGAAGACGAACTCGTCATAGAACTCGTCGGGCAGCTCGCCCGTCCAGACGATCTCCTTGACGCCTTCCTTCAGCTTCGAGCCGTAGTAGTCGTATTCCTTCTCGTAGGGACCCTTCACGGTTTCCAGCGTCCAGCCCGCCTTGGGCATCGGCTTCACCGCGATCACGCCTTCGGGGATCTGGATCCGGACCTTCAGCGTAGCCTCGCCGTTGCAGCCGTGCGGCACGCGGAGGACGGCCTTGTAGGCCGCGCCCTGCTGCGCTTCGCCCTTCTCGAACGTGGCATGGGCGAAGGCCCCGGTCGTGGTCATGGACAGCACGGCCGCAGTGATAAGTGAGAGTTTCATTCGCGTTCCCTTTCCTGTGGGTCTTCAGGGCATCTGTCGTGGTGCCCGGGCCGGGTGCCCTTCCGGCCAGGGGTCTGAAAGGCTGGGATCGGTGAGGAACCCCTCATCCGTCGGGCCTTCCAGAAAGGCGATCAGGTCGGCGATTTCGGCATCGCTGACGCGAAAGCCCTGAATCATGCCGTCCTTCATGGGATGGTCCGCGCGGCCCGCGCTGGCGTAATGCCCGATCGCGCCGCTCAGATCGGGGATCGACCCGTCATGCATGCAGGGGGCCGTCACCGCCACATTGCGCAGATCGGGTGTGCGGAAGTGGCCCGCGTCCTGAGGCCGCCCGGTGATCCCGATCAGCCCCGGCGCGCTGGCGGAATAGTCGGCATGAAGCCCGGTGTTGTGATAGCCGACCTCACCCTCGGGCATCAGGGCCGTCTGGATGGTGTCGGTGAATTGCACGCCGGAATGGCAGTGACAACATTCGAACCGGTGGCGGCCACGCTCCACTTTCTCCGCCGACATCGGGTTGTCGGCGGGCACGGGCGGGCGCGGCATCCAGTCGGGCAGCGGCCAGATGTAACTGGCATCAAGGGCAAAGTCCGCCCCGGCCGGCAGGCAGGCCGCCGCCCTGATCACGGAGCATCGCATGGCCTAGCGCATCGCGACGAGGGGCTGCGTCCCTGCGGGCAGGTCCATCATGGCGCTCGGCACCAGATCGATGCTCGTGAACGTGTAGCCGTTCTGCCAGTTCCAGAGCATCGCAGTGATATTCAGGGGCGAGGGCAGAACGGTCGGGTCGCCATGGTTCTGAGCAAAGGGCTCACCGATGGTGAATACAAGCCTGGTATAGTCGCCATCAGGCACCGCGCCGCGCAGCGCGGTGTTGATGCCCGCTGTGCCGTTGACGCAGTTGCCGCTGGCGTCCTCGAACTCCAGTAGGGTGAGGCCTTCAAGCTGCCACTGCCCATCCTGCTCCAGCGCGATCGGCTGCAGGGTACCGTCAGCCTTTACCAGCGCGGCTTCGGAAACGAACAGGCGGAAGTCGACCGCCTGTGCCTTGGCGGCCGTGCTGCCGAGATCGGCAAAGGTTTCGGCGCAGGAAAACGGCTTGCCTCCGATCTCCGCCGCGAAGGGGATGGTCACAGCCATATCGGCCGGCGCCGGTGTGGCGACATGTGCGGAGACGGCCGCGATTGCGAAACGGGCCATGATTTGCCTCTGAGCTATGGCGCGGTCACGCGCCGGGATTGATCGGTTTGAAGAACGCGATCAGGTCAGAGGGGGCGCGCGCATCCCGCGCGCAGGATCAAGAACCGTCCGCAAGGCACGGCTCTCGCCTGGGGCGATGACCTTGGCAACAAATGCCAGGTCCACATCATTTAGGGTCAGGTTAGCGTCCGGCAATTCAGCCGAAGCGACAATGTGACAGGCCGGGCAGTCACCGTGGTCGGGCAAGCCGTTGCCGTCGGTATCACCGCAAAGATCGGCGAGTGATCCGCCGGACAACAGAAAAGCGTCAATCATGCTGTCGTTCGCCGAAGGCATGCGGTGCCCAAAACCCGTCGCAATCAGTGCAGCGGTCAGGATAAACATCAGCACCAGCCGACGAAAAAGGGGGGCGGCGTTTCGCATGGCCATCACGTTATGCTGTAACAGCGCCGAAGACTCAAGCTCGTGTAGGACGGAGCCGTGCGACGGATCGCGCGATGTCCCTTCGGGCAAACCCTCTGGGTGAACCGTGTCTTCGGGGTGGCTTGTCGTCAGCGCGACGCAGGAAAGAGTTGCGTTGCTTGGCGCTCGACGGCCCCACCAAGGTCGAACGTCATATCTTGTCGCTTCCCTTCAGCCGAAGAGAGACGCGGCTTTCCTGGCTGAACCGATCAGTGGCGCTGTATCCGCTGGCATTCGGGCAGCCGCGTCAGGATGATCTTCTCGCTTTGCTGGATCAGGTTCGGGACGAGATCGCGCCTGAAGCGCTTGCCCAACTGCAGATCAGCCTTCCTTCCGAGTGAGCGCGCTTTTCTGCGGTTTTCGCGCGTTCGCGATCCCGTCGACCTACTATGCCCCTGATTTTGCACGCGGAATTCGTCCGTTTGTTGACCTATTGTTGACCCGCGGTTCGGACAGCAAAAAGCCGCCCGAGAAGGCGTCTGCTAACGTCTTGATCTAGCTAGGTATTTTTGGTTGCGGGGGCGCGCAACCGCCGTCAGTTGCCTGCACCTCGATGCGAAATCTAAGGTGCGTCGAAGCGAATTGAACCGCTTCTTGTCGAATTGTAAGGGGCTTAACCACCCTGACTAACCGGCTGGATTCGTGGGATGAATCCTATTTGGCCTTTGCGCGATAACGCGGCGTCGAACGACTTTAAGGCACAGGCAGCCCTGATCGGGAGGCTGCGCAAGCAGTTGGCCGGGCCTCGCCCATATCGTCCGCCGCCGCGCCCGGGACGGCGAAACCACTCCAGTTGGTGCTGGAGACCAACGAGATCGCCACCGTCGCTATGACGGTACGGATGACGCGACCGCAAATGGAGGAGCAAAACACGCTAAGTCGCCGTCCAATCCCGGAACACATTCCGCGGATGGAAGTCGAACTGACCTCGGGTATCTAGAGCTCTGCTTGTCTCGGGCGCCTGCGCCAAAACAGGGGGGCGTCACTGAAGAGTTCGTGGATGTCCACGGGCGCCTCAGCTTGAACCGCAGTGTCTGCCCGAATCTGGGCCGCGCCAGCCGCCGACACTTCGTGCAGGCCGCCACAGCCCTCGCATCCCATCGAAGGCGGCCACTTTGGGTCGGGTCTCGCGGCCGAAATGCTGATCAGCATATGAGTTGACCATTCTCCGATAGAACAAAGGAGAAAGATCCGCCCGGGCTTACCGCGTCTCCACCGCTAGCCGCTCGGCCACCAGTTCGTTGACGATCAGCACCGTCGGGCGCAGCAGCTTCAGCGCGGCGCGGATCACGGTCAGCTTGTGCCAGCCGCCCGAGGCCAGCACGATCTGTCGCGTGCCGCGCAAGGAGAGAGGGTTCAGCGCCAGCACCCGCTCGTTCACCGGGTGGTCGATGACGTTGCCCTCGGCGTCGATGAAATGGCAGAGCAGGTCGCCCACCGCGCCAGCGGCTTCCAGCGAGGCGATCTCGTCGCGGGTGAGAAGGCCGTATTCGGAAAAGACCGAATGGGGCGTCAGGTCGCCCACCGAGACCACGGCCATATCGAGCGATTGCGCGCGGGCGAAGACCTCGGCGATGCCGGGATGGCCCATCAGCGCGTCGCGGGTGCGCTTGTCGGGGGCATAGACCGGCGCGGCCAGCATGTAGCATTCGGCGGACAGCCGGTCAGCCACACGCCAGGCGAATTCCGACGGGTTTATCGAGGAGACGCGGGTCAGGCCGCCCAGCATAGCCAGCACCTTCACGCCATCGGCGGCGCGCGGTTCGATGGCCGGCACGCCCGAGGTGAGCGTCTTGCCCCAGCCAAGGCCGATGGTCATGTTCGCGGCCACGGTCTGCGACATGTAGGCGCCGACCTCGGCCCCGATGATGGCGCGCAGGGCGTTCGGGTCTTGCGGTTCCGGCACCACGATGGCGCGGGTCAGGTTCCAGCGGTCTTCCAGCATCCGCTCCAGTTCCACGCAGCGCGACATGCGCGTGGTCACGCGGATCTGCACCGTGCCGTCCTGGCGCGCAGCAGCGAGGATGCGCAGCACGCGCGAGCGGTTCATGCCGACGAGGTTCGCCACCTCGTCCTGCGTCATGCCCTCGACATAATAGAGCCAGGCGATCCGGGTCTTCACATCGTCGTTCACGTCAACAACCGTCACTCGTGCCCCCATGCGTCACGGTTAGCCGGGTCGGGCCCGACATTTGTGGCAGAATGGGTGGATATGTGCTGCGCTTCAAGCCCTGGACGGGCGGATCAGGCCGCCTTGACCGAGCAGGCACGCATGAACGCCAGCGTATCGGGCAGCGAGACGACACCTGCCTGGCTGCCAAGCCCGGTGGCGTTTAGCGCCGAGGAGGCCTGGGCAAGGCGCACCGAATCCTGCGGCGACATGCCGTTCAGAAGGCCAGCGGCAAAGCCCGCGTTGAACACGTCGCCGCAGCCGCAGGTGCAGACCACGTCGATCGAGAAGGCGGGGATGCGGAAGGTCAGCCCGTTGCGGTCGCGGTAATAGGCACCGTCGCCCCCCAAAGTGAAGACGCAGGCCTGTGCGCCGCGGTTCATGAAGAAGGCGGCCATGTCGTCAAGATCGGTCATGCCGGTCAGGGCATGGGCTTCCTCGACCGATGGGATGAAGTAATCGGTGTAGGGTAGCACGGCATCCACATCCGGCAGGTCGGCGGCAGAGCCGGCGAAGATGTCGACGGTGGTGATGCATCCGCGCTTCTTCGCATGGGCCATCAGCGCTGCGTTGCGCGGGCCATCCATCGCGTCCATCAGCCCAACACCGCCCAGGTGGAACACGCGGGTGTCCGTCACGGCGTCGAAATCCTCGGGCTTCACCACGAAATGCCCGGTCGCCCCCTTCAAGTGCAGCGCGGGGCGCGAGCCGTCGGCACGGGTCAGCACTATTGAGGACGACGTAGGCACGCCGTTCAGCCGCTGCAGGCCAGAGGTGTCGATGCCAAAGCTTTCCAGCCGGGACACCGCCCAATCGCCCATCATGTCTTGGCCATATCCGCCAACGGCAAGCGTCGTCAGGCCAAGCTTTGCCGCGACGATGGCCGCCGTCCCGGCCGCACCGGAGACTGCCATCGTCAGGTCGTTGATGAACACCGTGCCGCCGCCCGACGGGATCTCCGACACCGGCCAGCCGAGGCAATCGAAGGTGTAGAATCCGACCGAGACATAGTCATAGCGCATGGCATCCTCCCCGTAGCTTGGGGTCAAGTAGAATGAACATTTGATCCACTGTCAACATAAATGTTCGAAGTTGCCCTTGCATCGCCGGCTGGGACCCGTGCCGAGCGTGCAAGCCTCACTCCCCCGCTTCCAGCGCCGCGAGGACCGCGTCTGACGCGTGCGGCGCGGGGGTGTATGGCCCGGCGATCTGCAATTTCATGTTGCGCGAAAGTTTTTTGTCTGTATCTTTTGTTCACGTCGCCAGGGAGGCCAGCGTGAAAGCCGCAATTCTTCAAGCCCCGAATCAGATGCAGCTGGGCCTGACCGCCGATCCGGTGACCGAACCGGGCGACCTGATCCTGCGCGTCAAGGCGGCCACGATCTGCGGCACCGACATACGCGTGTTCCGTGGCCGCAAGACCGCCGGCATCCGCTATCCCTCGATCATCGGGCATGAATTCGCGGGCGAGATCGTCGCGGTGCATGGCCCCTCGCTGTTCAACGTCGGCCAGCGGGTCGGCGTCTGTCCCGCCATTCCCTGCGGCCACTGCCCGCAATGCACCCGGGGGCGCGAGAACCTGTGCCCCGACCTGCAGGCCATCGGATACGAGATCGACGGCGCTTTCGCCGAATTCATCCGCATCCCGGCGCGGGCGGTGGAACTGGGCAACGTGCATCTGCTGCCCGACCATGTAAGCCACGAGGAAGCCAGCCTGGTCGAACCGCTGGCCTGCGTGCTGAACGGGCAGAACAAGGTGGGGCTGCGACAGGGCGACCACGTGGTGATCCTGGGCGCCGGGCCGATCGGCACGCTGCATGTGAAGCTGGCGCGGCTGCGCGGGGCGGCGCGGGTGATCGTGTCGGAACCCAACGCCGCGCGGCGCGAAGCGGCGCTGGCCTTCGGCGCGGATGTGGTGATCGACCCGAACGCGGGCGACCTGCGCGCGGCGGTGCGGGCCCAGACGCGGGGGCTTGGCGCGGACGTGGTGATCTGCGCCATCGGCATCCCGGCCCTGGCGGCGCAGGCGGTGGGGCTGGCGGCCAAGGGTGGACGGGTCAGCCTGTTCGCGGGCTTTTCCAAGGGCGAGACCGGCACTCTGGACGTGAATGCCATCCATTATGAGGAACTCCGCCTGACCGGGGCCTTCGGGCTGTCGCGCAAGGATTACGAAGACGCACTGAACATGGTGGCGGACGGCCGGATCGACCTGACCGGCATGGTCACGCATCGCTATGGCCTGAACGAGGTGGATGCGGCATTCTCGATGGCGGAAAGCGGTTCAGCCATGAAGGTGGCAATCTCCGATGTCTGAGGTCGAGGAAGTCGATGTCCTGATCATCGGCGGCGGCATCAACGGCTGCGGCACCTTCCGTGATCTGGCCCTGCAGGGTGTGTCGGTCCGGCTGCTGGAGCGGGGCGACATCTGCCAGGGCGCCTCGGCCGCCTCGTCCCGCCTGATGCACGGCGGGCTGAAATACCTGGAGACGGGCGAGTTCCGGCTGGTGAAGGAATCGCTGACCGAGCGGAACATGCTGCTGGCCACCGCGCCGCACTATGTGCAGCCGCTGGAATGCGTGGTGCCGGTGCGGTCGACCTGGGGCGGCATTGCCGGGTCGGTGGCGCGGTTCCTGGGTATGAAGGCCAGGCTGGATGACCGGGGCTTCCTGATCACCGCCCTGGGGCTGAAGCTGTACGACATCTATGGCCGGGCGCTGCAATCCATGCCGGGGTCGCGGATGCTGCGGCAGGGTGCGCTGCGGCGGATGCTGCCGGACATGGCCGCGGCGATCCGCGGCGCGGGCATCTACTACGAGGGCCATATCACCCATGCCGAGCGGCTGGGGCTGGAGCTGGTGCTGGACAGCGAGGCCGCGAATCCGAAGGCGTGGGCCGAGACGCATGTGACGGTGACAGGCGCCGAGGACGGGGTCGTGACCTGGCGACGGGCCGGCGGGCAGGTCGCGCGGGTCCGGCCGAAGATGGTGATCAACGCCGGCGGCGCCTGGATCGACGCGGTGAACGGCGCGCTCGGGCTGCAGACGCAGTTGATGGGTGGAAGCCGGGGATCGCATCTGGTGGTGGAGAACCCTGCCCTGTCGCGCGCCCTCGCCGGGCGGATGATCTATTTCGGCACGCCGGACGGGCGGGTGAACCTGCTGTACCCCTTCGCCGGCAAGGTGCTGGTGGGGGCGACCGACATCGCGCAGGTCGAACCGGACAAGGCGCGCTGCACGGACGATGAGGAAGCCTATCTCTGCGCCGCGGTGGCCGAGGTGTTTCCTGACATCCCGATCCGGCCCGACCAGGTGGTGCACCGGTTCTGCGGCGTGCGCCCCCTGCCCCGCGCCGGCAACGAGGTGGGCGCGGTGACGCGGGACCATTCGGTGGCGCGCCTGGCGCTGCCGGGAACCGCGGTTCCAGTGGATTGCCTGATCGGCGGCAAGTGGACAACGTTCCGAGCCTTCTCGGAACTGGCTGCGGACCGGGCGCTGAAGGATCTGGGTCTGGCCCGGCGCGTGTCGACCGCGGGTCTGGCCATCGGCGGCGGGCGCGGCTTTCCGCGCGATGCCGCGGGGCGGCGGGCCCTGGCGCTGCGGCTGGCGAAGGCCGGTGGACTTTCGGCCGAGCGGGCCGACGTGCTGCTGTCACGCTATGGCACGCGGGCCGAAGCCTATTGCACGGCGCTGCGGGGCCGGGGCGAGGCGATGCTGGCCAGCCTGCCGGATTTCGCCCGCGAAGAGATCCGCCACATCGCCGCGACGGAAAAGGTGGGCGGCATCGAGGACATCCTTCATCGCCGCACGCTGATCGGCATGACGGGCCGGGACCGGCCAGAGGTGCGCGCCGAGATCGCCGCGCTGCTGGAGGCGCCGCCGCAGCGCGAAAGCGCATGACCGCGCCGCTGCGCCCGCCCGTCCCGGCCTTCGAGGCCGATGCCGGGAGGCGGCGGTCGTCGCGGCTGCGGCTGCGGGTGGCCTGGATGTACTATGTCGAGGACATGACCCAGGGCGCGATTGCCGACCGGCTGGGCATTGGCCGGGTGACGGTGACGCGGCTTCTGGCCGATGCGCGCGCCCTGCACGAGGTATCGATCACCCTGTCGCGTGAGATTGCCGACCTGCCGCGGCTGGAGATCGGGTTGGAGCGCAGCTTTGGCCTGCGCGAGGCGGTGGTGGCGCCCCTGTCGGCACCCGATGCCAACCCGGCAGGCGCCATCGGCGCGGCGACGGGGGCGTGGCTTTCGGGCTTCATGCAGGCCGAGACCAAGATCGGCGTCGGCTGGGGCCGCACGCTGCACGGGTCGCTGGATTTCCTGGCCGGGGGGCAGGCCGACACCGTGGTCTCGCTTCTGGGCGGGATCTCGGCGGTCGAGCATTACAACCCGGCCGAGTTCGCCTGGGCGTTTTCGCGGCTGTTCAAGGCGCGCTGCTACCTTATCGCGGCGCCCGCCATCGTGGACGATCCCGACACCAAGCAGCGCCTGATCGAGAACTGCGGCATCGGCGAGACCTTTGCACGGACCGAGGCGCTGGATGCCGTGCTGCTGTCGGTGGGCGGGGTGGTGTCGGGCACCGTCACGGGACCGGACGATCCCATCCCGGCAGCGGTTCGGCGGGAGCTGGCGGCGGCGGGCGCGGTGGGCAACGTGCTGTTCAACTTCTTCGACGCCGCAGGCCGGCTGGTGGATCACCCGCTGAACCGCAGGATCATGTGCCCGCCCGTTCCCGCGCTGTGCCGCGCGCCCGAACGCATCCTGGCCTCGGGCGGACCGGACAAGGTGGCGGCATTGCGGGGCGCGCTGGCGCTGATCCGGCCGACCGTGCTGATCACCGACGAGACGACCGCGGAAGCGCTGCTGCACGGCTGAACGGATGAGCTTGCCCTGTGAACGGCCCGGCGCCCCCGCGCCGGGCCGTCTGCATTGTGCCTGACGCATCGCCCCACAATCGACATGAACATTTTTACTTTGTGTTTGACAAAAGATCATTCGCAAGTCTAAATCCCCTTATGCAGACCGGACCCGCCGGAGCGATTCCCAAGGGCGGCCCGGCACCCGGATCACCAGGAGGACATCCCATGCCGATCAACGTCGCCCCCACCGGCCTTGCCCGCGACCTGCGCCAGCGCGCGGCCACCGGACGCCCCGTCCGCATCGGCCTGATCGGATCGGGCGAGATGGGCACCGACATCGTCGCCCGCGTCGCGCATATGGAAGGCATCGAGATCGGCGCGATTTCCGAGCTGAACCCGGTGAACGCCCACAAGGCGGTGGACATCGCCTTCCGCGAGAAGGGCCATGCCCGCGAGGCGACCGGCACCGACAGCGTCAACGCCGCCATCGAGGCCGGCAAGGTGGCCGTCACCTCGGACGCCAATGCCATCCTGAATTCGGGCCTGATCGACGTGGTGGTGGATGCGACCGGGGTTCCCGCGGTGGGGGCCGAGATCGGCCTGCGCGCGATGGAACACGGCAAGCACCTGGTGATGATGAACGTCGAGGCCGACGTGACCATCGGCGCTTACCTGAAGGCCGAGGCCGACCGGCTGGGCGTGACCTACTCGCTGGGCGCGGGCGACGAGCCGTCGTCCTGCATGGAGCTGATCGAGTTCGTTAGCGCGATGGGCCACCGCATCGTCGCGGCCGGCAAGGGCAAGAACAACCCGCTGAACGTCGACGCCACCCCGCCCGCCTATGAGGAAGAGGCGGCGCGCCGGCACATGAACGTACGGATGCTGGTGGAATTCGTGGACGGGTCGAAGACGATGGTGGAAATGGCAGCCATCGCCAATGCCACGGGCCTAGTGCCCGATGTGGCCGGCATGCACGGCCCGGCGGCGACGCTGGACCAACTGAACAAGGTGCTGGTGCCCAAGGCAGATGGCGGCGTGCTGGGCCGGGTTGGCGTGGTGGATTACTCGATCGGCAAGGGCGTGGCGCCCGGCGTGTTCGTCGTGGCCGAGATGGACCACCCCCGCATCTGGGAACGCATGGAAGACCTGAAGATGGGCAAGGGCCCCTACTTCATCTTCCACCGCCCCTATCACCTGACCTCGCTGGAGGTGCCGCTGACCTGCGCTCGCGTGGTGCTGTACGGCAAGCCCGACATGGTGCCGCTGGCGAAGCCGGTGGCCGAGGTCTGCGCCCTGGCCAAGAAGGACATGAAGCCGGGCGAGAAGCTGGACCAGATCGGCGAGTATTGCTACCGCGCCTGGATCATGGAGGCCGGCGCCGCCCGCGAAGGCCGAGCGATCCCAAGCGGCCTGCTGGCCGGCGGTACCGTGACCGCGCCGATCCGCAAGGGCGAGCTGATCACCTATGCCAATGCGAAACCCGCCGAGGGCAGCCGGATCGCCGCGCTGCGCGCCCGGCAGGACGAGTTGGTCTTCGGGCTGGAGTCGGTGTGATGCGCGACACCCAGGAAAACATCCCCTTCGCGATCCGGCAGTTCTCACCGGATCAGCTGAAAGAGGCGCTGCGCAAGATGCACCTGATCCGGCTGTTCGAGGAGGGGGCGGAAGAAAGCTATATGCGCGGGCTGATTCACGGCACGATGCACCTGTCGATCGGGCAGGAAGCATCGGCGGTCGCCACCTGCATGGAACTGACCGACGCCGACAAGATCACCTCCACCCACCGCGGCCACGGCCATTGCATCGCCAAGGGCGCGGATGTGGGGCGGATGTTCGCCGAGTTCTTCGGCAAGGAAACCGGCTATTGCCACGGCCGCGGCGGGTCGATGCACATCGCGGATGTGAAGACCGGCAACCTGGGCGCGAACGGCATCGTCGGCGGCGGCCTGCCCATCGCGGTGGGCGCGGCGCTGACGGCCAAGCGGCTGGGGCGCGATGACGTGACGATCTGCTTCTTCGGCGACGGCGCCAATAACGAGGGCGCCTTCCACGAGGCATTGAACATGGCGGCGATCTGGAAGCTGCCGGTGATCTTCGTCTGCGAGAACAACCGCTACGGCATGTCGACGCCCGCCACCTATGCCACGGCGGTGAAGAACATCGCGGAACGCGCGGCGGCCTATGCCATGCCGGGCATGACGGTGGACGGCAACGATTTCTCGGCGGTGGCCGGGGCGCTGCACGAGGCCATCGCCCGGGCGCGGGCTGGCGACGGGCCGAGCCTGGTGGAGAACCTGACCTACCGCTGGCGCGGCCATTCCAAGTCGGACCGCAACCGCTATCGCACCAAGGACGAGATCGAGGAATGGATGTCGCGCGACCCGATCGCTCGGTTCCGCGACGAGCTGATCGCGCATGGCATCCTGGATGCCGAGGGGGCCGAGGCCATCGAGGCGGCGGCCAAGCAGGCGGTGGCGGATGGCGTGGAGTTTGCCCGGGCAAGCCCGGCCCCGGCCATCACCGATGTCACGAAATTCGTCCATGCGGAGGAAGCGGCATGAACGCCCAGACCCCCATCGCGGAAGTGCAGACCCGCGAGATGAGCTATGCCGAGGCGATCCGCGAGGCGATGGCCCTGGCCCTGCAACGTGATCCCGCGGTCGTGCTGATGGGCGAGGACATCGGCACCTATGGCGGCGCCTTCCAGGTGACCGGCGACCTGATCGACCGCTTCGGCCCGGACCGGGTGATGGACACGCCGATTTCCGAATTGGGCGGCGCGGGTGTCGCCGTGGGCGCGGCGCTGACCGGCCTGAAGCCGATCTTCGAATTCCAGTTCAGCGACTTTGCCGCGCTCGCGATGGAGCAGATCGTCAACCAGGCCGCGAAACTGCGCTACATGCTGGGCGGCGAGGCGCAGGTGCCGGTGGTGTTCCGCATGCCTTCTGGCTCGGGCACCGGGGCGGCGGCACAGCACTCGCAGTCCTTCGAGGCCTGGTTCGGCCATGTGCCGGGGCTGAAGGTGGTGCAACCCTCGACCCCGGCCGAGGCGAAGGGCATGTTGCTGGCGGCGCTGGAAGACCCCGATCCGGTGATCGTGTTCGAACACAAGCTTCTTTACAAGATGAAGGGTCTGGTGCCCGATGGCTGGTACACCACGCCCATCGGCAAGGCCGCCGTGGTGCGGCCGGGCAAGGACCTGACCATCGTGGCCTCAGCCATCATGGTGCACCGCGCGCTGGACGCGGCGGCGAGGCTTGCCAAGGAGGGCATCGAGGCCGAGGTGATCGACCTGCGAACTGTCCGCCCGCTGGACCATGCGACGATCATCGCATCGGTCAAGAAGACCGGACGGCTGCTTTGCGTCTATGAGGGGGTGAAGACTCTGGGCATGGGTGCCGAAATCAGCGCGCTGATCGCGGAAAGCGAGGCCTTCGATTACCTCGACGCCCCGATCCAGCGTCTGGGCGGGGCCGAGGCCCCGATCCCTTACAACCCCGACCTGGAACGCGCCGCCGTGCCGCAATCGCCCGACATCGAGCGGGTGGCCCGGCAACTGGCGAAGGGCGAGGTCTGAGATGCCCGTCGAAGTCATCATGCCCAAGGTCGACATGGACATGGCCAGCGGCAAGCTGGCGGTGTGGCATGTGGCCGAGGGCGAACTGGTGAAGAAGGGCGCGGCGCTCTTCGACATCGAAACCGACAAGGCGGCGATGGAGGTGGAGGCCCCGGCAACAGGGCGGCTGCACCACATCCTCGCGCATCCCGGCGAGACGGTGGCCGTGGGCGCGCCCGTGGCCTTCCTTTACGCCGAGGGCGAGGCGGTCGGCGCCTCGCCGGTGCAGGCGGCCCCGGCCGTCGCGGCCGAGGCGCCTGTGCCGGTGCTGGAAGCCGCAGCCGCCGTAGCGGCCGAAACGGCCGTTCCCGAGGCCCTGCCGGCCGATTACAGCACCCCCCGCGCCACGCCGGTTGCCCGGCGGCTGGCCCGCGAGGGCGGGCTGGACCTGGGCGCCTTAGCCGGAACCGGCCCGCGCGGTCGCATCCAGCGCGCCGATGTCGAGGCCGCGCTGAAGCGCCTGGCCGAAGTGCCGGAACCCCCGGCGATCCTCCCGGCCTCCCCGGCCCCGCAGCCCGCGCCCGAACCTGCCGCGCCCTTCGTCTGGACGGCACAGCCGGGGGATCTGCATGTCACCACCCGCAAGGGCACCGGCACGCCGCTGGTCCTGGTGCATGGCTTTGCCGCCGACGCCACCGGCTGGACGCCGCTGGAACGCGCCCTGCCGCGCGACCTACCGCTGGTCCGCATCGACCTTCCCTCGCACGGACGTTCGCCGCTGCGTCCGGTCGGCAGCTTTGCCGAGCTGGCGAAGGAGCTGCTGCGGGCCTTCGACCGCGTGGCGGAAGGTCCGGTGCATTTGCTGGGCCATTCGCTCGGCGGCGCGCTGGCGCTGGCGCTGGCCGATGTGCGGCCCCGCCAGATCCGCACCCTCAGCCTGATCGCCCCGGCGGGCCTTGGGCCCGAGATCGACGGCGATGCGCTGAACGGCATCGCCCGCGCCTCCAGCGCGGACAGCCTGGCGCCCTGGCTGAAGCGGCTGACGGCGCGGCCCGATGGCATCAGCCACGACTTCGCCAAGGCGGCGATGCTGGCCCGGCTGGACCCCGCGCTGCGCGCCGCGCAGCAGGACCTGGCGCACGCAATCTTCCCCGATGGCGTGCAGGCCTTCGACCTGACCGCCGCGCTGGAGCGCGTCAGCGCCCCCACGATGATGATCTGGGGCCGCGACGACCATATCCTGCCGTGGAAACAGGCGCTTGCCGCGCCGGGCGAGGTGGCGCTGCACCTGATGCGGGGGGTGGGACACATCCCCCACATCGAGGACCCCGAGGCGGTGGCGGCCCTGATCGGGCGCCACGTCAGAACCTGAGACCAGAACCCCCGGGCCGGCCCCGGGGTTTCGCGCTTGCCGGTCCTGACCCTGACGGCAAGCGGTGCTAGACTGGATGCGAGGAGGCCCCCATGCGACCCCGTTCCCCGATTCCCCTGCCCGATGCCGCGCCGTTGCGCGACGTGGCTCGCTCGCTGCGCTTTGTCGCGGAAAGCGGCACGCGGACGCTGCGCCGCAGCCTGCCGCTGGATGCCCTGCCCGATCCCGCCGCAAGGATCGCGGACGGTGCGCTGGCCTCGGTCCTGAAGCTGGGCGAAGAGGCGGGCAAAGGCGTGTCGGCGCTGGCCCACGCCCTCATGGACGACGACGCCCCGCCCGATCTGGCCGCCGGGGATGCCACCGCGGGGGCGCATTTCGCCGCCGCCTGCTATGACGGGCTGCGCGCCGCCCTGGCGCATCTGGGCGCGGAAAGCTGTCTTGTCAGCGAAGCCGCGGCGCGGGCCGCCTGGGCCGACGTGGCGCGCATGGACCATGCCGCCAACGACTGCGCGACGGCCGCCCGCCTGTTCGATGCGGTGCTGGTCCACCGCGTGCTGCGCGATGCGATCTGGCCCGAGGGAAGCGCGCTTCCCGCACCGGAGGCCGGCCGGATCGCGGTGTTCGCCGTGCTGCTGGCGATGCTTTCCGATGCCGCGGGCTTCCGCTTGCTGGTGCCGGCCGCGACCGATCTGGCGCTGGCGCTGCGGGCCGAGCTGGCCGGGGCAACGGATGCCGAGACCATCGCCCGGCTGTTCGACGAGTTCCGGTCCCATGTCTGACGCCCTGCCCCTGCCCGCCACGACCGAGCCCCTGCGCGTGGCGATCCGCCGGCTGCGCTGGTTCCGCGATGCCTTTGCCCGCCAGCTGAACGAGCTGACGGCCGAGACCGGAGTCGCGTTCACCGTGGATGACCGCACGCTGGCGCAGATCTTCGTGGCCTGGTTGCGCGACGTCGAGGCGCAGAAGCCCGCCGATCCCGCGCACCGCCGCGCCTATTTCGATTTCGTCTCGGCCCTGATGCTGCGCAACCTGTTGCGCGACCTGCCGGTCAAGGCCGGTCCCCTGCCGCCCGGTGCCGACACGCACCGGGCCGAATACTTCTGGCCCGAGGGCTTTGCCTGCACACTGTTCTGCCTGAACGTCCGTGCCGCGGTGATCGAGCAGGAGTTCGACGCCGCGACGGAACTGACCCCCGACTTCTTCAGCCTGCGCCAGTGGTGGTCGTTCCGCGAGAACGTGGGGCAGGATGCCGACACGGCGATGGGCTTCTTCGACGTGTTCATCGGAGCGAACCCGGAATGGCAGATGCCGGCCAGCTTTCGCTGCCGGCTGGAACACGCGCTGACCGCCCCGCACCAGGCGCAGAAGCTGGGCTGAAAGCACCTGTCAGAATGCAACAAGGGGGCAGGTCGCACCTGCCCCCCTTGCCATCCCGGTCCGCCGACGCGCGCCGTTGCCGGCGCGCATCCGCCCCTCCTCAGGCGCCCGGCTTCTTGCCGAAGGCCACCGCCAGGATGATGATGCCACCCGCAACCATCATCTGTTCTGACACGTCCAGGCCCATGATGATCAGGCCGTTGTTGATCGTGCCGATCAGAAGCGAACCGGCGAAGGTACCGAGGATCGTGCCCTTGCCACCGAAGAGGCTGGTCCCGCCCAGGATCACCGCGGCGATCGCCATCAGCTCGGCGCCTTCGCCAAAGTTGAAGCGCGCGGTCTGCATCATGCCCGAGTAAAGGAGCCCGGCCAGCGCCGCAGCAGCGCCAGAGAGCAGGAAGACCATGAACTTCACGCGGCGGGTCTTGACGCCCGAGTATTCCGCGGCCTGCCGGTTGCCGCCGGTCGCCAGGATCTCGCGGCCGAAACCGGTGTATTTCAGGACGATATGCCCGATCAGCGCGATGACGACGGACCAGATCAGCAGCGACGGGATGCCGAAGAATTTGCCCGAGCCGAATAGCGCGTTGAAGGTCTTGTCGGCGATCGAGACCGGGTTGGTGTAGGTCACCCGCATGTCGAAACCGCGCACGAATTGCATCATGCCCAGCGTGACCAGGAAGGAGGGGATGCCGATCACCGTCACGAAGAAGCCGTTCAGGCTGCCGACGACGAGCCCCGAGCCGATGGCCGCCACCACTGCGATCGGCCAGGCAAAGCCCGCCTGCATCACCAGCGCCCCGGTCAGTGCCGCCAGAGCCGCGGTGGAGCCGACCGAAAGGTCAAGCTCGCCCGAGGAGATGACGAAGGTCATCGCCACAGCGATCACTGTGATCATCGCCGTGGTGCGGGCGATGTTGAAGAGGTTCATCATCGTCAGGAACCCCTTGTCCCCGATGGTCACGGCAAAGAAGCCAAGGACCGCGACGAAGAAGATGTAGACGACGTAGTTCCGCCACTGGAAGTCAGGCATGAACGACGCGGGACGGCTGGATATGGTGGCCTTGGATTGCATGGTGGAGTTCCTCCTCTGACGCCACGTCGCGGCGGTTCATTTTCTGCGCGATACGGCCCGCATGCAGCACAAGGATGCGGTCGCTGATCGCCATGAGTTCTTCGAGCTCGGAAGAGATCACCAGAACGGCCATGCCGCGGTCGGCCATGGCGCGGATGGTGGCGACGATTTCCGACTTGGCGCCGATGTCGACGCCGATCGTCGGCTCGTCCAGGATGAGGAGGCGCGGGTCACGCGCCAGCCACTTGCCGATGACGATCTTCTGCTGGTTGCCGCCCGACAGGAGGCGGGCGAGCTTGTCGGGGCCGTCCGTCTTGATCGAGAGGTCGCGGATGGTGCGGTTGACGGTCTTCAGCGCCTCGGCGTCCTGCACTAGGAAGTTGCGGGTGAACCGGGCCAGGTTCGGCAAAAGCACGTTATCCTTTACCGAATGTTCGAGGACGAGGCCCATCTTGCGCCGGTCTTCCGGCACCAGCGCGATGCCGCGGTCGATGGCGTCGAACTGGCCGCGGACCGGCTGGCCCGCGAAGATCACCTCGCCCGAAACCGGGGCGCGGCGGCCGAAGATGGTTTCCGCAATCTCGGTGCGGCCCGAACCCATCAGGCCGGCCAGGCCCACGATTTCGCCGGGGCGGATGTCGAAGGTCACATCGTTGACGCGCGTGGGCAGGCGCAGGTTGCGCACCTGAAGGATCGGCGCGGCATCGGGACGGGGCCCGCGGTCATGCCACTCGAAGCTGGCCGTGTTGCCGCGACCCAGCATCGCCTCGACGATCTGCTCGACCGTCATGTCGGCGCAATCATCGGTCAGCACGGTCTGGCCGTCGCGCATGACGGTGACGCGGTCGCAGATCGTCAGGATCTCGGCCATGCGGTGCGAGATGTAGACGATTGAGATGCCGGACCGCTTGAGCTTGGCCACCAGGTCGAACAGCGCCTCGGTCTCGGCCTCGGACAGGGACGAGGTCGGCTCGTCCATCACCAGGATCCGGGCGTTCTTGGACAGCGCCTTGGCGATTTCCACGATCTGCATGAAGCCGACCGACAGGCTGCCGACCGGGGTTTCCGGGTCGATGTCGACGCCCAGTTCTTCCAGCAAGGCGCGAGACCTGCGGACCATCTCGGAATTGTTGATGAAGGGGGTGCCGCTGAGGCGCGGCTCGCGCTTCAGCCAGATGTTCTGGGCGACCGTCAGCGTGGGGACCAGCGAGAATTCCTGGAAGATCATCGCGATCCCGGCGCGCTCGGCGGCGGAGGTGTCATGCAGGTCGATGGGCTGGCCGTCGATGCGGATGGTGCCGCTGTCCTTCGTGTAGACCCCGGTCAGGATCTTCATCAGCGTGGACTTGCCTGCCCCGTTGCCGCCCATCAGGGCATGGACCTCGCCCTTCCGCAGCGAGAAGGACACGCGCTGCAGCACCGGGATCGTGCCGAAGCTCTTCCGGATATCGGACATTTCGAGGAACGCGGGGGCGGACATGGCAGACCTCGGGCGAGTTGAAGAACGGGAAGGTCGGGCGCGCGGCAGGGAGCGGGCCGCGCACCCGGGGAGGCTTCGCTTATTGCGAAAGCGCTTCGGTCATCTCGGTCGGCAGGTCGATCCGGTAGATCGTCTTGTAGGCGTCCGGCAGGTTGGCGCGGGTCACCTTCAGCGGCGGCACCACGACATAGGACGGGGTTTCCTCGCCCAGAAGCGCCAGCGCGCCCACCGTCGCCTCGGCCACGCCCTGGTCATAGGGACGCTGCGAGGAGATGCCGGCGATGAAGCCGTCCTGCGCCATGTTCAGCGCGACGATCTGGTCGAAGTTCTCGTTGACGATCTTGAAGTCGTCCGGAGTGCGGCCCGCGACGGTGGCCGAGGTCACGGCACCCATCGCCGGGATCGACCACGAGGCATACATCCCGTTCAGCGTCGGATAGCGCGCCAGCACGCCGTCGGCGACTTCCTGGCCCTTGTTCGGGTTGTTGTGGCCCACGGCCGCCACGACATTGATGTCGGGGTACTTGGCCATCACGCGGGCGATGAAGCCCTCGTAGCGCAGGTTGGTGACGTAGAAGTCATTGGCGAAGTACATCGCCGCCACGTCGCCCTTGCCGCCCAGCGATTCCGCCAGCGCGTCGGCCAGGTACATGCCAAGTGCCAGGTTGTCGGACGAGATGATCGCGGCGTAGTCTTCGCCGGGGTTCATGCCCTCGACGGCCTGGTCGATGAAGACGACCTTGGTGCCGGCTTCCTCGATCGCCTTGTAGGCCTGGGCCGTGGTCTGGCCGTTCAGCGGGATCGACACCAGCAGGTCGGGCTTCAGCACCGCGATGGTTTCCAGGTCGGCGATCTGCTTGGCGTCATCCCAGTTCGCGTTGGTTTCCGCGACGACCTCGATGCCCAGCTTTTCGAAGGTTTCCTTCAGGCCGATCAGCTGCTGGCTGGCCCAGTCGTCGCCCAGCCACCCCATCGAGATCGCGACGGTGAACTTGCCGGCGCGGACCTTTTCGATCTGCTCGTCCGTCAGCTTGAGGTCGGCAGCGGGGAAGCCCGGCTCGCCGCGCTGGCCGTCCGACACGACCACGCCGTCGATGCTGTCCATCGCGGCAATTTCCATCGTCTTGGCCGAGGGCTCGGTGTACCACAGCGGGTGCTGGATGTCGGCGGCAATCTCGGCCAGCGCCAGGCCGGGCACGAAGGCCACGGACAGGGCAAGCGCGGCGGTGGTTAGCTTCAGGGTCTTCATCTGGGTCTCCTCCTTGGATTTGGTTGTGACGAGACCGCCCGCAGGACGGGCTCGCCAAGGCGTTTTGGTTCAGGGTTCAGGCGGGCAGGATCAGCGGGCCGCGACGGCGGCCGTGCTGCGGTTCAGCATGAATTCGCGGAGCGTCTGCGCCAGGCGCTCGGGGGCTTCTAGGGCCAGGCTATGGCCGCATTCCTGGAAGACTTCCGACCGTTCGACGCCAAGGGCCACCTTCTCCATCTGGCCCTTCACCAGCTCGCCGAAGAATTCCGGCGCGCCGATGGTCAGGATCGGCAGGCTGAGCTTCACCTTCTTCAGCTCGGCATTGATCCGGGCGTTCTTCAGGCCGGCGCGATAGGTTTCCAGACAGCCACGCAGGCCACCAGGGGCCGAGAGCCGGGCGATCCATTCGTCGATCGCCTCGTTGGTGATGGCGTTCGGGTTCCAGGTTTCGGCCTTGATCCAGAATTCCCAGAATTCGCGCTCACGCCTGGTGATCAGCATTTCCGGCAGGTGGGGGATCCAGAAGAATGGAATGTGCCAAACCCAGACGCCGCGCAGGTCGAACTGCGACGAGATGTTGGAGGGCGTGAAGTTCGACCATTCTTCCAGGCCTTCACCCGAAAGTAGCATCTCAGAGAAGGACAGAGTCTGAACGCGGGCGCGTTCGGTCGCGGCCAGGGCATAGGCGAATTCGGCGCCGCGGTCCTCACCATGCAGGTGGAAGGTGTCGTGGCCGAGGTGCGTCATCAGAGCGGCCACATCCTTGGCGTTGGTCAGGCTGTCATAGCCCTCTTCCGCCGGCGGTTTGTCGGTGTCGCCAAAGCCGCGCAGGTCGGGCGCCACCACGGTGAAATGCGGCGTCAGCAGCGGGATCAGCTTGTACCAGTAGAAGTGGGTCTTGGGCGTGCCATGCAGCAGCAGCAGGGGCTCGCCCTGGCCCGCGGTGACGTAATGCATCCGAATGCCGTTGACCCGGGCCCGTCCATGTTTCACCGGCGCACCGGTATGATCGAAGATCTCGGCCATGCAGCACTTCCTCCTGTCTGCACATTTCTTCATTCTCTTTTCACATTGTTCAGCACATTTGTCAACTTCCTTGGTGGTTTGTTCAGTTCCTGCAAGCCTCTGTTTTCGTTACATTCCCGCGAGGTTCTGCGCATGTGTTCAGGAAATGGGCATATCCTCACGCCCCGGTGCGTCGAATCGCGCGCCTGAAGAGGCGATCAGATGCCCGGACGCGATGTCATATGTCCGCCATGCAAAAGGCCCTCCGGATCGCTCCGAAGGGCCTTGCAGATGACAACCTGCGCGAAGGTCAGGTGATGTTCAGGATCCGGCGGGCATCGGCCTGGGTGGCGATGGGGCGGCCCACTTCGCGCGCGATCTCTTGCGCCTCTTGCAGCAGCTCCAGGTTCGTCGGGTTGCGGTGGGGCGAATAATGCAGCTCCAGCCCGGTCTTGATATGGCCGCCCAGTTCAATCGTGCGGCGCATCAGCGGGCGATAGTCATAGTCGCCCTCGCCCCAGATCGAGATGAACCAAGGCAGCTTGTGCTTGGCCTGGGAAATCATGTCCAGGTAGTAGTACAGGCTTTCCAGCGACGGCTCCATGCCGCAGGTGCCGATGGGCTTGGTCGAGGTCAGGCCGTACTTGCCGACGAAGTAGAAGTCCCAGTTGGTGCCGGACGTGAACATGCCACGGTCGACATAGTGCCGCGCCACCCGCAGGTGGCCGGGTTCGTAGACGCCCCAGATCATCGCGATGTCGCGGGCGCGGCAGAACTTCACCTGGGCGGCCACCTGGGTCAGGTCCCAGCCATAGGCGCGACCCTGAGAATAGCCTTCGGCGTCCTCGTCGATGACGAACATGTCGACGCCGGTATCAACCACGGCGATCTGCACATTGGCATGCTTGTTCAGCAGGTCCACATGCTCCAGCCCGCAATGCTCTGGCCGGACCAGGTTGTTGTTGCAGGTGGTAGGGTACCAGATGATGTCGGGCCGGTCCTTCAGGATGCGGTTCCAGACCTTCATGTAGTCGTCGAAGGATTCCTTGCCCTGCAGGTCGAAGTTCGAATTGTGGACATGGATCGCCGTAGCGCCGGCATCCCAGCAGCGGATGGCATCCTCGTACAGCTCGTCATCCGTGATCGGCGTGTTCGGGTTCATCTCCTTGGTGCGCACGCCGTTCTGGTGGCTTTCGATCAGGACGGGTTCGTCCCAATGCGGCTTCATCTCGGCGAAGCGGTCAAGTGCGGTGGCCATGTGGTACTCCTCTCTCGGCCGGGCGCCGGGTCTCCTCCCTCGCGCCCTGGGTTGCAGTCCGCGCTGGGCGGCAGATTACTTCACGATTCCGGTTCTGGAACGGCTCATCGTGGCGGCGACGGCGATGATCAGGACAAGGCCGTACACGATGCTTTGCGCCTGGGGATTGACGCCCACCGCGGCGGAGCCCACGGGGATCAGCGCCACGAACATCGCGCCGAAGACCACGTTCAGCGGGTTGCAGGTGCCTCCGGTGATCGCCGTGCCGCCAACCAGGGCCGCGGCGATGGACGGGACCAGCAGGTCGCTGCCGAGGCCAATGGACGAGGCCGCGCCAGAGATCGAGATCACGCAAAGCCCTGCCAGCCCGGCGAAGAAGCCCGAAAGCCCGAAGGCCAGCACCTTCAGCGCATTCACCGGCTGGCCCGACAGGCCCGCGGCGCGTTCGTTGAAGCCGATCGCGGCCAGCCCCTGCCCCGGCACGGTGAAGCGCAGGAAGGCCCACAGCGCGACCGCCAGCAGCACCGAAATCCAGAAGGCCACCGGAATGGTCAGGAAGGTCACGGTGAACAGCCAGGCCACCACGTCCATGTTGTCCATCACATAGACGACGTTCGACCCCGTCACGACCAGCGAGGCCGCCTGCATAACCCCCAGCGTCCCCAGCGTCAGCGCGAAGGAGGGGATCTGCGTGTAGACGAGGATCAGCCCGTTCGCCACGCCGATCAGGGTGACGACCAGAAGGCAAAAGACTGGCGCGACGGCACCCAATGGGCCAAGCGTCAGCGCCGCGAGAATCGAACAGAAGAGAGCGATCGCCGCGTTCGACAGGTCGATCGATCCGATCTGCAACACGACGCATTGGCCAAGGGCCACCAGAAGGATCGGGGTCGCCTGCTGCGCGATGATCGACGGTCCGCCGCCGCCCAGGAACGTCGGTACGGCGATCGAGATCACCGCCAGAAGCCCGGCAAAGACCGCCAGCGGGCCAAGCGCCTGGCGCAGGGTATCGGTGCGAAGTGCGCTCATACCATGTTCTCCAGCAGGTCCAGAGTGGTGGGGTTGTCGCGGCCCATGTCGAACCGCGCGCTGATCTCGCCGTCGCGCATCACGATGACCTCGTGGCCGAGGTCCAGCGCCTCTTCCAGCGTGTCGGCGAGAAGGATCACGCCCGCGCCCTGCGCCGCCGCCTGGCGGATGCAGGCGTTCACGGTGGCGCCCGCGCCCGGGTCCAGCCCGCGCAGCGGATGGTCCAGGATCAGCACCTTGGGCGACAGGGTCAGCCACTTGGCCAGCACAACCTTCTGCTGGTTGCCGCCGGAAAACCGCTCCAGTTCCTGCCCTAGAAGGCGGGGGCGGATGTCCAGCTTTTCGAACCACTCCGCCGCCAGCGCCTTGCGCCGGGCCGGAGACAGCACCCAGCCGCCGTTGGCACCAAAGGGAACCATTGTCAGGTTTCGGGCCGCCGACAGCCCGCCCACGGCGCTTTCGACGCCGCGCTCGGCCGGCAGATAGGCCACGCCGGCGCGGATCGCCCGGCGCGGCGACCAGCCAGACACCGGGTGACCCGCCACCTCGATCCGGCCCGCGTCATGCGATTCCGCACCGTAAAGCGCCCGTACCAGTTCCTCGCGCCCCGCGCCGAAGGACCCGACAATGGCGGTGATCCGGCCCGCGTGCACATCCAGGTTGATGTCCTTGAAGGCCCCGGCACGCGACAGGCCCGCGACGCGCATCACTGGCGCGCCGGCCGGCACCGGCACGGCACCGCGCGCCTCGGCATGGCGGTCCTTGCCGATCATCAGGCGGAACAGGTCGGCCTCGGTTACGCCCAGGGTGGGCCGATCGGCAACCAGCTCGCCATGGCGCATCACCACGATACGGTCGCAGATCCGCAGCACTTCTTCCAGCCGGTGGCTGACGAAGATCACCGAACCGATCCGCTTCAGCCGGTCAATCTCGGCCTCCAGTACCTCGGTCTCGGCCTTTTCCAGCACTGAGGTCGGCTCGTCCAGGATCACCAGCGGAGCACCGCCCTGCCGCTCGGCGGTCTGGCAGGCGACATGGATCGTCCGGGCAATCTCGACCATCTGGCGTTGGGCAAAGGTCAGCTCGCCGACGATGGCATCGGGCGAGATCGTGCTGCCGATGCGGGCCAGCACCTCCTCGGCCTCGCGCCGCAGGGCCGACCAGCGGTAAAGCCCGCCCTTCGTCGCCGCCGACCCGTGGGGACCCGCTCCCATCACGATGTTCTCGGCCACGGTCAGATTGGTGAACAGCGACTGCTCCTGGTGGACGATCCCCAGCCCCGCCTGCACAGCATCCTGCGGCCCGCGCAGGCGAAGCGCGCGCCCGTTCATCTCGATCGTGCCGGCATCGGGGCGGTGCACGCCTGTCAGCATCTTCAGAAGCGTGGATTTGCCCGCGCCATTCTCGCCGATCAGGCCGACGACCTCGTGGCGACCGATGGCCAGCGACAGGGGCTTCACCGCGGCGACGGGGCCGAAGCTCTTGGTGATGCCGTCCAGCCGCAGGATCGGCAGGGGATTCACGGGAACCGAGGGGGTCATGGCGATACCGGTCTGGATCATTTGAACACCCGCAGCTTTGCCCGTTGCGACCAGCCGGCCGCGATGACGGCGACGACAAGGACCACACCCGAGACGCCCGACTGGATCGAAGGATCAACCCCGGCCAGGATCAGGCCGTTGTAGAGGGTGGACAGGATCAGCACGCCCATCACGGTGCGCAGCGCCCCGCCCTGCCCGCCGCCCAGCGGCGTGCCGCCGATCACGATGGCGGCCAGCGTCAGGAACAGCATGCCGACGCCCACATTCGCGGCGCCCGCCCCCAGGGCCAGGCTGCCCATGATGCCGGCCAGCGCCGAACAGGCCCCGGCGAAGGCGAAGATCAGCACGACATAGGCCGCCA
Organism: Neotabrizicola shimadae; assembly: GCF_019623905.1. Lineage (NCBI taxonomy): Bacteria > Pseudomonadati > Pseudomonadota > Alphaproteobacteria > Rhodobacterales > Paracoccaceae > Neotabrizicola > Neotabrizicola shimadae. The sequence goes on along the minus strand of NZ_CP069370.1, from coordinate 3,660,756 downwards.
CCGGAATGCCGGTCATCCGCGCCACGCCCTCGTTGTTGCCGATGGCGCGGGTATAGCGGCCGAGCCGCGTGTAACGCTCGATCAGCCAGCCGAAGGCCACGATGCAGAGCGCCAGGAGGAAACTGTTGGGAAGGCCGAAGGTCGTGGCGGTGGGCCAGGCGACGGCGGCCTCGTCCGACAGGAAGGGGATCATCTCATAGCCGAAGAGAACGGCTGCAATGCCCAGGCCCACGTACCACATGCCCAGCGAGACGATGAAGGACGGCACCTTGGCGAAGGCATGGACAAGGCCCGTCGCCGCGCCAAGGGCCAGGCCGACGCCGATCGCGACAGGGTAGGCCAGCCAGCCGATGTCGGCCGTCTCGCGGCTGTTGGCGGAGAGAAGCACGAAGACCATGCCCGCCGCCCCCATCACCCCCTCGACCGACAGGTCGATGCGCCCGGTCAGCACCACAAGGCTTGCCCCCACGCCGATCACCACGGGAATGGCCGCCGAGTTCAGGATGGTATTCAGGTTGACCAGGGTCGGGAAATGCGTCGGGTTCAGGATCGAGAAGACGACGATCAGCGCGGCCAGGATGGCGACTTCGGCCAATCCGCTGCGCCAGTTCAGCCGGGCGCAGCCCGAAGCGGCGCCGGTTCCTGTCAGGAAGGTCATGGGTTCGCTCCGTTCCGGAAGGGCTGCCGCCCATGAGGGGCGGCAGCGTGACTAGCAGGTGTCAGCCCTGCGGGCCTTCGACCGGGCCGCCCACCAGATCCATGAAGGGATCCTGGATCAGACGGTCCAGCCAGGTCGGGTCGATACCGCCATTGGCCTGGAAGTCCTTGGCATTGGCCGGGGTGACGCAGTCGATCGCATACTGGCCATGGCGCTGTTCGGGTGTCAGCTTCGAGATGTCGATCTCGCCCACCGCCGCCTTGTAGGCGATCAGCATGCCGGTTGCCGCCGCCTTGTAGCCGCGGTGGAAGGACGAGGCCGCGACGACATCCCCGTCGGGCTGGTTCACCATCAGGTCCACCACCGGCGGATAGGCACCCTCGCCCGAGAAATGCACCTCATCGATCATGTCGGCCTTCTTGATGGCCTCATAGGCGCCCAGCATCATCGCGTCATCCGCGGTCCAGACACCATCGATCTGGTCGCCGTACTTGGCGATCAGCTGCTGCGTGGTCTTCAGCGCGATGGCCTGGTCCCAGTTCGCGGGCTGTTCGTCCAGCAGGGTGATGTCCGGGTAATCCTTGATCACGTTCTTCAGGCCGGCGACGCGCTCTTGGCTGACGGTGCTGTCCAGCACCCCCGGCAGGGCGATGATGCCGCCCTTGCCGCCCATCGCCGCGACCAGCGCCTTGGCGCCGCATTCGCCGGCGGTGTAGCCGTTGTAGGTGCCGAAGGCGACGAAATGGTCACCCACATCGGCCGGCTCCATGTTCGGCGGCATGTTCCACCAGACGGCCATGTAGCCGCCGTTCTGCTTGATCGTGTTGGCGATGGCCGGCACGTCCGAGGCCGCCAGCGGGTTCGTCACCAGAACGATCTTCTTGCCCTTCGCGGCCAGCGCCTGGATTCCGGCGATCTGGGTCTGCGAGGACCCGTTGGACTGCACGATCTCGACCGGCAGGCCGAGCTTTTCGCCCAGGGCCTTCGAGCCTTCGATCCATGACGCCATGTAGGGGTTCGTGGCGTTGATCACCGTGGTGACGAGGACGATGTCCTCTTTCGCAACGGTCGGCTGGGACACTTCGGCCAGCGCCGCCGCGGCGGTCACGGACAGCCCGAAGGCAGCAATCGTCAAAGCACGCAGGCTGGTCATCATCGAATGGGACATGGCTCTCCTCCTCCAGTGGATGCACATATGTATCGCATGTTTTACGGATGTTCAACTATATTTGTGCACCTGGATGCAAGATTGTTCAGGCTGTCACAGTGGTCTGCTGCCCGAGCCTGCGGCTCCCGGCGGCCATGCGATCGAACTCTCTGGCGAGCTCGGCGCGATATTGTCGCTGCGTGGGGAGGGCCCAAATGGGTAATGCTCGCCATGGTTAAGGTGCTGCATAAGTAGAATTTTCTCGGCAAAATGCATGAGGAGATTCCGAATGAAGACAAGCAGATACACTGAGGCACATATCCTCGCGATCCTGCGGCAGGCCGAAGGCGGGATGCCGGTGGCCGAGTGTGCCGGGCTCATGGCATGAGCTGCGCATCGCTTTGCAAGTGGCGGGCGAAGTATGGCGGCATGGACACATCCTTGATCAGCCAGATGATGGCGATTGAAGACGAGAACCGGCGGTTGAAGCGGATGTATGCTGACCCCAGCATGCAGGCCGATTTGCTCAAGGAGGCCTTGAGAGAAAAGTGATGCGGCCATCTCAACGCCGCCAGATGGCCGAGAAAACGGTGGCGCGACACGGGGTCAGCATTGCGCTGGTCTGCCTTGCTCTTGGCCTCAGCGAGACTTGTTATCGCTACAGCCCGAAGCTGCGAGACGAGAACGAGTAGATCGCCGACCTTCTGGTGGGGCTGACCGATGCCCGCAAGACCTGGGGTTTTGGCTTGTGTTTGCTGCACTTGCGCAACGTCAAAGGCCATCCTTGGAACCACAAGCGGGTCTACCGCATCTACTGCGCCCTGGAGCTGAACCTGCGGCTCAAGCCCCGCAGACGGCTGAAGCGCGAGAAGCCTGAGGCCTTGGTGGTGCCGGACGCGCCGAACCTCGTCTGGTCGATGGACTTCATGGCGGATCGGCTGGCGGATGGGCGGCAGTTCCGGCTGCTGAACGTGCTGGATGACTTCAACCGCGAAGGCTTGGGTATCGAGGTCGACTTCTCGTTGCCAGCAGAGCGGGTTGTCCGGTCCCTGAACCAGATTGTCGAGTGGCGCGGCAAGCCCCTCGCCATAAGGGTCGACAACGGCCCGGAATACGTCAGTTCAACCCTCATGACCTGGGCCGAGAAGCAGGGCATCGTCCTGACCTACATCCAGCCCGGAAAGCCACAGCAGAACGCCTATATTGAGCGCTACAACCGGACAGTTCGCCATGAATGGCTGGACCTCCACATTCTTGAAACCATTGAGGAGATGCAGCAGATCGCCACCGAATGGCTCTGGACCTACAACAACGAACGACCCAAGATGGGCATCGGCGGGGTCACACCTGCCATGAAGCTAAAGATGGCCGCGTAGTTCTACGGTCGCGCCCCGTTAAAGCGGGGAGGATTGCCCCAACAGGGCAACAACCGTATCGTCGAGCGATACAATAACACCCCAAGGCAATGCCTCGGATACAAGACCCCAAACGAAGTCTTCAACCAAGCCGTTGCACTTCAATCGTGACTGGACGGACCCTGCGCGGCGGGCGCAGCATAACGGATACCGCGACAGCCCTTTGACCTATTGTTGACCCGCAAACTCCGCCCTCGCCGCCCGTTCGCTATTTCTCCCTGCGCTTCAGACTACCGACGATCGTGCGTATCTCGTCCTCGAGATGCTGGCCGCGGTAGACAAATGACGTCTCGTGCCTCGCATACTTACCCTGCCGATCGGCGCTAAGCCAGTTGTAGGACCCGATGCACAGAACGTCGCTGTCGATCGCCACGATCTTGCTGTGCAGCTTCGGCAACTTGTGGAGACGGACCCCGACCCCTGCAAGAACCTTCTCGACCGCCTTCATCTGGGTCAAGCCACTGGCGGCCGGACCCTCGTTGAGCAACGGATCGGCGAAGACGTCGATCTCGGCACCCCGTCGGATGGCCGCTTCAAAGGCGGTGATCAGTCCGACGCGTTCCATCGTGCCCGCGATCACCCAAGGGCTGACGATGGTATAACGCCGCCCACCCGCCGAAAGTGCGTCCAGCAAGAAAGCATCGTGCCCGGCGGCATCCCGCAGCATCTGGATCTGGCCGCTTCCTTGTTTCAGGTCCGTCCGGGGCTCGGCCGCGAACTCGAGCGCATTGGTCTCTGAGGCGAACAGGAACTCCGACAAGATCGAACGGGGCGAACCGGTCTGGGCCGCGGCCATGACATCCATGTCGCCGAAGACAAGGCAACTGTCTTTGGCCCGAGAGACGGTGACATTCAGCATGCTGGGCGATGCATCGATGAAGCCGCCGTCGGCATGCTTGGAATAGACGGGGGAGAAGATCACGACCGGCCGTTCAGCGCCCTGGAGGGCGTGGACCGTGCCAATGGTCATGCCTTCGCGCCCATCAACCGAAATCCTCCGGCTGGCACAGGCGTCGCGGATTTCGCGCACCTGACGGCCAAAGGGCGTAACGATCCCGACGATCTGCTCCAACGGCCTGCGATACCGGGCTTCCAGCCCAGCGCGGTTTTCGTCAAGCCAGGCGGCGATTGTCTGGGCCTCAAGTAGGTTGGCCCGACTGCTGCCCGAGGTCACCGCCCGACCATCGATATGGAGATACCCAAGCGCCGGAAGTCCTGCGTCTGCGGGGGCCTTTCCCCTCAGTGGCCGGAGCTTTCCCTTATAGCACAAGGCGTTGCTGAAGCTGATGATTTCGTCGTAGCACCGCCGGTGCTCGAAGAGGTAGAGTCCCTTCTCAAGATCAGGATACGGCGACACACGGCAAGCCTCTTGCGCGAGGCGCATGGCACTTCCGCTTGTGCTGCAAATCCCGCGTGCCGCAAGCGCCTCAATGTCGGTCTCGCCGCCCAGAAGGCCGCAGTTTCGCAGGTTACCGACGTCGACGGGTCGCGGCACCGAGGAGATTGGTTCGATCTGCCGCGTATCGCCGATGACAAGGGCGCGTTTCGCTAGGGCGAACGATGCTCCGGCAACCTCGGGCAGGACCTGACCGGCTTCATCGACGATCAAGAGGTCGATGAAGCCGAACAGGTATTCGGTCGCCCACTTCCCGCCGTCGCGCCGCGTGTAGGTCATCTTGCCGGGCAGGCTGGCGAAGGTGGCCACGGCGCAAGGCGTCAACATCATCCGACGATGCCACCGGGGAATGACGGTCGACTTCCCGTTCTTACCCTTCGCAGCAACAATAGCTGCGAGGTCGGCCTCCATCGCCAGCAGCCACCGTCCTTCCCAATAGTGCGTCGCCAGCAGGAACAACGGGAAGCGAGTTTCGAGGTCTGCACAGCGTTCTAGTTCGGCGATGTCATCACCACCGCCGAAGGCAGACGCCGCGGCTTCCCAGCCCCTTTCCGCTTCAAGGAACTCGCGCCGCAGGACCCTCGTCCGTGCCAGTGTCTGTTCTGCCGTCTTCAGCGCGTCCTCTGCTGATCCCAGTTCGGTCCTGACCCGCTCCTCGATCTCGCTCACGCGCTTTGCGCCCTCCAAGCCCGGCAACAGATCGCCGATCGCCAGCCGGGCACGGAGGGCGCGCTTTTCCTTGACCGACGAAAGGAACCCAAAGACCGAGGTTAGCCAGGACTCCTTGGCCAGATGCCGATCGAGCGCCGCCCTCGCCTCCCGCCGCTTCTCAAGCGCGGCAGTGCGCTGAGCAACGTCTTCTGCCCGTATAGCCTCGACTGCTTCCGGGTCGGGGCCAAGTTGCGCGTTGAGAGCTTCGGTTGCAGCGCGGCGCGAGTTGGCTGCGCTATCGATGCGAGAAAGCTTCTCGACCTCGGATGCCATCCGCTTTTGAAGGGCCGACACCACAGTTGCGACGTCAGGGTTCGGCAGGTCAGGAAAGGCTTCCCTGGCGGCCTGAAGGTACGCTTCCTTTGCCCGCTGGACATAGGCAACCGTTTCTCGCTCCGTCTGGAACTCTTCGGTCTGGTAGCGGCGCGCCGCTTCCAGTCGCCGCGAATACGACGCGAGGAACATCCCGAAACTTTCCACCTCAGGTAGCCAGCGCCCGGCAAAAGGCCCCTCCCCTTTGCCGAAGTCCTTCCCAAAGGCGTCGATGATATTCGTGACTGCTTGGTTGTTCGAGGAAGCGGCCACAATCACCGGCGGATCATCGCCGCGCAACGCAGCACGCACCCAGAGCCCGGCAACCGCCGACAGCAGCATGGTCGTCTTGCCCGTACCCGGCGGGCCGTTTACGGCAATGACCTCGCCCGGCGAGGACGCGTCCAGCCAAGCCAAGACCTGTCTCTGGTGCTCTGCCAAAGGGAAGCTCGCGTTCGAATGACCGAGGCGGCGTGCGAATTCCCGCTCGATCCGGTGGTCTAGGCCGCTAGTGGTCTTCCTAGGCTGCGCGATCTGCCCAAGCAACGGGGCATCGGGCTTTTCAGCAAGGAGCTTGTCGTAAAGATCAAGAATGCCGCGCACCGTTGCATTGGCATCTTCGGCGAGTTCGAGGAACCCAGCCCCGACTGGCTGGTAATCCGCATCACCACGCGGCCATCCCTGTGAGACAGCGTCCACCATCTTCCGACAGTGCCCGAGGTATTCCTGCCAGGAGTCGTCTAACATCATTTCTGGCAGCGGGTTCTCGGTCAGAAACGAGTCCAGCGCGTCCACAGACCCGATGGCAAACTCGCCAGAGGGCAAAGGCGTCAGCAGGTCGCGCGCCAAGGCATTTCGGGTGGGAGTGATCCGCCCGGCTCGATCAACGGTCGCCTCGGTCACCACAGGCGCGACGATTTCCGGCAGCCCGCCCGCCCGAGCAGCCCCATGCGACGATTTCCGCGCCATCACCAGCGGCCAGAACCGAACGCCCATCGCCTTCACCGAAGCTTGGCCGCGAAACACACGCTCCACGGCCTCATCCGGCAGAACGCCAGTCTTCAGCGCCTCGCCTGGCACGTCGACAAACCGCTTTCGGTCGGCTTGCGTGAACTTCCCCTCGCCCAGCGCCCCGTCAGCAAGCGATGTGCGCCAGTACGTTAGGACCCTGTTGACATCGCCCTTCATGTTACTCGCGACATTCGACCAAGAAAACCGGCCCACGATTTAGCCTGCTTCGGCGTCATTCGCTGCCCCCAGATTTCAACCCGTAGAACAGAGCGACCTGATCTCCCACCGCTTTGCGTAGAGCATTTGTATCGCTCAGGCGCAATTGCTTTGACCTGCCCTGGCACGACGCATCAGCGTGCTCCTTCACCGGATGTGTCAATGACACTAACTTCCGGTCAGACATTCCGGTCCCGCATACAGCCTGACACCCGAACTAGCACCCGTTGCCTGCCTGATCGCAGGCCGTCGGGTCCCCTCAGGGACGCGGTTCCGATGATGCCGTGGTCAGGACTGTTGCCGCCCGATATCGAGCACGCCAATGACATGGGCACATCGGAATTGCATTGAACCAGTATCATGTTGGCGGCCAATGCGCCGACCACGGATCGAGGCATACACCCGCGGTCGATCTCACAAGAAGGCGGCACCGAAGGCAGGGCGGAACAAACGACCAAACCGCACACTGGAGGCCAACCTCGTATGCCCAGAAACACTTGACTGTAGCGGCCTCGTTACCGAAGTCCTGACTCTAAGGTGAAGTACCAGCTTGAACGACCCAATGCAGGGGGGGTATCTGACCATGTCAGGCAAGAAGACCGCGAAGCCCCATAGAACGCGATCCACCGCCCGAGATCCCTTTGCGTGCTTTTCGGAGCCGCACTTAGCTCTAATCGTCGTCGAAGACCTGCTCGATGGAACGGGGTGGTCAGCGCCAAACCATGAGGAGACAGTTAATTGGCGGGCGTATCTATCTGACACCGATGTGCTCTTGCACAGCATGGCTATGGCTATAGCCATTTCAAACCGCGATGTGCAATTTCCCCAACTTTCAATCGTGGTGGGCGTGGCAGGCAATTGTTTCAAGGCCTTGCGCTCTTTTCAGAATGCGCCGACCGCTCAAGAAGGTTTTGCTCGCATCGAAGAGATGAGGCATGCCGCCCTGACGCTTTCGCGTCTGGCGAAAGGCGGGCAAGAGCGGCAGTGCCAGCAGGATGAGGATGCTTCCTTTATGGAGGCCATGCTGAAGACGGGTTCGCCGGGTCTCCATCCCTTTCTCAAGGACCTAATTTGCCTTGCCCATGACGCACCAGACCTCAAAGATGCTTCGCCAGAAGAGTGTGAACAGGCGAGGAAGAAGGCCATCCGCCGAGAACGTCGATTGGTCCTGTTCTTTGACCTTCTGGAGGAGGTCATAGGGCAGCTGACCATACCCGCTGCAGCTGCCGCGAAGACTGGCGAGATTGATTCTCGAACTCGACAGCGGGGTGCGCCGGCCGACAAGGCCAGGGACTGGCTGTTAATCCGCCTCATGTGGATCTGGCGCGACTTCATGGGGAAAGAGATCTCAGTCTACCTTAAGCGAACAAGCGCGCGGGGCGCCAATCTCGATCCAAGAGCTCCCGAAGGCAGCCTGTTGCAGTTCGTCTCCGACGTCCTGGACCACCTGAAGGAGCCGGTATTGCCTCACCAGCTCTCTGGGCTTGAGAAGAAGCTGATCGAGCTTCGGCCGCTTGTGCCAAAGACCAGTCTGTTCACGAGCTAATTGCAGAAGTCTCTGCAATTCCCGGAATAGTCAGGCGGTCACCAGGTCAGGCAATGTCCTGGGATGACCCATCGTGCCCCGTCATCCCGCCCTTTCTCCACTTCGTCGCAACAAACGATCGAGGGCCTGAAGGCTCTGGTCCGGCTGCTTGCGCAGCAAGTCGCCAGGGACTGCATGGGGCGCGCCAGCCAGGAGAATGACGATGCCCACTCAGAAGAACCCGAAGTTGCGGCACGCCAAAGTGACGCTAGGTGAGGAGTTGCTGACGATCAAGGAGATCGCCGCGCTCGACCGATGCAGCGAGAGGACGGTTCGCCGTGCGATCGACGCAGGGCTGCTGAAGGCGATCCGGGTTGGCCCCGGTGGGCGCCTCCTGCGCATCACCCGTGCTGCCCATCAGGCCTACCGGATGGGCCTCTCCGGGTGAGCCCAAATGCCCACAAATGTCCATTAGTGTCAATGTGTTATTGGGGATTCGGGAAGAGGCTCTCCCCATATTCGTTCCAGATTCCGTGCTATCCTCTTCCCGAATGTCCCGACCTGTCACCTCAAGTTCACCCGAGTTCCTCGCTGACCACAGCCAAGGAGACCACATGAAGTCCATCGACCCCAAGGCGATCGAGATGGCGGCCCTGCCCAAGGGACCGCTGACCTTCGCCGACATCATCATGAAGCTTCACGGGGACGCGAGCCTATCCGACTTGCGCCGCCGCGACCTCGTTTCCGGCCTGCGCCGTGTGGCCAAAGCACTGGGGCGAGCACCCGAAGAGACCGTTGCAAACACCAGATGGCTCCAACCGCGCCTTTCGCAGGTCGCGCCGGCGGCCATCGGGCTGACAGAGAAGAGCTGGCAAAATGCCGTCAGCGACGCCCGCTCGGCACTCATGCATGTCGGCATCGTGGGGCCGCGCAGGCGCCACACCGATGTTCTTCAGGAACCGTGGCGCGAACTCTGGCAGAAGGTCCACGCCCTGCAGGACCGCCACTTAACTGCGGGCCTCGGCCGGTTCATCCACTTTCTGAACAACCTCGGGGTCCTGCCAGGGGATGTGACCCAGGCCCACGCAGATGCCTTTCTTCAGGCCATCAGGGCCGAGGAGATCGTCAGGCGCCCAGAGGTTAGCTGGCGCAATGCCGTGAACGCCTGGAACACTGCCGTGTCACGGATCGATGGTTTTCCTGGGCCGCGTCTGGCGCTGCCCAAGCGCGCCAATGTGATCAAGCTACCGGATAACGAGCTGCCGCCGGCGTTCCTTGCGGACCTGGACGCCCTGATGCAGCGCCTTGCCGCGCCTGACCCGTTCGCAGACGATGCGCCCATGCCCGCTCTGGCCGCCTCGACCATCAAGCAACGGACCCGCATGCTGAAGCGCTTTGCCTCTGAACTGCTGGTAGCCGGTGTGCCGAAGGCGGAGATCGACTCCGTTGCGGCGCTCTGCGCGCCCGATCTCGCCAGGAAGGGCCTGCAAGCGATGGTCGCCCGCAACGACAACAGGTCCAGTGTCGTCATCGACAACATGGCCGAGATCCTTCTCGCCTGTGCCCGCCGTCTCAACCTGACGTCTGACATACAGGATGGTCTTGGCGGCTTGGCACGCCGAGTCGCCCTGCCCACGCAGCGCGGCATGACGCGCAAGAACCGCGACCGGCTGCGGGTGCTGCGCGACCATGCCACCCTGCTTCGCCTGCTCGAACTCCCGGAGAAGCTGTGTGCAGCGGGCCGCAAACTGAAGCCTTCCGAGGCGGCCCTGGCTCGGGAGGACGCGCTCGCCATCGCCATTCTGCTCGTCTGCCCGCTGCGCATCGGCAATATCGCCGGGATCCACATCGAGCGGCACATCCAGCGCCCTGGGGACGGACGCGCCTTCCTCGTCTTCGCGGAGGATGAAGTGAAGAATGGCCGCCCGATGGAGTTCGAACTGCCGCCCGACGTTCGCCGGATGCTGGACAAGCACCTCGCTCATCGGTCGCCGATGCTGTGCCCCGCGGGCACGCCCTGGCTCTTCCCTCGGCGCGACGGCACGGGTTCCGTCGACCCCAGTACATTGTCCACGCGTCTCAAGGAGCGGATTCGCAAGGAGACGGGCATCGCGGCGAACGCCCACCTGTTCCGCCACCTGGCCGCGATGCTGTACCTGGAGGACAACCCTGGCGCCTACGAAGCGGTGCGACGGCTCCTCGGCCATTCTGCCGTCAGCAACACGATCAGCCTCTACACGGGCCTGGAAACGCGAGCCGTGTTCGATGTCTACGGCGATGTCCTCACGGCCAGGAAGGGGAACAAGTGATGGGAAGGTCCCTGCCCTTTCCCGAATGGCCCGCGGCTGACCAGCAGATGTGGCACGCTCTGACCCGGCAGGGCGGTCCCTTCGACGAGCGTGGCGCATTTGCGGGCCTGCGCCTGACGTCTGCGCGCATGTACCAGGGACCCTACGGCCGCTGGCTCGACTGGCTTCGACGGGTCGATCCTGCAGTCCTGACCGAACCGCCGGCCGTCCGGGCCACGCTCGCCCGCCTCAAGATGTGGCTGGACGCTTCTCCCGGACTTAGCCTGACGATCCGCAAGATGTACTTCACGGGAGCGCTGCGGGTGTTGCGGGCGGCAGATCCAAAGCGGGACTGGTCTGCCCATCTTCGCGTTGAGCGTGGTCTTGAACGCAGCGCGGGCCGCGGTGACCCTGCGCGCAAGCACGGCAGGATCTTGTCCGGCCGAGTTCTGCTGGACGCTGGTCTCCGCCTCGCCGGCCCGGAAGCCGACGCTGCAACCACCCCGCTCGGTCGCGCCAAGGCGCAGCGGGACGGCGCAATGGTGGCCCTTCTCGCCATGATGCCGACCATCCGTCACCGCGCCTTTTCCTGCCTGACCATCGGCCAGTCCCTGCTCGTCGACGATCGCGCGCTGACGGTGGTGCTGACAGAGGAGCTGACCAAGTCCGGCGTGGCCTGGGAGGCCGAGGTGCCGGAACCGGCGGCGACTGCGCTGCGTCGATACGTTTCGGAGGCCCGCCCTTTCCTGCTTTCCCGAGGCTCGCGTGTTCACGACGCGCTCTGGGTTTGCAATCGCGGGGATCCGATGAGCTATTCCTACATCGGTCAGAAGATACCAGATGTGACCGGGCGCTTGACCGGGACACAGGTTCCACCCCACTTTTTTCGGGACGCCGCCGCAACGACCTTGGCTCGGGAATCGCCCCAAGCCGCTCTGGTGATCGCCCCGATCCTCGGACATGCCCGTGCTCGAACCTCGGAGCGACATTACATTCAGGCCGGCAGCATTGAGGTCGGGCGTGACCTGGCGAAGCTGCTCAAGAGACTAAAGGAGAAGGCCTGATGCGAGCAGTGATCTACGCCCGGTACTCAACAGAGCTGCAACGTGACGCGTCGATCGAGGATCAGGTGCGCATCTGCCGTCGGCTGGCCGAGGATCGGGGCTGGGTCGTGAACGAAGTGATCGCGGATCGCGGGGTTTCGGGGGCGTCGCATCTGCGGGCGGGCTACCAGCGGCTCCTGGAGGAAGCGCGGCGCCAGCGGTTCGACGTGGTGGTTGCGGAGAGCCTGGACCGGATCAGTCGGGACCAGGAACACATCGCGGCGTTCCACAAGGCGATGCGGTTCCAAAGCATCTCGGTTGTTACGGTCGCGGAGGGCCTGATCAGCGAGCTTCATGTCGGGCTCAAGGGGACGATGTCGGCGCTCTACCTCAAGGATCTTGCACAAAAGACACACAGGGGCTCGAAGGCCGGGTCCGGGCCGGCAAGTCGGCGGGTGGTTTGAGCTACGGCTACTGTCTTGATCGCCACGCCCTGCCGGATGGCACGGTCTCGACAGGCGAGCGCCGGATCAATCCGGGCGAGGCCGCGGTGGTCCAACGCATCTTTGCTGCCTACGACGCGGGCAAGAGCGCACGCACGATTGCGATCGAGTTGAACCGCGAAGGCATCCCTGCCCCCCGCAGCACCGGCCACGGAGCGCCGGGCACCTGGTCCTTCTCGACGATTTCCGGGAATTGGAAGCGCGGCACCGGCATCCTGAACAACGAACTCTACATCGGCCGGATGGTCTGGAACCGCCAGAGTTTCGTGAAGGATCCTGAGACCGGCAAGCGCCAGTCGCGACCGAACCCGCCGGAGGCCTGGGTGACCGAGGACGTCCCACATCTACGGATCATCGAGGACGGGCTCTGGGAGCGGGTGAAGCGGCGGCAGGGCGCAATCCGGGACGATATCCTCGCTGCACGGGCCGAAGCGCCCGAGGCCACCGGAGCAGAACGCGGCCACCGGGCACGCTACCTGTTCTCGGGCCTTCTGACCTGCGGCTGCTGCGGGTCGGGCTACATCATGATCAGCGCGACGCGCTACGGATGCGCCGCGGCCCGCAACAGCGGCATCTGCACCAACCGCAAGACGATCGCCCGGAGCGAGGTCGAGACGCGGGTACTGGAGGGGCTGAAGCACCACCTTCTGCGGCCGGACATGATCGCGACGTTTCTGGCGGAAGTGCGTGAGGAACTGCAGAAGGAGCGCCTCGCCATGTTGCAGGCCAGGTCCGGATCGGAACGCCGGCTCCACGAGGTCAACCGGTCCATTGCCGCAGTCGTGGACGCCATTGCCGCCGGCATGTTCCACCCGAGCATGAAGGCAAAGATGGACACCCTCGAAGACGAGCGCGCAAGGCTGGAGGCCGAGCTGAGCGCCCTGCCCGCGGCGGACCCTGTGGCCCTTCATCCGGGTCTCGTCGACATCTATGCTCGCAAGGTGGAGCGGCTGGCCGACACGCTGAATGCTCCCGGGACCCGAACCGAGGCGACGGAGGTGCTGCGAAGCCTGATCGAGAGGATCGTGCTGCACCCGGAACCCGGGGCGCCCGGCGGGCATGCGATCGAGTTGTTCGGCGAACTCGGCGCAATCCTGTCACTTTGCGGGGAGGGCACAAATGCAAGAGCCCGCACGGGAGGTGCGGGCGTGAGGCAAGTGGCGATGGTTGCGGGGGCAGGATTTGAACCTGCGGCCTTCAGGTTATGAGCCTGACGAGCTACCGGGCTGCTCCACCCCGCGTCCGTTGTTTGCCCCGTGGGCTTATGGCGCTCGGGGTTGGTTTGAGATCGTTCGAGAGAGTTCTGTCCCTGGTCAGGTCTGGCGGCGACCTACTCTCCCACGTCTTGAGACGCAGTACCATTGGCGCGGCAGCACTTATCGGCCGAGTTCGGGATGGGATCGGGAGTTTTGCTTGCGCTATGACCACCAGACCGGATCAGGGACATGCCCTGCGGTAATGCAGGGCGAACATCAGTGTTGTTCCAGGTCTTGTTTGTGCTTTTGACGATCCAGGGGTCGTATGACCTTGCTGTTTCTGGATCAAATCAAGCCAATCGAGCAATTAGTACCGGTCAGCTGAACGCATTGCTGCGCTTACACCTCCGGCCTATCGACGTGGTGGTCTTCCACGGCTCTCAAGGGAGACCTTGTTTTGAAGGGGGCTTCCCGCTTAGATGCCTTCAGCGGTTATCCTGTCCGGACATAGCTACCCTGCACTGCCGTTGGCACGACAACAGGTCCACCAGTGGTCCGTTCAACCCGGTCCTCTCGTACTAGGGTCAACTCTTCTCAAGTCTCCTGCACCCACGGCAGATAGGGACCGAACTGTCTCACGACGTTCTAAACCCAGCTCACGTACCTCTTTAAATGGCGAACAGCCATACCCTTGGGACCTGCTCCAGCCCCAGGATGAGATGAGCCGACATCGAGGTGCCAAACGATGCCGTCGATATGGACTCTTGGGCATCATCAGCCTGTTATCCCCAGAGTACCTTTTATCCGTTGAGCGATGGCCCTCCCACTTGGGACCACCGGATCACTATGACCGACTTTCGTCTCTGCTCGTCTTGTCAGACTTGCAGTCAGGCTGGCTTCTGCCATTGCACTCGACGACCGATTTCCGACCGGTCTGAGCCAACCTTCGCGCGCCTCCGTTACGATTTGGGAGGCGACCGCCCCAGTCAAACTCCCCACCATGCAGGGTCCCGGACCCGGATAACGGGCCGCGGTTAGACATCAAGAAGGCGAAGGGTGGTATCTCAAGGGAGGCTCCACGGGAACTGGCGTCCCCGCTTCGATGCCTACCACCTATCCTGCACATCACATTCCTGATGCCAATGCAAAGCTAGAGTAAAGGTTCATGGGGTCTTTCCGTCTAACCGCGGGTAGTGTGCATCTTGACACACAGTTCAATTTCGCTGAGTCCACGTTAGAGACAGCGGGGAGATCGTTACGCCATTCGTGCAGGTCGGAACTTACCCGACAAGGAATTTCGCTACCTTAGGACCGTTATAGTTACGGCCGCCGTTTACTGGGGCTTCAATTCGGAGCTTGCACCCCTCCTTTTAACCTTCCAGCACCGGGCAGGCGTCAGACTGTATACGTCGCCTTACGGCTTCGCACAGCCCTGTGTTTTAAGTAAACAGTCGCCACCCCCTGGTCTGTGCCCCCCGCCCATAGTTGCCTACAGACGGGGCTCCCTTCTCGCGAACTTACGGGAGCATTTTGCCGAGTTCCTTTAACGTGGTTCTCTCAAGCGCCTTGGTATACTCTACCAGCCCACCTGTGTCGGTTTGGGGTACGGTCTGATGTGGGGCTATTTCCAGGGACACCGCAGCAGCCCGGTCAATCCGATAAGACCGAACTACAGTAAGCATCCGTCACATCCCACTGGCCACGGAATATTAACCGTGTTCCCATCGACTACGCCTTTCGGCCTCGCCTTAGGGGCCGGCTTACCCTGCTCAGATTAGCTTTAAGCAGGAACCCTTGGGCTTTCGGCGACAGGGTCTCTCACCCTGTTTGTCGCTACTCATGTCAACATTCTCGCTTCTGATCTCTCCACCGGTTGCCTCACGGCCCGGCTTCACAGAAAGCTCTCCATGTCCATGGCCTGCCCGAGAGCAAGACAAGACATGATGAGCTATATCACAGAACGCTCCGCTACCACGCACATTGCTGTGCATCCTGAGCTTCGGCTCGTGGCT
This sequence comes from Neotabrizicola shimadae, assembly GCF_019623905.1. Lineage (NCBI taxonomy): Bacteria > Pseudomonadati > Pseudomonadota > Alphaproteobacteria > Rhodobacterales > Paracoccaceae > Neotabrizicola > Neotabrizicola shimadae. The sequence goes on along the minus strand of NZ_CP069370.1, from coordinate 3,645,323 downwards.
TGAGCCCCGTTACATCTTCGCCGCAGGACAGCTTATCTAGACCAGTGAGCTGTTACGCTATCTTTAAATGATGGCTGCTTCTAAGCCAACATCCTGGTTGTTTTGGCCGTCCCACATGCTTTCCCACTTAGCCACGAATTAGGGGCCTTAGCTGCAGGTCAGGGTTGTTTCCCTCTTCACACCGGACGTTAGCACCCGATGTGTGTCTCCCGGATAGTACTCCACGGTATTCGGAGTTTGCTTAGGCTCAGTAAGTCTGTGGGACCCCATCACCCATGCAGTGCTCTACCCCCGTGGGTATTCGTCCGAGGCGCTACCTAAAT